>NZ_JBAKGW010000009.1:0-206673 GCF_049065515.1 Serratia sp. SA088
ACGTCATCCTGATCGCCACCGGCTCCGAAGTGGGCATCACGGTGGAGGCGGCGGACAAACTGACCGCGGCGGGCCGCAAGGTGCGCGTGGTGTCGATGCCGTCGACCGACGCGTTCGACAAGCAGGATGCGGCGTACCGCGAGTCGGTGCTGCCGGCGGCGGTAACGGCGCGCGTGGCGGTGGAAGCGGGTATCGCGGACTACTGGTACAAGTACGTGGGCCTGAACGGCGCCATCGTGGGCATGACCACCTTCGGTGAGTCGGCGCCGGCGGAGCAGCTGTTCGCCGAGTTCGGCTTCACCGTGGACAACGTGGTGGCGAAGGCGCAGGCGCTGCTGAAGTAAGCCGCCGGGCGCAAGCCGATAAAAAAGCCGGTCATCATGACCGGCTTTTTTTATGGGCGGAAATCGCGCTTACGACGCGGCCTTGACGCTTTCGGCGCTGCGCAACCGGTCGTAAGCCGCCGCCAGCAACAGCACCAACAGCGTAGGCTGCAGCCAGACCAGACCCTGCTCGGCCAGCGGCAGCTTATCGAACCAGGCGGGCAGCAGGCCGCTGAAGCTTGAAGCCTTCAGGCCATCGGCCAGGCCGAACACCAGGCTGGTGGCGATCACCGGCGCGAAGACGCGCCTGGCGCTGCGCCAGCGGTTCTGGCTGAAGCTGAGCAACACCAGCGCGATGCAGGGCGGGTAGATCGCCGTCAGCACCGGCAGTGAGACGCGGATCAGATTGGCCAGCCCCATGTTGGAAACCAGCATGGCGAAGAGGGCGAGGATGACCACCAGCGCGCGATAAGAGAGCGGCAGGTAGCGTGAGAAAAAGTCCGCGCAGGCGCAGGTCATGCCAACCGCCGTTACCAGGCAGGCGATGAACATCAGCACCGCCATAAAGACGCTGCCCAGATCGCCGAAGGTGTGCTGTACATAGGCGTGCAGGATTGCCGCGCCATCCTGAGCGCCATTCTCGATCAGGCTGCCGCTGCCGGCGCCGAGTTTGAACATGCAGATATAGACCAGCGTCAGGCCGACGCCGGCGATCAGGCTGGCCCACAGCGTATAACGCAGCAGCAACCCGCTGTCGCTGACGCCGCGCGAGCGGGCGGCGGTAACGATAATCGAACCGAACATCAGCGCCGACAGCGTGTCCATGGTTTGATAACCCTGCACGAAGCCGGTGGAAAACGCCGCGGCCTGATAGCTGCCGACGGCGGAGAGCGGCGCGCCTGCGGGCCAGATCAGGGCGGCGATGCCGAGCGCGGCCAGCGCCAGAATTTTCAGCGGCGCCAGAATATGGCCGACGTTATCGAGCAAGCGGCCGGGATACAGCGACACGAGCATCGCCAGGGTAAAGAACAGCAGGCTGTAGATGAACTGCGGCAGGGCGCCGTCGCCGGTGAAAGGCGCAATGCCGAGGGCGAAAGAGACATTGGCGGTTCGCGGCGTGGCGAACAGCGGGCCGAGCGCCAGATAGCAGACGGTCGCCAGCAGCAGGCCGGCGGTGCGGCCGATGGGGCCGGTAAGCAGGCTGATGCTGCCGCCGACGCGCGCCAACGCGATCACGGCGATCACCGGCAGGGCGACGGCGGTCACCATAAACCCGAGGGCGGCCGGCCACAGATGTTCGCCGGACTGCAGCCCCACCAGCGGCGGGAAAATGATGTTGCCGGCGCCGACAAACAGGGCAAAGGTCATAAAGCCCAGGGCGATAATGTCTTTCGGGGATAAACTCTTGGTCATAACGGTATGGCACTGCCTGTATTCATGAAATAAACGGCCCGCCTGCAGAGGGCTGGCGCGTGGGGCAGCGAGCGCCCGCAAAAATTTTCGTCCGGCAGGATATAATAATTCGGCGACAAAAACCTGATTAATCCAGCGCTGTTTATCCTGGCGTGAACCGGCCGCACAGAGGGATCATGGCGGCCGGCCCGGCAGCGCGTTAGCTCGCGCGCGCCACCATGTCTATCGACAGCGGGATTTCGATATGCGGCTTGAAAGAGTCATACGCGAAGGAGACGTGGCCGTCTTCGACCGGTTTGCGGGTGAAAAAGATCAGCATATCGCGGGTTGAATCCTTACGTTTGTCCTGCGCTTTCACCGGAGAGAGGCTGTGTTTGCGCTCGTGGTCGACAATCAGCAGGGTGTCGAGGAAATGCCGATGCTGTATTTCGCCCAAAATCCATTCCGGCCGGGCCCGATCGAATTTGATCCCGCTGGTTTCGCGCATATCGTGAATAAAGGTCTTGGCGCTGTCGTCGGTCATGTTGTCGCAGCCGAGGAAGGTTGTCATGGTGTGGTCGACGCCGTCGCTGTGCACGCCTTCCAGCGCCGGTTCGCCCAGCATCTGCGGCGTGGTGACGGTGCGCAGGTTGAATACGGTGCAGACGAACTTGTTGATCTTCTGATTAAGCCGGGGGCGCGGCGTCACGCCCACGCCATCGATCACGTAGGCTTTGAATTTCATCAGCGCCTGAAAGGCCGTATTCAACTGCAGATCGTCGTTGATGCCGCGGAAATGGCGCACCTTTCCTGAATCGTAGCGGATGAAGTCTTCCTCGACCGAGAGCACGAAAGGTTGGAACTCCAGCCGCTCAATCCGGGCGCGATCGAAGTCGAAACAGAAGCGGCCGTTTCTGGACTTGCGGAAAGGCAGCGTGGGATCATCCGCCAGATTGGCGCTGACCTGCTGCAGCCTGGCGAAATCTTCCGGCCGCGCGCCCAGCGCCAGCAGGATTGCCTGCATGGTAGCGCCGGGGATAAAGGCTGAACGGTGTTCCTGGTATGCCTTCTTAACTTCATCAAGCAGAGATAACTGTCGCATTTCTCGGTGGCCTCACGAATGATGGGGCGGTTATAAAATCTTGCTGCCGATCTCCACGTCGAAATCGGGTTTCAGCAAGACGGTGCCTTGATCCCTGGTGACCGCGGCAAGAACCAGCACTTCGGATTTAAATCCGGCAACCCGCCTGGCGGGGAAATTAACGACGGAGATGACTTTTCTGCCAAGCAGGTCATCTTCCTGATAGTTTTCGCATAATTGTGCCGAGCTGTTTTTAATGCCAATTTCCTCGCCGAAATCAATGCGCAGCTTATAGGCGGGTTTTAACGCCTTGTCGTTATATTCCACGGAAATAATTTCGCCAATACGCATATCCAGTTTCATAAAGTCAGTGATTTCGGCCATGAGTCAGTCCCGTTAATTAAATGGCTTCAGAAAGGCTAGCAAAGGGGAATTATCCCGACAATGTCGCCAAGAGGGGAATATTTACACCCGATGTAGCAATTAATTTACATTGTCGTAACGTAGCGTAATTAATTATAAGCTTGATGAATTATATGAAATTGAAACTTCATTATTCACCGGTAATTATGTGCACCATCTGAACTTGGGCGTCCGCTCGGCACTGTTAAGCCCGTGTTAAATTGGTTAGTATGCCTTTATTCATCAACCGCATTTTTTCAGGTAGTGATATGGAAATAACCCCGCGTGAAAAACGCGATCGGCGAAAGGCATTTATCGCGCCGTTTTTCCTGATATTAATTTGGTCGACGGGTTTTATTGCCGCGCGGGCGGTGGCGGATCATGCCGATCCCAACCTTTTCCTGACCTTTCGCTTTTTGATCGCCGCCGCGGTATTCGCTTTGCTGGCATTGCATTGCGCCTGGCCCAAGGGGCGGCAGTTCGTGATGCACCTGCTGACCGGCATGTTGATGAATGGCGTTTATCTCGCTGCAAGCTGGTGGGCGGTAGCGAACGGCCTGGCGGCCGGGGTGATGTCGCTGATCGGCGGCTTGCAGCCGCTGTTCACCGCGCTGATTTTCGCGTTGGTGCTGCGCAAATCGATAGGGTTGCGCTCCTGGGCCGGGCTGGCGATCGGCTTTATCGGCGTTGCGCTGGTGCTTTCTCCCCGGCTGACCGGCATTGATGTCGGCAATATGGCGCTGTTGCCGATCCTGATGGGGTTTGGCAGCATCGTCGCGCTGACGATCGGCATCATGGTGCAGAAGTCTTCGCTGGCGGCGGCCGATCTGCGGGCGGCGGGCGCCATTCAGCACCTCGGCGCGGCGATCGTGACCGGCGCGTTGGCGGCCGTGATGGGCTCCGGCGCCTGGGACAATTCGCCGACGCTGTGGTTCTCGCTGCTGTGGTCGGCCGGCGTGTTGTCGCTGGGCGGCACCGCGCTGTTCATCTGGATGGTGCGCCACGGCGATTTGACTCGCATTACCGCGCTGATGCTGCTGGTGCCGCCGGCGGCAGCGCTGCAGGCTTATGCGCTGTTTGGCGAGGCGCTGTCGCTGGTGCAGTTGGCGGGGTTTGCCCTGACCCTGCTGGGGGTCGCCATCGTACAGCGAATTCGCCTGCTGCGGCGTTCTCGCCTGGCCGAATAGTTTGCGACTGGAAGCGCCGTAAAGCCCGCGCTGCCGGGCTTTTTATTGGCTGAAAAACGTCCAACCTCACAAAACCGAAAGATAACAAAGCAACGCCGTTGCCTCGTCACAGTTATTAACTATATGTTAATTTTTAGTTTATTAAATGTGATCAGGGGATGGATGATGATGATGAAAAAAATCAGCGCGACCGTAGCGGCAATCACCTTGCTGGGCTCCGTTTCCGCCTATGCGGCCTTCCCGGCGGGCTACCCCGCCGACTATCAGAAACTGGTCGACGGCGCGAAGAAAGAAGGCAAGGTGGTGATTTACTCGACCACCGACACCAAGGCGGCGGCGCCGTTGATCCAGGGGTTTGAGGCGTTGTATCCGGGCATCAAGGTCGAATACAACGACATGAACAGCACCGAACTGTATAACCGCTTTATCAGCGAGCAGGCGGCCGGCGGCACCAGTGGCGACGTGGTGTGGAGCTCGTCGATGGACACCATTTTGAAACTGGCGGGCGATTACGCGCAGGAATATGCCTCCCCCGAGCAGGCTCAGCTGCCGAAATGGGCGGTATGGCAAGAGAAGGTGTATGGCACCACCTACGAGCCGGTGGTGTTTATCTATAACAAACGCCTGATCCCGCAAGGCGATGTGCCGGATTCGCATGCGGCGCTGGCCAAGCTGATCGCCGGCCAGACGGACAAATTCAAGAAGAAAGTCACCACCTACGACATCGAAAAATCCGGCGTCGGCTTCATGCTGTCGGTGCAGGACTTCAAGGCCGATCCTAACTACTTCAAAACGCTGGCCGATGTGGCCAAGGGCGGGTTGGCGGTGCAATCCTCCACCGGCACCATGATGGAACGCGTTTCCTCCGGTGAAAACCTGATCGGCTTCAATATCCTCGGTTCATACGCCGAGGCCCGCGCCAAGAGCGACCCGTCGCTCGGCATTGTCTATCCGAAAGACTATACCCTGGTGCTGTCGCGCGTGAGCTTCATCAGCAAAGAGGCCGGCAACCCTAACGCCGCCAAGCTGTGGTTCGACTACGTGCTGTCGGAGAAAGGGCAAAATATTCTCGCCAATCAGGCGGATATCCCCTCGATCCGCAACGACATCGAAGGCAAGAACGACATCGATGGCATGACCAAGCTGTTGGGTAACGCGCTCAAGCCGATCCCGGTCGATGACAGCCTGCTGGAATATCTGCAGCCGGCCAAGCGTCTCGACTACATCAAACAATGGCGCGCCGCCGCGGCGAAATAACAGGGACTGCATTCGGACGCGCGCCTGTCGCACGGGCGTGCGCCCTTTGGTCGTCGTTTACAACCATAGGGAGCATTTATGCAAGCATGGCGCAGAAAGTGGCAGAGCCTGCCGCGCGGCCTGGTGGTGTTGATAACCGCGCTGGTTATCTATGTCCCCCTGTCGTTTATCATCATTCAAAGCTTCCTCTCGGCACCGTTTTTCTCTCCTTCCAAGGTCTTCAGCCTTGAGGCCTTCGAGTTCATCTTTACCGACCCGGATTTCTACAAGGCGCTGAAAAGCGGTTTTATTCTGGCATTCGGCCTGGTGATTATCGCCATCCCGCTCGGTGGTATTTTGGCCTTCCTGATGGTGCGCACCGATCTGCCGGGGCGGCGAATCATCGAACCGCTGATTCTGGTGCCGATCTTCGTGTCGCCGATGGTGCTGGGTTTCGGTTACGTGGTGGCGGCGGGGCCGGTAGGCTTCTTCTCGCTGTGGGCGGAGGCGCTGCTGGGCTTCGTGCCGTGGAACATCTACTCAATGGCCAGCATCGTGGTGATAGCCGGATTGACGCACGTGCCCCACGCGTATCTGTACATCTCCTCGGCGCTGCGCAGCGTGGGCTCCGACGTTGAAGAAGCGGCGCGCACCGCCGGCGCCACGCCGCTGCAGGTGATGACCGCCGTCAGTCTGCCGATGGTGCGGCCGTCTATCTTGTACGCCGGGGTGCTGCTGTTCTTCCTCGGGCTGGAAGTGTTCGGCCTGATGCTGGTGCTGGGCGATCCGGAAGGCAACCTGGTGCTGGCGACCTACCTGTACCAGTTGACCAACAAGCTGGGCACGCCGTCTTACCATCTGATGGCGGCGGTGGCGGTGGTGCTGATTTGCATCACTATTCCGTTGGTGATGCTGCAGCGCCGGCTGATGCGCACTGCCAACCGCTTTGTCACCGTCAAGGGCAAAGCCTCGCAGGCCCGCGCTCTGCCGCTGGGTAAATGGCGCTGGGTGGCCGGCGCGGTGGTGGTGTTCTGGCTGACCGTGACCATCGGCGTGCCGCTGATCGGCGTGGTGCTGCGCGCCTTTATCTCCAACTGGGGCGTGGGCGTGTCTGTCTGGGACGAACTGTCGATCAACACCTTTCGCACTATCTGGGCGCAGCCCAACCTGCTGCGCGCCATCGTCAACTCGATGGCGATCGGGGTGATCGGCGGAGCGCTGGCGGTGGCGTGCTACCTGTTTATCGGCATCGCGATGCACCGCAAGCCGGATGGCGCCACGCGCTTCCTCGACTACAGCGTGCTGGTGCCGCGCGCGGTGCCGGGGCTGCTGGCCGGTCTGGCATTCCTGTGGGTGTTCCTGTTCCTGCCGATGTGGCTGGACAAATCGCTCAAGGAAGGCTGGCTGTCGGCGTTGCCGATGGCCGAATGGCTGCGTGCTAACTGGATTGTCTGGCTGCGTTCGCTGCGCAGCACCATATTCAGCGTCTGGCTGGCCTACACCGTGGTGTGGATGGCCTACGGCCTGCGGCTGATCTCTTCCACGTTGCTGCAGGTGGGGCCGGAGCTGGAAGAGGCGGCGCGCAGCGCCGGCGCCAGCCGCGGCCAGATCACCCGCCACGTCACCATTCCGCTGTCGCGCTATGGCCTGATCGGCTCCTGGCTGCTGATGTTCCTGATTTTTGAACGCGAATATTCCACCGGGGTGTATCTGCTGTCTCCGGGCACGGAAACCATCGGCTCGATGCTGGTTTCTCTGTGGGCCGCGGGCGCTATCGATATCGTCGCCGCGCTGTCGTTCATCAATATTCTGCTGGTGGTGCTGGGGCTGGGGATCGCCTTGCGCTTTGGAGTGAAATTACATGATTGAACTTTCGGTAGAGAATCTGCATTTGACCTATGGCGACAACCCGGTGCTGAAAGGGGTGTCGATGGATCTGAAACGGGGCGAAGTGGTCTCGCTGCTGGGCCCGTCGGGCAGTGGCAAAACCACGCTGCTGCGGGCGGTGGCCGGGCTGGAGAAACCGAGCCAGGGGCGGATCGTCATCGGCAACAGCGCGGTGTACAACGGCAGCGCGCGCAGCGAAATTCCCGCCGAAGAGCGCAACCTGGGGCTGGTGTTTCAGTCCTATGCCCTGTGGCCGCATAAAACGGTGTTTGAGAACGTCGCTTACCCGCTGAAGCTGCGTAAGACCGGCTCGGCGGAAATCGCCCAGCGGGTACAGGCGGTGCTGGATCAGCTCGGGCTGGGGCATTTAGCCAAGCGGCACCCGCACCAGCTTTCCGGCGGCCAGCAGCAGCGCGTGGCGATCGGGCGTGCGCTGGTCTACAACCCGCCGGTGATCCTGCTGGATGAGCCGCTGTCCAATCTCGACGCCAAGCTGCGCGAAGAGGCACGGGTATTCCTGCGCGAGCTGATCATCAAGCTCGGTCTGTCGGCGCTGATGGTGACCCACGATCAGAACGAGGCGATGGCCATTTCCGATCGCATCCTGCTGCTCAATAACGGCAAAATCGAACAGCAGGGCACGCCGCAGGAGATGTACGGCTCGCCCACCACGCTGTTCACCGCCGAGTTCATGGGCAGCAACAACCGCTTGCCGGGCAAGGTTGTCGCGCTGGAAGGCGACCGGGCGCGCATCGAAGGCAAGGATTGGGCTCTGTGGGGCAAAGCGGGCGCAGGCGTGCAGGTCGGGCAGGAGGGCACGGCGGTGATCCGCGTGGAGCGCGTGCAGTTGGGCGAAGATCCGCAGGGCAACCAGCTTGAGCTGCCGTTGTTGACCAGCATGTATCTCGGCGATCGCTGGGAATACCTGTTCCGCACCGTGGCCGAAGACTTCGTGGTACGCGCCTATGGCCACGAGGCGCGCGATCGGGCGCTGTGCCGGCTCTCCCTGCCGGCCGAGCATCTGTGGATATTCCCGAAAGCCTAACCAGGACGCCCGCCGATGCGGGCGCTTCGTTTACAGAGTTAAACCGCTAGCGGTATACGTTTCCCGGCTGGCAACGTCGGCGAAAGTGCGGGTGACGGTCGAATTTTTGCGCGACTATTTTCGTGAGCACTATGGCGAAACGGGGCCGGCGAGCGAAAATCCGTCGCGGTCTTGAGGCCAAAAATGTGCGCCAGATCATCTTATGCTCGTAAAACTCCCCTCCGTTACCTGAGGAACTGTTGCACCTGTTCCTTTTGCCAAAACTTTGGTTTATGCTCAGCTGAAGCGTTTCAGTTGGAGCACTCTTCAACAGAAATGCCGATGTGACGGCGGTGAAAAACCGCTGAAGCGCGGGAATAATGCAAACTCGGCGATTCACAGCGGGCGGTACGATCCACTACTCTATGCGGGTTAGTGAGACAACCAGTCAGCGCCGGGCGGCGCCGGTGAGTCACCCGGCGTGGACGGCCCTTTTTCAGGAGCAGCATGACCATCCGCATAGCGATAAACGGCTTTGGCCGCATCGGCCGCAGCGTATTGCGCGCACTGTACGAATCGGGACGACGGGCGGAAATCTCCGTGGTGGCGATCAACGAGCTGGCGAACGCCGAAGGCATGGCCCATCTGCTGAAGTACGATTCCAGCCACGGCCGCTTCGCCTGGGATGTGCGGCAGGAGTGCGACACGCTGAGCGTCGGAGACGACGCGATTCGCCTGTTGCACCAGCCGGCGGTGGAGCAGTTGCCCTGGGGCGAGCTGGGCGTCGACGTGGTGCTGGACTGCAGCGGCGTGTACGGCAGCCGGGCGGATGGCGAAGCCCATCTGGCGGCGGGGGCGAAGAAAGTGCTGTTCGCCCACCCGGGCGGCAACGATCTGGACGCCACCATCGTGTTCGGCGTCAACCATCAGACGCTGCTGGCGGAACATCGCATCGTGTCCAACGCCTCGTGCACCACCAACTGCATTATTCCGGTGATCAAGCTGCTGGATGACGCCTACAGCATCGAATCCGGCACCGTGACCACCATTCACTCGGCGATGAACGATCAGCCGGTGATCGACGCGTATCACGCGGATTTGCGGCGCACCCGCGCGGCGAGCCAGTCGATCATTCCGGTCGATACCAAGCTGGCCGCGGGCATCACCCGTATCTTCCCGCAGTTTTGCGATCGCTTCGAGGCTATCTCGGTGCGCGTGCCGACCATCAACGTGACGGCTATCGATCTGAGCGTCAGCGTGAGCGCCGCGGTGAAGGTGGCGGAGGTCAACCAGCTGTTGCAAAAGGCCGCACGGGAATCATTTCGTGGTATAGTTGACTACACGGAATTACCATTGGTCTCGATCGATTTTAACCATGACCCGCACAGCGCTATCGTCGACGGTACGCAGACCCGGGTCAGCGGGCAGCACCTGATAAAGACCTTGGTCTGGTGCGACAATGAATGGGGCTTTGCCAATCGGATGTTGGATACAACACGGGCAATGGCCGCCAGCGGTTTCTAGTACGGCGGCGCCGGCGTGATTGGCGCGCTGCTCAGGCAATTTTATAGAGATTCAATAAAGAGGGTTCACCATGTCTGTAATTAAGATGACCGATCTGGATCTGGCGGGTAAACGCGTACTGATCCGCTCCGATCTGAACGTGCCGGTAAAAGACGGTAAAGTGACTTCCGACGCGCGTATCCGCGCTTCCCTGCCGACTATCGAAGCTGCGCTGAAGCAAGGCGCCCGCGTGATGGTAACCTCCCACCTGGGTCGTCCTACCGAAGGCGAGTACAACGAAGAATTCTCCCTGCTGCCTGTGGTCAACTACCTGAAAGACCACCTGAAATCCCCAGTGCGTCTGGCGAAGGATTATCTGGATGGCGTCGACGTCGCCGAAGGCGAACTGGTGGTGCTGGAAAACGTCCGCTTCAATAAGGGCGAGAAGAAAGACGACGAAACCCTGTCCAAGAAATACGCGGCGCTGTGCGACGTGTACGTGATGGACGCATTCGGCACCGCGCACCGCGCGCAGGCTTCCACCCACGGCGTGGGCAAGTTCGCGCCTGTCGCCTGTGCCGGCCCGCTGCTGTCCGCCGAACTGGAAGCGCTGGGCAAAGCGCTGGGCAACCCGGCCCGTCCGATGGTCGCCATCGTGGGCGGTTCTAAAGTGTCCACCAAACTGACCGTGCTGGATTCCCTGTCCAAAATCGCCGATCAGCTGATCGTCGGCGGCGGCATCGCCAACACCTTCGTGGCGGCGCAGGGCAACAACGTGGGCCAGTCCCTGTACGAACCTGACCTGATCCCGAACGCGCAGAAACTGCTGGAAACCTGCGACATTCCGGTGCCGACCGATGTGCGCGTAGCGACCGAGTTCTCCGAAACCGCAACCGCGACCGTGAAGCCGGCGAGCGAGATCCAGGACAACGAGCAAATTCTGGATATGGGCGACGTCTCTGCCGAGCGTCTGGCTGTTATCCTGAAGAACGCCAAGACCATTCTGTGGAATGGCCCGGTTGGCGTATTCGAGTTCCCTAACTTCCGTAAGGGCACCGAAATTGTCGCCCGCGCGATCGCCGATAGCGACGCTTTCTCTATCGCTGGCGGCGGCGACACTCTGGCAGCCATCGATCTGTTCGGTATCGCTGACAAAATTTCCTACATCTCCACCGGCGGTGGCGCATTCCTGGAATTCGTTGAAGGGAAACCGCTGCCTGCAGTCGTGATGCTGGAAGAGCGCGCTAAGCAGTAATTCAGACAACGGGAGGCGAAAGCCGCCCGTTTGTTTTATACCGCGCGGCTAACGCTGCGCGGCGTGAAAACATCGATTTACATCCATCTACGGCCGACGAAACAGGACAAAGTAACATGTCTAAAATTTTTGATTTCGTAAAACCGGGTGTCATCACGGGTGATGACGTTCAGAAAGTCTTCGCAGTTGCTAAAGAGAACAACTTTGCGCTGCCAGCGGTAAACTGCGTGGGTACCGACTCCATCAACGCAGTGCTGGAAGCCGCGGCTAAAGTGCGCGCGCCGGTCATCGTTCAGTTCTCCAACGGCGGCGCAGCGTTTATCGCCGGCAAAGGCGTGAAGACCGATGTGCCTCAGGGCGCTGCGATTCTGGGCGCTATCTCCGGCGCACACCACGTTCACCAGATGGCTGAACACTACGGCGTGCCGGTGATCCTGCACACCGACCACTGCGCGAAGAAACTGCTGCCATGGCTGGACGGCCTGCTGGACGCCGGCGAGAAGCACTTCGCCGCTACCGGCAAACCGCTGTTCTCTTCCCACATGATCGATCTGTCTGAAGAATCTCTGGAAGAAAACATCGAGATCTGCAGCGCCTACCTGAAGCGCATGGCCAAAATCGGCATGACGCTGGAAATCGAACTGGGCTGCACCGGCGGTGAAGAAGACGGCGTGGACAACAGCCATATGGACGCTTCCGCGCTGTACACCCAGCCGGAAGACGTGGCTTACGCGTACGAAAAACTGAACGCCATCAGCCCACGCTTCACCATCGCAGCCTCGTTCGGTAACGTGCACGGCGTGTACAAGCCAGGTAACGTTAAGCTGACTCCGACCATCCTGCGCGATTCTCAGAAATACGTTTCCGAGAAATTCAACCTGCCGCATAACAGCCTGAACTTCGTGTTCCACGGCGGTTCCGGTTCCAGCGATGCGGAAATCAAAGAGTCCGTCAGCTACGGCGTGATCAAGATGAACATCGACACCGACACCCAATGGGCGACCTGGGACGGCATCCTGCAGTACTACAAAGCGAACGAAGCTTACCTGCAGGGCCAGCTGGGCAACCCGAAAGGCGCCGATCAGCCGAACAAGAAATACTACGATCCACGCGTCTGGCTGCGCGCAGCGCAGACCAGTATGGTGACGCGTCTGGAGCAGGCCTTCAAAGATCTGAACGCGGTAGACGTTCTGTAATCTTCGCCAGCTGTTGCACTATGCAAAAGGCTCCCTGCGGGGAGCCTTGTTGTTTATGACAAGCCTGATGGCGTTGCCTGGCTCGCCGTTGGCAAAATATAAAAAATAAGGAAAATCAATTTATTGATTTTCGGCTGATGATCACAAAGGAGGAAAAACCACGTTTTTTCCTCCTTTGTTTGTGATTAACAGGCTCCCT
This sequence comes from Serratia sp. SA088, assembly GCF_049065515.1. Classification (NCBI taxonomy): domain Bacteria; kingdom Pseudomonadati; phylum Pseudomonadota; class Gammaproteobacteria; order Enterobacterales; family Yersiniaceae; genus Serratia; species Serratia sp. SA088. The sequence continues at coordinate 12,686 of NZ_JBAKGW010000009.1, forward strand.
GCGGGGAGCCTTTTTCGTTTTCAGCTCAGCAAGCCGGCGCCGACGTTGATAGACAGGCCCAGGATCAGCATGTTGAACGCGAAGGAGATCACCGACTGCAACAGGGTGATCTTGCGCACCTCTGCCGCGCCGACCGCCACATCGGCGGTCTGCGACGCGACCGCGATAGTGAAGGAGAAGTAGGCGAAGTCCAGATAGGTCGGCTCGGTAAGGTTGCCGGGGAACAGCAGCGGCAAAGGATCCTGCTGTGCGCCCTGGCGATAAAACTGATGAGCATAGTGCATGGTGAAGGCGGTCGGCAGCAGCAGCCAGGAAACCGCCAGCGTTCCGCCGGTTAGTGCCAGATGCAGGGTTTTCAGCGAGTCGCTGGCCTGTTTGGCGCTGCTCAATTCGAACAGGATCGCCAGAATGCTCACCAGACAACCGAAACTGACCAGCGCCAACACCGTGCTGGCGCTTTCGTCCTGCCGCCGGGCGATCTGGCGAATGTGCTGCGGCGTGCTGACCAACATCAGCCGCCAGAGAAACAGCAGATAGAGCCAGGCCAGCGTATTCCAGCCGATCATCAAACGCTGCAACAACGAGAGCTGGGCGGGCAGCAGCAGGAAGCACAACAGCCCGGCGCCGACGGAAAACAGCAGCCTGGGCCGCACTTGCCAATAGTGTTTAAGCGAAGAGCGAATGTGCATGAAGAACGGATCTCTTGTCGTGAAATGGCCAACGCGCTGTTTTCAGCATAGAAGAAGCGGCGGGCGGTTTCGGCTATTTTTAACGCTGACGGTTGGCATGAGCCTTTAATGTTGGTTACCCTTAGGCGGTGGTTTCCTACTGGCTGCCGAAGCCAGTGTATTTTTGCGAGTTTCTCCCGTTAGGGACTGAGTTAGGACGACACGAATGAAAGATTTGAATGTAGTAGACGGCATCAACGGTGCCGGCGACTGGTTGGTGAAGAACCAGGATCTGTTGATCCAGTATGCGGTGAATATTGTCGCCGCCATCGTTATCCTGATCATCGGTTCGATCGTGGCCCGCGTGGTCGGCAATGCGCTGAACCGCGTAATGAAGCTGCGCGGCATCGACGCCACGGTGGCGGACTTCCTGTCGGCGATCGTACGTTACGGCGTGCTGGCGTTCACCTTCATCGCGGTGCTGGGGCGCGTCGGCGTGCAGACCACCTCGGTGATCGCCGTGCTGGGTGCCGCCGGTTTGGCCGTCGGCCTGGCGCTGCAAGGCTCGCTGTCCAACTTCGCCGCCGGCGTGCTGCTGGTGATCTTCCGCCCGCTGCGCGTGGGTGAGTATGTCGATCTGGGCGGCGTGGCCGGTACCGTCGATCAGGTGCAGATTTTCTCCACCACCCTGCGTACCGCAGACAACAAAACCATCGTGGTGCCGAACGGTAAAATCATCGCCGGCAACATCATCAACTATTCCCGCGAACCGAACCGCCGCGTGGACATCGTGGTAGGCGTGGCCTACAACGCCGATATCGACGTGGTGAAGAAGGTGTTGGGCGACGTGATCGCCGCCGACAAGCGCATCATGCACGCCAAAGGCGTAACCGTGCGTCTGAACGAGATGGCGCCGTCCTCTCTGAACTTCGTGACCCGTTCCTGGACCACCAACGCGGAATACTGGAATGTGTACTTCGATCTGATGGAAAACTTCAAGCGCGCGCTGGATGCCCACAACATCGGCATTCCGTTCCCGCAAATGGACGTGCACCTGTATCGCACCGAAGACGCTTCCGCCAAGGCGGAATAACGCAGAAGGGGGCCTTGGCCCCCTTTTTGATTGCAGGCCGAGACGTCACTGATGGCGTCTCGGCCTTTTATTTTCCGCGAGTTCAGATGCCGGCCGCCGGTTCGGTGAGCGGCGCGCGGCGGCGCAGGCTGAGGCGATAAAGCAGGAAGATGGCGGCTGCGCCCAGCAGCGCCGGCAGCGCCAGCCAGAGGAAGAACACTTCCGGCGAACCGGCGGCGGTCATCATCCAGGCGCCGAGCATCGAGCCGACGATCGAGCCGAAGCGGCCATTGGCCATGGCCCAGCTGACGCCGGTCACGCGGGCTGCGGTCGGGTAAAGGGTGGCGGAAACCAGATTCAGGCCGTTTTGCGCGCCGGCCACGCCGAAGCCTATCAGGAACACGACGGCGGCCAGCGTGTATGCGTCGCCCATCAGGTAACCGGTAGCGCCGATCACCAGCGCGGCGCCCAGGTAGGAGAAGGCCAGCACGCGATAGGGCCCGACCCGATCCATCAGCAGCGCCATCAGGATGGCGCCCAGGGTGCCGCCGAGCGGCACCATCGCGCCGATGCGCGAGGCGTGGGCGATATCGAAACCGGCGTCTTTGAGGATCGTCGGCAGCCAACTGGTGAGCAGGTAGAACACGAACAGCGAACAGAAGAATGCCGCCCACAGCAGCAGGGTGCGCACGGCGCGCCCTTCGATAAACAGGTGCGAGATCGGCGACCTGGCCTGCGCCGGGCGCTCGTCATCGACAATGGGTCCCCCCGTCCAACGCTGGCCGGTGATACGCTCGACCACCCGGCGCAGCCGATCGGCATGTTTGGCGCTGGCGGCCATAAAGCGCACCGACTCGGGCATCTGCCAGGCCAACAGCGGCAGCAGCGCCAACGGTGCAATGCCGCCGACCAGCAGCAGGCCGCGCCAGCCGAACGCCGGGATGATCTGCCCGGCCAGCAGGCCGCCCAGGGCCAGCCCGGCGGTAAAGCCGCTCCAGCTGAGGGTGACCAGCAGCATGCGCCGGCGCGCCGGTGAGTACTCAGAGCTGAGGGTGATGCAGGTCGGTATCGCGCCCCCGAGGCCAATGCCGGTGATAAAGCGCAACCAGGTCAGGGATTCGATCGAATGCGCATAGGCTGAAGCCAGGGTGCAGCCGCCAAACACCAGCACCGCGACGAGCAGCACGCGTTTGCGGCCGATGGCGTCGGCGATCGGCCCGAACAGCAGGCTGCCGATCAGCAGACCGAACAATCCCGCACCGAAGGCGGGGGAGAGCTGCGCTGGCTGCAGACCCCACTCTTCGCGCAGCGCCGGGGCGATATAGCCGATGATGGCGGTATCGAACCCGTCCAGCAGGGCGATCAGGAAACACAGGGCGAGGATGAGGATTTGATAAGGCGAGATCTTGGCGCGATCGATAATTTCGCTGATGCGAGCGGTATCTGGGCTCATGAGGGTTCCACTGTTATTAAGCTGGTGTGGGCTGGCTGAGGGGCCGTTCAGGCCGCTGTGGCTGGCATCGCGTAGAAATCCGAGTATACACCAGCGCGGGGGCGTTGCGGGGAGGAGGAGTCGATTGATAATCGCCCGCCGCAGGAGGCTACTGCGGCGGGCGCTGGCGCGGTTATTTGGCCAACAGTTCCCGGCGCACGATCTCGGCGCCTGCACTTAAGGCATTCAGCTTGCCGCGGGCGACCTGACGGGGCAGAGGAGCCATGCCGCAGTTGGTCGACGGATAGAGCTTGTCGGCATCGACAAACTGCAGCGCTTTGCGCAGCGTAGCGGCCACTTCTTCCGGCGTCTCAACGGCATGATTCGCCACATCAATGGCGCCGACCATCACTTTCTTACCGCGAATCAGTTCAAGCAGATCCATCGGCACGTGCGAGTTATGGCACTCCAACGAGATAATATCGATAGTCGACGTTTGCAGCTTGGGAAACGCCTCTTCATATTGCCGCCACTCAGAGCCCAGCGTCTTTTTCCAGTCGGTATTGGCCTTAATGCCGTATCCATAGCAGATATGTACGGCCGTTTCACACTTAAGCCCTTCAACGGCTCTTTCCAGGGCGGCGATGCCCCAGTCATTCACCTCGTCAAAGAACACGTTAAATGCGGGCTCATCAAACTGAATAATGTCGACGCCGGCGGCCTCAAGCTCTTTGGCTTCCTGATTGAGGATCTTGGCGAACTCCCAGGCCAATTTCTCGCGGCTTTTATAGTGGTTGTCATAGAGCGTGTCGATCATGGTCATCGGCCCCGGCAGGGCCCATTTAATCGGCTGCTGGGTCAGCTGGCGTAAAAATTTGGCGTCTTCAACGAAAACGGGCTTTTGACGCGAGACCGCCCCCACCACGGTTGGCACGCTCGCCTCATAGCGATTGCGGATTTTAACCACTTCGCGTTTCTCGAAATCGACGCCGCTGAGGTGCTCGATAAACGTCGTGACGAAGTGCTGGCGCGTTTGCTCGCCATCGCTGACGATATCGATGCCGGCCTGTTGTTGCTCTGCCAGCGACAAACGCAGAGCGTCCTGTTTCCCTTCGATTAATTCTTCATTCTGCAATTTCCAGGGCGACCACAGGGTTTCCGGCTGGGCCAGCCAGGAAGGTTTAGGCAAGCTGCCGGCGGTCGAGGTAGGGAGCAATATTTTCATAATAGATGACCTGTATTTAAGTGAATCAAAGCGCGTAGTGAGCAGACCATTGCTCAAGAATGGGCTTGTAGGGCTTGATAAATTGCTCTTCCGTAAATTTCCCCTGCTCAATCGCTAACCGGCTACGCTCTTCGCGATCGTAAACAATCTTGGTTAATGAATGATCCTGGTTATTCAGGCTTGGCTGATAGCATTGCCCTGCCGCCGAGTTGGCATTGTAAATTTCAGGCCGATAGATTTTTTGGAAGGTCTCCATCGTGCTGATGGTGCCAATCAGCTCCAGATCGGTGTAATCGCTCAGCAAATCCCCAGGGAAATAAAACGCCAGGGGCGCGACGCTATTTTTCGGCATGAAATAGCGCACCTGCAGGCCCATTTTTTTAAAATACCGGTCGGTCAGCGAAGCGCCGTCTTGCCGATACTCGTCGCCCAAGACCGGGTGTTGATTGCCCGTCCGATGATAGGTGTCTTTGCTGGACACGCTGAGGCAGATCACCGGCGGTTTGCTGAAATTCTCATGGTATTCGTTTGAATTGACGAAGTGCTTAAAGATATTGCCGTGCAAATCGCCGAAATCATCCGGAATGGTAAATTCCGCCGTGTTTTTATTGTGCGCCGGCAGCAAGACGCTAAAGTCGTAATCGCGCACGTAAGAGGAGAAATTGTTCCCGACGATGCCCTCGATACGCGTTTGCGTTTTTTTATCAAGGATGTTGGTTTTCAGGATTTCTATTACCGGGAAGCTGGCGCTGTGATCTTCAATGCGCATCTCAACCGAAATGATTTCAAGCTCGACCGCATAGCGATCGGCCTTGGGGTTATCCCAATGCGCCAACGAATTGAAGCGGTTGTTAATCATCACCAGCGTGTTGCGCAGGTTCTCCCGGCGGTTTTCCCCTCTGGCCAAATTGGCGAAGTTGGTGGTGATACGCGTATTTTCAGAAGGGTTATAATCTTCATCGAAAGAACTGCTCTTAATCGTAAAGGTAAAGTCTCTATTCATCGTCTTATAGCATCCTGTTATATGATATGAGGGCTGGGTTTATCCATTTATTTCAATGGCTTGTTTTTCTATTTTTTCATTCAGCCGATTTCATATTGTCTGTCGTTAATGAGGTCTATTTTTGCCAGAGTCTCGGTGGGAGTGAAAGAGACTTAATTTCATTACCACATGAGCCACATTCATGATCTGGGGTTCAGGTGGGGTTGCCGCCGTTGCCCTGCGTTGCAAGCCGCCCGGCAAGCTGGTGCAGCCTGAAAAATTACGGGTATAATCCCACCATGACCCCACGGCTTCAGACACGAACATGACAAAACTCACCTTACAAGAGCAGATGCTCAAAGCGGGCTTGGTAACCAGCAAGAAAATGGCCAAAGTCCAGAGAACGGCTAAAAAATCACGCGTTCAGGCGCGCGAGGCCAGAGAGGCGGTGGAAGAGAATAAAAAGGCGCAGCTTGAGCGCGATAAGCAATTGAGCGAGCAGCAAAAGCAGGCCGCGCTGTCCAAAGAATACAAGGCGCAGGTGAAGCAACTGATCGAGATGAACCGCATCGTCCTGGCGAAAGGCGATATCGGTTTCAACTTCACCGACGGTAACCTGATCAAGAAAATCCTGGTGGATAAAGCGACCCAGACGCAGCTGATCAATGGCCGCCTCGCCATTGCCCGCTTGGTTGTCGAGAGCCGCGAAGAGTGTGAATACGCGATTATCCCCGCGAGCGTCGCCGATAAAATCGCGCAGCGCGATGCGGCCAGCATAGTGCTGCACAGTGCGCTGAGTCAGGAAGAGCAGGATGAAGACGATCCGTACGCCGACTTTAAAGTGCCCGACGATTTGATGTGGTAAGCCGCGTTCAGAACGGCGCGGCGTGACGAGCGGCTATCCGCTCTCCGCTGATGGGGTGCACAAAGTCCAGCTCGCTGGCGTGCAGCATCAGCCGCGGCGTCTGCTCGGTACCCGGCAGCAGGCGCCCGCCATACAGATCGCAACCTAAAATAGGATGGCCCAATTGCCGGCTGTGAATACGCAGCTGGTGGGTGCGTCCGGTCTCCGGGGTGAGCTGCACCCGCGTCAGCGGCAGCGAGATCCCGCCTTCCGTTTCACGATAAAAACGTTCGACGACCCGATAGCGGGAGCGGGCGGGCTTGCCGTGGAGGGCGCAAATCGACATCAGCGGGAACAGCGCCGGGTTTTTGGCGATCGCCGCGTCTATTACCCCTTCGTTATCCGCCAGATGGCCGCAGAGCAGCGCGCTGTACACTTTGCCGACGGTGCGTTCGCTGAACTGCCGGCAGAGCGCGGCGTTGACGGCCTTGTTGCGGGCCACCACCATCAAACCGGACGTGCCGAAATCCAGGCGGTGCGCCAGGGCGCAGCCGGGTAACAGCTGTACCAGCCGGTGGTGTACCGAATCGAGATTCTGCGGATTCTTGCCCGAGAGACTGAGCAGCCCGGCCGGCTTATTGATCAGCGCCAGATGATCGTCCTGATAGAGGATCTCTATCTGGTCATGGCATGGCGGGGCGATAAAGGTATCGGTGATCGTAGACATCGGGTGGCCGGCTGGAGGGTGGGGGCGGATGATAGCGAATTTCGCGTCGATGAGCGAATTTGACGGCGCAATCCCGCCGCTTGGAGTATTAGTGCTTCTGATACTGGATTAGAAACATCAATTTCACCTAATGATCGCTTCCTCGTATGATGCGCGTGTTGACCGATACGCGCCCACGTCCGGCGCCTTTTATCATTCGAGGAATTTCCCATGTTAGCCGTCTTCCTGCAGGGTTTTGCCCTGAGCGCCGCCATGATCCTGCCGCTGGGCCCGCAGAACGTATTCGTGATGAATCAGGGCATTCGCCGTCAGTACCATTTGATGATCGCCTCATTGTGCGCACTGAGCGATATCGTGCTGATCTGCGCCGGTATTTTCGGCGGCAGCGCGTTGCTGACCCGCTCGCCGCTGCTGTTGGCGTTAGTCACCTGGGGCGGTGTGGCGTTTCTGCTTTGGTACGGCTGGGGCGCGTTCCGTTCCGCCTTCAGCCCGCAACCGGCGCAGGCCGCGGCGCAGGAGCTGGCGCAGAGCCGCTGGCGCATCGTGGTCACCATGCTGGCGGTCACCTGGCTGAATCCGCACGTCTATCTGGACACTTTCGTGGTGCTCGGCAGCCTGGGCGGACAGCTGACGGCGGACGTGCGTTCCTGGTTCGCGCTTGGCGCGGTCAGCGCGTCGGCGGTGTGGTTCTTCGGCCTGGCGCTGCTGGCCTCCTGGCTGGCGCCGTGGCTGAATACGCAGCGGGCGCAGCGCATCATCAATGCGCTGGTCGGTCTGGTGATGTGGGGCATCGCGCTGCAGCTGGCCTGGCAGGGGGCAAATTTATAAGAATTTGTCACTAATCCGAATTCAAAACGCCGTGCGATATGCTACGTTTGATGCCAGGAATCCGGCGGTTCTCGCAGGGAAAAGCCGGCGATCAGAGACAGCCTGTCATTAAGGAGACACTGTGAAGCTAAAAGCATTGGCTATGGCCGCAATGGTCGGATTAGGGACGCTACCGATGGCGCTGCAGGCGGCTGAATTGCCTGAAGGGCCGCACGTCGTCACCTCCGGCACCGCCAGCGTGGACGCCACGCCGGATATCGCCACCCTGGCGATCGAGGTAAGCGTTTCCTCCAAAGACGCCGCCCAGGCGAAGAAGCAGGTAGACGAGCGCGTGGCGCAGTACTTTGATTTCCTGCAGAAAAACAACATCGAGAAGAAAGACATCAGCGCCGCCAACCTGCGCACTCAGCCGGAATACGACTACCTGAAAACCGGCGAGTCGGTGCTGAAGGGCTACCGGGCGGTGCGCCAGGTGCAGGTCACCCTGCGCCAGTTGGACAAGCTGAACGAGCTGCTGGACGGCGCGCTGAAATCCGGCCTGAACGAGATCCGCGCGGTGGAGCTGGGCGTCGCCAAGCCGGACGTGTATCGCGAGCAGGCGCGGCAAAAAGCGATCGAGAACGCGACTCAGCAGGCAGAATCCCTGGCCAAGGGCTTCCACGCCAAGCTGGGGCCGGTGTACAGCATTCGCTACCGGGTCGCCAACTACCAGCCGATGCCGGTGGCGCGGATGTATAAGGCGGCCGGCGCGGCGGCGGAAAACGACGCGGCGCAAACCTATGAACAGCAAAGCATTCACTTCGACGATCAGGTGGATGTGGTGTTCGAGCTGCAGCGTAACGCCGCGCAGTAAGGGTGTGGTATTGAAGAAAAGGTTCGCCGCGGGCGAACCTTTTTTCGTTTTAATCCTGGCGCAGCACCTGGTGACCGTGCTCCAGCAACGCGTCGGTCACTTTACGCATCATGCGGCTCTCCGGCGCGAAGCGGTGCCAGTACAGCATGCGGCGCTGGTACAGCCCCGGCGTCAGATCGATCAGTTCACCGGATGCCAGCTCCTTTTCGATCTGCAGATGCGGGATCATACAGCAGGTGGTGCCCTGACGCGCCAGCTGCACGAAGGCTTCCGATGAGTTCACGATGTGGCAGGGCACGCTGCCCGGCGACAGATCGAAGTTCTGCTGCAGGAATGCCTGGTGCATGTCGTCGAGATGGTCGAAGGCCACCGCCGGCGCTTTCAGCAGTGCGGAACGGGTGACGCCGTTCGGGAAATAGCGCTCGGCGAAGCCGCTGGAGGCCACAAACAGGTAGTCCAGCGCCCCCAGCCGATCCACCAGGCAGCTCGGCAGCGGCTGCGGCTGAATACTCACCGCGCCCACCACTTCACCGCGGCGCAGCCGCTCCTGGGTGCGGGTTTCATCTTCCACCTGCAGATTCAGGCGAATGGGGGAGTCCGCCAGCACCGGTTTCAGCGCCGGCAGCAGCCAGGTCGCCAGACTGTCGGCGTTGACCGCCAGCGACAGCAGCAGCGGCGTATCGACGCCGGTGTCGTTGCCCAGCCACTCTTCTTCCAGCAGCTCCACCTGATGCAGCAACGCCAGCAGCTTTTGCCCCTGTTCGGTCGGGCGCGGCGGCACGGTGCGGACCAGCAGCGGTTGGCCGAACAGGTTTTCCAGCTGTTTGATGCGTTGGGATACCGCCGATTGCGTGATGCAGAGTTTTTGCGCGGCGCGCTCGAAGCCGCGCTCACGGATCACCGCGTCCAGCGCTTGCAGCGTACGATAGTCTGGGCGTTTCATCGGAAAGATATCCCTTAAATTAGAATGATACCGGCACTATGCCACATTTTGCGCGCGGCGCAGGTGGAAAAATCACGCCACCAACTCGCCGCCAAGCGGGTAAAAATGCGGGCTGCGGTAAATAAGTGTGATCCTGCCGGCGTGAAAAACAGCGTTTTACCCTATAATACGCACACGTTTTCGTACAGAGGCAAGGGACATATTATGACGCAGGACGAACTGAAAAAAGCGGTAGGCTGGGCGGCGCTGGAATACGTGACGCCGGGCACCATCGTCGGGGTCGGCACCGGCTCTACCGCTGCCCACTTTATTGACGCGCTGGGCTCCATCAAGCACCAGATTGAAGGCGCGGTGTCCAGCTCCGACGCCTCCACCGCCAAGCTGAAAAGCCTCGGCATCCATGTGTTCGACAGCAACGAAGTGGACTCGCTCGATATCTACGTGGACGGCGCGGACGAAATCAACGGCCACATGCAGATGATCAAAGGCGGCGGCGCGGCGCTGACGCGCGAGAAGATCATCGCCGCCATCGCCAAGAAATTCATCTGCATCGTCGACGCCAGCAAGCAGGTGGATGTGCTGGGCAAGTTCCCGCTGCCGGTGGAAGTGATCCCGATGGCCCGCTCCTATGTGGCGCGCGAGCTGGTGAAACTCGGCGGCCTGCCGGAGTATCGCCAGAACGTGGTGACCGACAACGGCAACGTGATCCTCGATGTGCATAACCTGAGCATCACCGACGCCATCGCTTTGGAGAACAAGATCAACGGCATCGCCGGCGTGGTGACCGTGGGGCTGTTCGCCAACCGTGGCGCGGACGTGGCGCTGGTCGGCACCCCGGAAGGCGTGAAAGTGGTCAAATAAGCTTCTGCCGTTTGTGGCCCGGCGGTGCCGGGCCGCATAATTCTTCGGTTAAAATATCTTTTCTGAAAAACGGCAAATTTGGTGACTTATGTCACATTGTGAAAACTGACTCCCCAAAGCTTCTGCCGAAAACTTTCCCTATGGCATTTTCTGCCGTAAACCGCCATCAACGCTGCGCCTTGTCCTGCCGGGCAGGCAATCGTTTGTATTGCCGCCCGCGTTATTTTTGTTATGTTGGATGGGAGCTGTGTCGTCACAGCCGCTTCTGAAGTCTGAACATAGGGTCGGGTAAATGGCAAAAGTATCATTGGAGAAAGACAGGATTAAATTCCTGTTGGTGGAAGGGGTTCATCAGAGCACGGTCGATAATTTGCGTGCCGCCGGTTATACCAACATCGAATACCACAAGGGTGCGTTAGACACCGAATCGTTGAAGGCATCCATCCGCGATGCACACTTCGTCGGCATCCGATCGCGTACGCATCTGACTGAAGAGGTGTTCGCCGCCGCAGAAAAACTGGTGGCGGTGGGCTGCTTCTGCATCGGCACCAACCAGGTTGATCTGAAAGCGGCGACCAAACGCGGTATTCCGGTCTTCAACGCCCCCTTCTCCAATACCCGATCCGTGGCCGAAATGGTGCTGGGCGAGCTGCTGTTGATGCTGCGCGGCATTCCGGCCGCCAACGCCAAGGCGCACCGCGGCGTGTGGCACAAACTGGCCGTGGGCTCCTATGAGGCGCGCGGCAAAAAGCTGGGCATCATCGGCTACGGCCATATCGGCACCCAACTGGGCATTCTGGCCGAAGGGCTGGGCATGAAGGTGTTCTTCTACGACATCGAGAACAAGCTGCCGCTGGGCAATGCGCAGCAGGTGCGCCATCTGTCCGATCTGCTCAATATGAGCGACGTGGTGACGCTGCACGTGCCGGAAACGCCATCGACCAAAAATATGATGGGGGCGGAAGAACTGGCGCTGATGAAACCGGGCGCCATTCTGATCAACGCCTCGCGCGGCACCGTGGTGGATATTCCCGCGCTGTGCGACGCGCTGGCCAGCAATCACCTGGCGGGCGCGGCGATCGACGTCTTCCCGGAAGAGCCGGCGACCAACAGCGATCCGTTCAACTCGCCGCTGTGTGAGTTCGACAACGTGCTGCTGACGCCGCACATCGGCGGTTCCACTCAGGAAGCGCAAGAGAACATCGGCGACGAAGTGGCCGGCAAGCTGGCGAAATACTCCGACAACGGATCGACTCTGTCCGCCGTCAACTTCCCGGAAGTGTCGCTGCCGGCGCATGGCCCGAACGCCAGCCGCCTGCTGCACATCCACGAAAACCGTCCGGGCGTGCTGACGCAGATTAACCAGATCTTTGCCGAAGAGGGAGTTAACATCGCCGCACAGTATCTGCAAACCGGGCCGGAAATCGGCTATGTGGTGATCGACATCGAAGCGGAAACCGCGCGCGCCGACGCCGCGCTGCAGCGTATGAAAGCCATCGACGGCACCATCCGCGCCCGCCTGCTGTTCTGATTCGGCGGCATGCCGCAACGAAAAAGGCCGGAGCGATCCGGCCTTTTGCTATTTTGGCTCGTGCCACGCCCAGCTGCAGAGCGGGGTGAGGATTTCCGGCAGCGGGATATCCCAGTGTTCGGTCGGCAGATGCTCCACCTGCTGGCAATCATGGGCCAGGCCGATGGGATAGGGGCCGCCGCTGCGCCAGTTTTGCAGGGTGCGATCGTAAAAGCCGCCGCCCATGCCCAGACGCTGCCCGGTATGATCGAACGCCACCAGCGGTGTCAGCACCACCTCCAGTTCACCCTGCGGCAACACCTTGCGCACATCGAGGCGCGGTTCGAGAATATTGAAGCGATTGCGCACCAGCGGCGTTTCCGGCGCATAGCGCAGGAACAGCAGGTGGCCCGGGCTGAACGGATGCAGCACCGGCAGGTAAACCCGTTTGCCGAGCGTCCACAGCCGCTCGATCAGCGGTCCGGTATCGAGTTCGCCGTCAAACGACAAAAACACCGCGATGCTGTGCGCCGCCTGAATGCGTTCATGCGTGACGAGGCGTTCGGCTATCTTTTCTGCGGCAAAGCGTTGCTGGCCCGGCGTAAGCTCGCGCCGACGTTGGCGAATGAGTTGACGAATGGTTTGGCGCTGCTGCGCGAATTGGGGTTGAAAAGGCATCGTATCAGGCTTGCTCTGTGTGGTGTTCAGCACACATAAACCGCTGAGAAGGGGAATCTCCGAGATGCCGTCGCAGGCTGTAACCCTTGAACCCATGGTTCAAGGTGAACGTGCCGTCGCAATCTTAAGGCTTCTCGGCGCACCGAGCGTGCTCACCGATCGCGGAGCAACACATTCTGTTTGTACTAAATATCGGCTCAGGGGACTGGCCCGCTGGCGAACATCTCAGAGAAATTTTGTACTCGTTGCCGAAACTTTGATTTCAACAACTTAAGTTATTCGAATTGTGCATCCTGACGTTCAGAGATGCGACCTTGTTCAAGCAGCGCTTGTTCAATGGTCTGCTGCAGCATCCGTATGCGTTGTTCCATATTGGACGCGTAGTCACGGGTTTTCAACCGTTCTTGAGCAAGTTCGTGACAGACGTTCAATGCCGCGATGAAAACCAGTTGCTCAGTATTGGAGACTCTAGTGCGAACTTTAAGATCTTGCAACCGTTGGTTAAGATCGTCCGCCGCCATATTCAACGCATCTTGTTGTTCTGGCGGGCAATTGACTCTTAACGAGCGGCCAAAAATTTGAATATCTACCGGTTGTGCAGACATGCCACCTTCCTGCCTAAATTTCGCGCCAGCCTTGTCCGCCCTGGCCGGGCCGTCAAAGCGGGCGCCACTATATATACCTCGGTACCAAGATACAACCCCTTTTTCAGTACCTGGTTGTAATCTACTGTGGCGCACATTGCCAGTCAAAAAAGGGTTTCAAAATGCGTATTTACCGCACTTCCGTCACCCGCCGGCGCAGTGTGAAACCTGCCACATCGCGATTATAACTAGCCACTGAGGTGTCGCGCTTATCTGGTATAGCGACGGACCTTGGTGGTAGCATAACACGAACTTATCCTGCCAACGATGACGAATGCGCATGTCTATACAGAATACATTTCCAAGTTACCAATCTTTAACCGTGGCCCTCAACCAGCAGTCGGTGGCGTTGACCGCGGCAGAAATGCACGGCCTGATCAGCGGCCTGCTGTGTGGCGGCAGCCGTGACGCCGGCTGGCAGGCGCTGGTGCACGATCTGACCAACGAAGGCGTCGCCTTCCCACAGGCGCTCAGCCAACCGTTGCAGCAGCTGTATGAAGCGACGCGTGACACGCTGGAAGATGACGAATTCCTGTTCCAACTGATGCTGCCTGAAGGGGAGATCGTCAGCGTGTTCGATCGCGCCGACGCGCTGGCCGGTTGGGTCAACCACTTCCTGCTCGGTCTGGGCATGATGCAGCCGAAGCTGGCTCAGGTGAAAGACGAAGTCGGTGAAGCGATCGACGATCTGCGCAACATCGCGCAACTGGGCTACGACGAAGACGAAGATCAGGAAGAATTGGAACAGTCGTTGGAAGAAGTGGCGGAGTATGTGCGGGTCGCCGCCATCATGTGCCACGGCGAATTCACCCGTCACAAACCGACGGCGCCGGAAAATATCAAACCGACGCTGCACTAAACGTTCTATCGCCCCTCCGCCGGCGGTGCGGATGGCAATGATTTCAGGAGAAGGTAATGACTCAGCAGGAATTCAACAACCGCCGCCAGGCGCTGTTGGCGAAAATGGCGCCGGCCAGCGCGGCGGTTATTTTCTCTGCGCCGGAAACGACGCGCAGTGCAGATTCAGACTATCCCTACCGGCAGAACAGTGATTTTTGGTACCTGACCGGCTTCAATGAGCCGGAAGCGGTGCTGGTGCTGATTAAAAGCGACGAAACGCACAACCACAGCGTGTTGTTCAACCGGGTGCGCGATTTGACGGCGGAAATCTGGTTTGGCCGCCGCCTGGGGCAAGACGCCGCACCGGCAAAGCTGGGTGTGGATCGCGCGCTGCCGTTCGATGAAATCAATGACCAACTGCACCTGCTGCTCAACGGCCTGGATGTGGTCTACCACGCGGAGGGCGAATACGCCTATGCCGATCAGATCCTGTTCGGCGCGTTGGACAAGCTGCGCAAGGGGTTCCGCCAGAACCTGCAGGCGCCTGCCACCGTGACCGACTGGCGGCCGTGGCTGCACGATATGCGCCTGTTCAAATCGCCGGAAGAGCTGGCGGTGATGCGCCGCGCCGGCGAGATCAGCGCGTTGGCGCATACTCGCGCGATGGAAAAATGCCGCCCGGGCATGTTCGAATACCAGCTGGAAGCGGAAATTCATCATGAGTTCACCCGCCTCGGCGCCCGTTACCCGTCTTACAACACCATCGTCGGCAGCGGCGAAAACGGCTGTATCCTGCACTACACCGAGAACGAGAGCCAGATGCGCGACGGCGATCTGGTGTTGATCGACGCCGGTTGCGAGTACCAGGGGTACGCCGGCGACATCACCCGCACCTTCCCGGTCAACGGCAAGTTCAGCCGGCCGCAGCGCGCGGTGTACGACATTGTGCTGGCGTCGCTGCAGCGCGCTTTGGAACTGTTCAAACCCGGCACCAGCATTCGCGAAGTCAATGACGAAGTGGTGCGCATCATGGTGGTCGGGCTGGTGGAGCTGGGCGTATTGAAAGGTGAAGTCGACCAGTTGATCGCCGAGCAGGCCCACCGTCAGTTCTTTATGCACGGGCTGAGCCACTGGCTGGGTCTCGACGTGCACGACGTTGGCCACTACGGCACGCCGAGCCGCGATCGGCTGCTGGAGCCGGGCATGGTGCTGACCGTGGAACCGGGGCTGTATATCGCGCCGGATGCGGACGTGCCGGCGGAGTACCGCGGCATCGGCATCCGCATCGAGGACGACATCGTGATCACCGCCGACGGCAATGAAAACCTGACCGCCACCGTGGTGAAAGACGCCGATGCCATCGAGGCCTTGATGGCGGCGGCAAGGTCATAGCATGAGCGTCATTATCGTTGGTGGCGGTATGGCGGGCGCGACGCTGGCGCTGGCTATCTCGTCGCTTACTCAGGGAAGAATGGCGGTGGATTTGGTCGAGGCGACCCGGCCGGACGACCGCAGCCATCCTGGCTTTGACGCCCGCGCCATCGCTTTGGCGCAGGGCACCTGCCAACAGCTGGCGCGCATCGGCGTTTGGCCGGCGCTGCGCGACTGCGCCACGCCGATCACTCAGGTGCACGTCAGCGATCGCGGTCACGCCGGTTTCGTTAATCTGCAGGCGCAGGATTATCAGGTCGATGCGCTCGGCCAGGTGATCGAACTGCACGACGCCGGGCAGCGGCTGTTCGCGCTGCTGGCGAAGGCGCCGGGCGTCACGCTGCACTGCCCCGCGCGGGTGGTGGACGTGATTCGCACCGCGGAGCGGGCGGAAGTGCTGCTGGACAACGGCCAGCGTCTGCGCGGGCAGCTGCTGGTGGCGGCCGACGGCTCGCGTTCGGCGCTGGCGCAGGCCTGCAACGTGCAGTGGCGGCAGGAGGACTATCCGCAGTTCGCCACCATCGCCAACGTCACCACGGCGGAAGATCCGCAGGGGCGCGCCTTTGAACGCTTTACCCGTTATGGGCCGCTGGCGCTGTTGCCGATGTCGCAGGGGCGCAGTTCGCTGGTGTGGTGCCATGCGCGCGAAGATCGCGCCCGGGTGGATGCCTGGGACGACGCGCGTTTTATCGCCGAGCTGCAACAGGCCTTCGGCTGGCGGCTGGGGCGCTTCCTCAAGGCCGGTAAGCGGCACAGTTATCCACTTAGCCTGCTAACCGCCGATCGTCATGTCAGCCACCGGCTGGCGCTGGTGGGCAACGCGGCGCAGACGCTGCATCCGATCGCCGGGCAGGGGTTCAACCTTGGTCTGCGCGATGTGATGTCGCTGGCGGAAACGCTGGCGGAAGCGATGAACAGCGGCGAAGACGCCGGCGGTTATGCGCTGCTGAGCCGCTATCAGCAGCGGCGGCAAAACGATCAGCAGGCGACGATCGGCGTGACCGACGGATTGATTCGCCTGTTCGCCAACCGTTATGCCCCGCTGGTGGTCGGCCGCAATCTGGGGCTGATGGCGATGGCGCGTTTGCCGGCGGTGCGCGACGCCTTCGCCAAGCGCACATTGGGCTGGGTGGAACGTTAGACACAGAATCGGGCGCCCTGTGGCGCGCCCAAAAACGCGGCGTGGCAAGGCGTCGCGCGTTATTTAAGGAAATCGAGCAGCATGCAATCATTTGACGTGATTATCGCCGGTGGCGGTATGGTGGGGCTGGCGTTGGCCTGCGGCCTGCAGGGCAGCGGGCTGCGCGTGGCGGTGTTGGAGCAGCGCCAGCCGGATATGGCGCCGCCGTCGGAGCAGCCTGCGCTGCGCGTTTCCGCCATCAATGCCGCCAGCGAGCGTTTGCTGCAGCATATCGGCGTGTGGGACGACATCCTCCAGCAGCGCGCCAGCGCCTACAACGCGATGGAAGTGTGGGATCGCGACAGCTTCGGCAAAATCGCCTTCCGCGGCGACGAGTGCGGTTTCAGCCATCTCGGCCACATCATCGAAAATTCGGTGATCCAGAAGGCGCTGTGGAAGCGCGCCGAAAGCCTGTCGGACATCACGCTGATTACCCCGGCCGCGCTCAAGCAGGTGGCGTGGGGCGAGAATGACGCCTTCATCACGCTGGAGGACGGCCGTATGCTGACCGCCCGGTTGGTGATTGGCGCCGACGGCGCCCAGTCGTGGCTGCGCCAGCATGCCGATATCCCGCTGACCTTCTGGGACTATCGCCACCACGCGTTGGTGGCCACCATCCGCACCGAAGAGCCGCATCAGGCCACGGCGCGGCAAATTTTCCACGGCGACGGCATTCTGGCGTTCCTGCCGTTCAGCGATCCGCATTTGAGCTCCATCGTCTGGTCGGTCGCGCCGGAAGACGCTGAGCGTCTCAAGCAGCAGGAGCCGGAACAATTCAACCGCGAACTGGCGATGGCCTTCGATATGCGTCTGGGCGCCTGCAGCCTGGAAAGCGAACGGCTGGCGTTCCCGCTGACCGGCCGCTATGCGCGCAGCTTCGCGGCGCACCGCCTGGCGCTGGTGGGCGATGCGGCGCATACCGTGCATCCGCTGGCCGGACAGGGCGTGAATCTGGGCTTTATGGACGCCGCCGAGCTGATTTCCGAACTGCGCCGCCTGCAGCGGCAGGGCAAGGATATTGGCCAGCACCTCTATCTGCGCCGCTATGAGCGCCGCCGCAAACACGGCGCGGCGGTGATGTTGGCCAGCATGCAGGGGTTCCGCGAACTGTTCGACGGCAACCACCCGGCCAAAAAGCTGCTGCGCGACGTGGGGCTGCGGCTGGCGGACAGCCTGCCTGGCGTCAAGCCTAAGCTGGTGCGTCAGGCGATGGGCCTGAACGATCTGCCCGAGTGGCTTGCCTGACACCTGCCTTCTGCGAGCCCGCAGCGGGCTCGCGCTTCTCGCCTTATGCCATCGCGTTTCCTTATATAACCCTTCATTTGAAATAATCTAATTTCAGCCGCTTTTTATCATTACTTTTTCTAATTCCATGTTCGGTTATCAAAAGTCCGGATCCCATGTGCGGCCATAGGTTTGTTATATAAGTTCGGCATTTTGCCGCTTTAATTGTTAATTTTGTGCCTTAAGGCGCATTTTTCCAGTGAAAAACTCTGCAAACTAGCCCGGCATTTTACCGCCCCGGAACAGCAATGAGCCTATTTTAACTTATGGTTAATGTGGTCGTTCGGTGATAAGTTCGGGGGAAAGGTATCGTTTGCGTCACGGCGGTTGCACGCAGTTTTCGCCCGTCCCGGCGCAGCATTTGTGTTGAGCAGTCAGTGCGCCATGGCGATCGGGCCGCGAGCCAGGCTCCGCCGCATTGCGTGGCAGCACCCTAACTTCTAGCGACGAGTGGAAAGAGGGAAAAGATGGCAAAGCAAACCCCACTGTACGACCAGCACGTGGCGTGCGGTGCGCGCATGGTAGACTTTCACGGCTGGATGATGCCGCTGCACTACGGCTCGCAGCTCGATGAGCACCACGCGGTGCGTCAGGATGCCGGCATGTTCGACGTGTCTCACATGACCATCGTGGATCTGCACGGCGCTCGCACCCGCGAGTTCCTGCGCTACCTGCTGGCGAACGACGTCGCCAAACTGACCCAACCCGGCAAGGCGCTGTACACCGGCATGCTGAATGCTTCCGGCGGCGTGATCGACGACCTGATCGTTTATTTCCTCACTGAAGACTATTTCCGCCTGGTGGTGAATTCCGCCACCCGCGACAAAGACCTGGCCTGGATCGAAGAGCACGCCGCGCCGTATGGCGTCGCGCTGACGGTGCGCGACGATCTGGCGCTGATCGCGGTGCAGGGCCCGCAGGCCAAAGAGCGCGCCGGCACCCTGTTCACCCCGGAACAAAAAAGCGCGGTCGAAGGCATGAAGCCATTCTTCGGCGTGCAGGCCGGCGAGCTGTTCATCGCCACCACCGGTTACACCGGCGAGGCCGGCTATGAGATCGCGCTGCCGAAAGAGCAGGCGGCGGATTTCTGGCAAAAATTGCTGGCAGCGGGCGTCAAGCCGGCCGGTCTGGGCGCGCGCGACACCCTGCGCCTGGAAGCGGGCATGAACCTCTACGGGCAAGAGATGGATGAAGGCGTTTCGCCGCTGGCCGCCAATATGGGCTGGACCATCGCCTGGCAGCCGGAAGATCGCCGTTTCATCGGCCGCGAAGCGCTGGAACAACAGCGCGAGCAGGGCACCGAGCAACTGGTCGGCTTGATCATGACGGAAAAAGGCGTATTACGTAATGAGCTGCCGGTGCGTTTCACCGACGCGGCGGGGCAAACCCACGAAGGCGTGATCACCAGCGGTTCGTTCTCCCCGACGCTGGGCTTCAGCATCGCGCTGGCGCGCGTGCCGGCGGGCATCGGCGAGCAGGCCATCGTGCAGATCCGCAACCGCGAGATGCCGGTCAAAGTGACCAAGCCCGGTTTCGTTCGCGCCGGCAAGCCGCTGACAAATTGATTTTTTATTGATTGATTCTTTTATTTCTTCGAAGGAGTAACCGGCGATGAGCAATGTGCCAACAGAATTGAAATACGCATCCTCTCACGAGTGGGTTCGCGCAGAAGGTAACGGCGTTTACACCGTAGGCATCACCGAACACGCGCAGGAACTGCTGGGCGATATGGTGTTTGTCGATCTGCCGGAAGTGGGCCGCACAGTCGCCGCCGGTGAAGACTGCGCCGTGGCGGAATCCGTCAAGGCGGCGTCGGACATCTACGCGCCAATCAGCGGTGAAATCGTGGCGGTGAACGCCGAGCTGGAAAGCTCCCCGGAGCTGGTGAACAGCGAACCTTACGGTGACGGCTTCCTGTTCCAGATTAAAGCCTCCGACGAAGGCGAGCTGGCGAACCTGCTGGACGCCGCGGCTTATCAGGCCTCGATCGACGAGTAATCGTGCCCACGCCCCAGGCCTTTCGGCCGGGGCGTTTTAGTTACCGTTCAAGCTATATCCCGTATCACGCAAGCATTCAGGAATTTGTAGCAATGACTCAGACACTCAGCCAACTCGAACACAGCGAAGCGTTCATCGAACGCCACATCGGCTCTTCTGCGGAACAACGCCAGGAGTTGCTGGCAGCGGTGGGCGCTCGCTCGCTCAGCGCGCTGATCCAACAGATCGTGCCGGCGGACATTCAGCTGCCGGGGCCGCCGCCGGTTGGCGACGCGGCGACCGAACACCAGGCGCTGGCTGAGCTGAAGGCGATCGCCTCGCAGAATCAGCGCTACAAATCCTACATCGGCATGGGCTACAGCGCCGTGCTGACGCCGCCGGTGATCCTGCGCAACATGCTGGAAAATCCGGGCTGGTACACCGCTTACACCCCCTATCAGCCGGAAGTGTCGCAGGGCCGTCTGGAAGCGCTGCTGAACTTCCAGACTGTGACCCTCGATCTGACCGGCCTGGATCTGGCCTCCGCATCGCTGCTGGATGAAGCCACCGCCGCCGCTGAGGCGATGGCGTTGGCCAAACGCGCCAGCAAGCTGAAAGACGCCAACCGCTTCTTCGTGGCTGACGACGTGCATCCACAGACGCTGGACGTGGTGCGCACCCGCGCCGAAACCTTCGGCTTCGACGTCATCGTCGATAAAGCGGAAAAAGTGCTGGAGCTGGACGGCGTGTTCGGCGTGTTGCTGCAGCAGGTGGGCACCACCGGTGAACTGCACGACTACAGCGCGCTGCTGGCCGAACTGAAATCGCGCAAAATCATCACCAGCGTGGCTGCCGACATCATGGCCCTGGTGCTGCTGACCGCGCCGGGCAAGCAGGGCGCCGACGTGGTGTTCGGCTCCGCGCAACGCTTCGGCGTGCCGATGGGCTACGGCGGCCCGCACGCCACCTTCTTCGCCTGCCGCGACGAGTTCAAGCGCTCGATGCCGGGCCGCATCATCGGCGTTTCCCGCGATGCCGCCGGCAACACCGCGCTGCGCATGGCGATGCAGACCCGCGAGCAGCATATCCGCCGCGAGAAGGCCAACTCGAATATCTGTACTTCGCAGGTGCTGCTGGCCAACATCGCCAGCCTGTATGCGGTGTATCACGGCCCGCAAGGGCTGCAGCGCATCGCCGGGCGCATCCATCGCCTGACCGACATCCTGGCTGCCGGGCTGCAGAAGGCCGGCCTGACGCTGCGCCACAACACCTGGTTCGACACCCTGACCGTTGAAGTGAAAGACAAGGCCGCCGTGCTGGAACGTGCGCTGAGCTTCGGCATCAACCTGCGTACCGACATCCACGGCGCCGTGGGCATCACGCTGGATGAAGCCACCTCGCGTGAAGACGTGCAAACGCTGTTCGCACTGCTGGCGGGCGACAATCACGGTCTGGACATCGACGCGCTGGACGCGGCGGTGAGCAAAAACAGCCAATCGATCCCGGCCGCCATGCTGCGCCAGGATCCGATCCTGACCCACCCGGTATTCAACCGCTATCACAGCGAAACCGAGATGATGCGTTACATGCATCGCTTGGAGCGTAAGGATCTGGCGCTGAACCAGGCGATGATCCCGCTGGGTTCCTGTACCATGAAATTGAACGCCGCGGCGGAAATGATCCCGATCACCTGGCCTGAATTCTCCGAACTGCACCCGTTCTGCCCGCCGGAGCAGGCTGCCGGTTACCAGCAGATGATCGGCCAACTGTCCCAGTGGCTGGTGCAGCTGACCGGCTATGATGCGGTGTGCATGCAGCCGAACTCCGGCGCGCAGGGCGAATACGCCGGCCTGCTGGCGATCCGCCGCTACCACGAAAGCCGCAACGAAGCGGGCCGTCACGTCTGCCTGATCCCGAGCTCGGCGCACGGCACCAACCCGGCCTCCGCCCAGATGGCGGGCATGAGCGTGGTCGTGGTGGCCTGCGACAAGAACGGCAACATCGATCTGCACGATCTGCGCGTCAAGGCGGAGCAGGCAGGCGAAGAACTCTCTTGCATCATGGTGACCTACCCGTCGACCCACGGCGTGTATGAAGAAACCATCCGTGAAGTGTGCCAGATCGTGCACCAGTTCGGCGGTCAGGTGTATCTGGACGGCGCCAACATGAATGCCCAGGTGGGCATCACCACGCCGGGCTACATCGGCGCGGATGTTTCGCACCTCAACCTGCATAAAACCTTCTGCATCCCGCACGGCGGCGGCGGCCCGGGCATGGGCCCTATCGGCGTGAAAGCGCACCTGGCGCCGTTTGTACCGGGCCACAGCGTGGTGCAGATCGACGGCGTAACCACCCAGCAGGGCGCGGTCTCCGCGGCGCCGTTCGGCAGCGCCTCCATCCTGCCTATCAGTTGGATGTACATCCGCATGATGGGCGCGGAAGGCCTGAAGCAGGCCAGCCAGATGGCGATCCTGAACGCCAACTACATCGCCACCCGTCTGAAAGACGCGTATCCGATTCTGTATACCGGCCGCGATCACCGCGTGGCGCACGAATGTATCCTCGACATTCGTCCGCTGAAGGAAGAGACCGGCATCAGCGAAATGGACATCGCCAAGCGCCTGATCGACTTCGGCTTCCACGCGCCGACCATGTCGTTCCCGGTAGCGGGCACGCTGATGGTCGAGCCGACCGAGTCGGAAAGCAAGGTGGAGCTGGATCGCTTTATCGATGCGATGCTGGCGATCCGCAGCGAGATCGACCGCGTCGCCAAAGGCGAATGGCCGCTGGAAGACAACCCGCTGGTGAATGCGCCGCACGTGCAGGCGGAGCTGGTCAACGACTGGCAGCACCCGTACAGCCGCGAGCTGGCGGTGTTCCCGGTGGCCGGCGTACGCGAGAACAAGTACTGGCCGAGCGTTAAGCGTCTGGACGACGTGTATGGCGACCGTAACCTGTTCTGCTCTTGCGTGCCGATGAGCGATTACGAATAACACGTTCGGCAAAGTTTGTGTTTGGGGGACACCGCATGATGCGGTGTCCCTTTTTATTTTATCGCGGCCTATTCTTTCCGGTACGTTCCCACGATTTGAGGAGTCATCATGCAAGCGGCAATCGTAACAGCGCTGGGGCAACCCCCGGTTTTCGGCACCTTTGAGGAGCCTCAGGCGCAGGCGAATGAAGTGCCGATCGACGTTCTGGCGGCCGGCATCAAGCAGCTGGATCGCGCCACCGTCGCCGGCACTCATTATTCCAGCCCGAAGCAATTGCCGATCGTGCCTGGCACCGACGGCGTAGGCCGTACGGCGGACGGGCAACGGGTGTACTTCGCCTCTTTCCGTCGCCCTTACGGCGCGATGGCAGAGCGTAGCGTCGCGTCCTGGACGGTGCCGGTGCCGGAGGCGGTGGACGACGCCACGGCGGCGGCGCTGATCAATCCGGCCTTCGCCGCCTGGCTGCCGCTGCGCTGGCGGGCGGATCTGCAGCCCGGAGAAACGGTGCTGATCATTGGCGCCACCGGCACCTCGGGCAAGCTGGCGGTCGCGGCGGCGCGTCAGGCGGGGGCCGGGCGCATCGTTGCCGCCGGTCGGCGCCTGAGCGTGCTGGAGGCGTTGGGTGTGGACGCCACGGTGGATCTGAGCCTGCAGGGCGAGGCGCTGGCGCAGGCCTTCGCGGCGGCGGCGGGGCCGGGTGGTTATCAGGTGATTGTCGATTACATCTGGGGCCCGGCGACCGAAGCGCTGCTGGCGACGCTCAATAATCACGATCTCTCGTCTTACGCCGGGGGGCGCGGCATTCGCTTGGTCAACGTCGGCTCGATGGCCGCGCCGGACATCCGGCTGCCGGCGGCGGTGCTGCGCAGCAATCAGCTGCAGATCCTCGGCAGCGGCACCGGCAACTTCCCGCCGATCCCGGAGATGCAGCGCTACGCGACCGAGATTTTGGCGCTGGCGGCGACCGGAGCGCTCACTATCGAGACGCAAGAGCACGCGCTGGCGGATATCAACGAGGTGTGGGATCTGAACAAGAAAAGCGACGTGCGTTCGGTGATACGCATCGCCCGCTAAGCCCTGGCCGCTAGCGGC
The DNA here is from genome assembly GCF_049065515.1 of Serratia sp. SA088. Taxonomy (NCBI): domain Bacteria; kingdom Pseudomonadati; phylum Pseudomonadota; class Gammaproteobacteria; order Enterobacterales; family Yersiniaceae; genus Serratia; species Serratia sp. SA088. The sequence goes on from NZ_JBAKGW010000009.1 coordinate 36,750, forward strand.
AGAGGCAGACCAGGTGAATGTCCTCCGGCTCACGGGCGAACAATTCGGTATCCGGATGTTCGATGAGCCGGCAACCCTGCGCCAGATAGAAGTCTACGGTGCTTTTGTTGGGAATGGAGGAGACGTACAGCCCGGCGGCGCCTTCTTGCGCCGCCTGCCGCAGACAGAGCTGGAACAGCTGCTTGCCTAACCCCTGGCCGCGTTGGTGCGCGCTGACGTAAAAGAACAGCAGCTGGCGCAGATCTTGCCGCGGGCCGCGCGGTTCGGTGTCCAGCGCCGCCGCTGCCACGATCTCCTCGCCTTCGAACAGCGCGAAGAACGCGCCGCCGCGATCGAAGCACGCTTCGTGGATCGGCGTATAGGTTTCCCGATCGTGCGGATCCCAGCCGCGCACATCGTAGTAGTCCGGGTAGGGGTGCAGCTTGCCATCCTGCAGGCGATACAGGGTGTCGATAATTTCGCTGCGGTCGATATCCCACAGCCGGTCGAGTTGCTGCCGTTGCAGCAGTACAGGGGCGATCATGCTCGTGGTTAACTCTCAATCTGTGGCCGGTAACTTTCCGGCAAATCGATGATAAAGCCGATGCCGCGATCGTCGAGGCCTTCGGTGACGCGCAGCTGCGCGCCGATTTTGTCGGCCAGGTTGCGGGCGATGGCCAATCCCAGCCCGCTGCCGGTCTGCTGCGTGCCGGGCACGCGGTAAAAGCGCTCAAACAGGCGCGGAAGGTGCTCTTCGCTCACCCCGGGGCCGTTGTCGCGCAACGTAATATAGCAGCCGAGCGGCGCCAGCGAGCGGATATTGGCTTCGATGCGGCTGCCGGGCGGCGCGTATTTGAGCGCATTGTCCAGCAGATTGGTGAAGATGGCGATCAGCGCATGGCGGTCGGTACTCACCACCACCTCCTCGCTGCCGTCGAGCGACAGTTCGACATCTTTTTCCAGCGCATAGGGGACGTGCTGCGCGATGCATTTTCCAATTTCGGCGTAGATGTCCACCGCCTCAATCTTCAGCGGAAAATCTTCCGCCTCCAGCTTGGCCAGGTTGATCAGCTGGCGCGACAGCGACGCCGCCCGATCCAGCCCTTGCTGCATGTCGCCGATGATTTCCCGGCGCTCCTGCTGCTCGCTGACCTGGGTCAGCAAATGCAGCTGCGCCAGCACGGCGGCGATCGGCGTGCGCAGCTCATGCGCGGCGTCGGCCATAAATCGTTTCTCGCGCTGATTGGCGGCGTCGATGCGCGCCATCAGTTTGTTAACCTCCATCACCACCGGCCGGATTTCCTGATACTGCTCGCTGACGTTGATCGGCGACAGATTGCCGGGCTGACGATCGGAAATGGTTCGGGCGATCTGGCGCAGCGGCCGCAGGCTGAAATAGGCCGTAAACAGCAAAGTGATGATGATGGCCGCCAGAATGCCCAGCAGCGGTACGGCGGTGCTCTCCGCCGGGTTGCCGAACAGCGTGGTGCGATCGTTGAACGATTCGCCGACGATCACCCGGTACTGGCGATTCTCGCTCCAGCTGCCGGCGAGATGCCAGTTGGCGCCGGCGTAATTGACCGAGCCGGACAGCACCGAAGGCGGCAGGCGCAGCGGCTCTCCCTGCGTTTGCGAACTGTAAAGCACCCGGTTGTCTCGATCGTAAACCACAAACAGCGGGTGATAGTCGATTTCATCCTGCATGCCGTTATTGATGGAATCAATGTACATGCCTTCAATGGTCTTGATGATGCCGCGGTAATCGATATGGTCAGTGCCGGTTTCGTCGAGAATATTGGCGATGCCTGCAGCGACGATGCGTTGCTGGTTATCGAAATATTTCTCCATGTCGGGGTAATACCAATATTTCACCCAGGCGACGAGGATCCCCCACAATAATAAAATGGCCAGCACCTGGAAAATAATGGTGCGCATAAAGAAGGATTTGAAACCGATCATTTCGCTACTCTTTCTTCAGCAAATAACCAATGCCGCGTACGGTAATAATTCTTTCTTTACCGATCTTGCGCCGTAAATTATGCATGTGCACTTCCAGCGAGTTGCTTTCCACGCTGTCGCCGTGGCCGAACAGCCGCTGTTCCAACACCGCTTTGCGCACCACGGTGCCGGCGCAGCGCATCAGTTCGTGCAGCAGGTGATACTCTTTTTTCGACAGCATCAGCAGTTCGTTATCCAGCATGACCTGATGGTTGACCGGATCGAGATACAGCGCGCCGAGGCTCCAGGTTTGTGACGCGAAGCCCGCCATGCGCCGGTTGACCGCCTTGACGCGCGAGATGAGTTCGGGCAGCGCAAAGGGTTTGGCCAGAAAGTCGTCCGCGCCGGAATCCAGGCTGTTCACCAGGCTTTCAATGCGGTCGCGGGCGGTCAGGATGATGATCGGGATATTTTGCCCGGCGGCGCGCCAGGCGATCAGCCTCTGCAAACCGTCACCGTCCGGCAGCGTGAGATCCAGCAGCATCAAATCGAACCCGCCGGATGAAAGTTTATTTTCCGCGTCGACGAGCAGGCGCACCCAGCACAAATTAAAGCCGGCCAGCTCCAATGCTCGGCACAGCGCCTTGCCTAATTGCAGGTCGTCTTCCACCAACAGTATGTTCACGTTATTTCCGCTGAGATCCTTGAGTCGCGCTTATCTAACTATAACGCTGACGGGAAGACAACGGGGAAACCTGCGCTGCCTGCACGTTCTTAAGCAAACCTTAATCTGGCTTTAATCTCGCGTTAAGGGAACGAGGGGGGATTTCAGTTATTTTGCTGCCATTCGAAATCATGGTTGAGGGAGCGAAACATGCAGACTGACGGTTCCCCGCTCGCGGGCGCCTCGCGGCGGCTGATGTATTCAGGCGTGGCGATGCTGCTCGTGCTGTTGATGCTGTCGTTTCGCGGCGATGTGCACAGCCCTGCTCACAAAGGCCTGCATGCTTCCGGTTTGCAGCGGGGCCATCAGGTGGCGGTAACGGACGCCTCCGGCTGCGCGAAATATCGGATTAAAAAGCTGCTGCGCCGCCTGGCTCAGCTCTGAAGCGTTTTCTAGAGCGCCGCTCTATACTCTGACTGGCAAACGGGGAGCCTGTGCGCAGGCCGTTATTTTTATATCGCCAACCAGAGAAAAAATACGATGACGAAAGTGGCATTGGTGACTGGCGCAAGCCGGGGAATTGGCCGCGCGACCGCTTTGCTGCTGGCCCGGCAGGGCTATGCGGTGGGCGTGAATTACCTGCGTGACGAAAGTGCGGCGCGGCAGGTGGTGGCGGAGATTGAGACGCAGGGCGGTAAGGCGCTGGCATTGCAGGCTGACGTGGCCGACGAAGCGCAGGTGATGGCGATGTTCGGCGCACTGGATGCCGGGCTGGGCACGCTCAGTGCGCTGGTCAACAACGCCGGCATTCTGTTCCAGCAGGCGAACATTGAACAGTTGACCGCCGAGCGCATCAATCAGGTGCTCGGCACCAACGTTACCGGTTACTTCCTGTGTTGCCGCGAGGCGGTGAAGCGCATGGCGCTGCGCTATGGCGGGCGGGGCGGCGCCATCGTCAACGTTTCCTCCGCGGCGTCCCGACTGGGGGCGGCGGGAGAGTACGTCGACTATGCCGCCTCGAAAGGCGCCGTCGATACGCTGACCATCGGGTTATCGCGGGAAGTGGCGGCGCAGAGCATTCGCGTCAACGGCGTGCGGCCCGGATTCATCTATACCGAGATGCACGCCAGCGGCGGCGAGCCTGGCCGGGTGGATCGCGTGAAGGACAGTTTGCCGATGCAGCGCGGCGGCCAGCCGCAGGAAGTGGCGGAGGCGATCGCCTGGTTGCTGTCTGACGCCGCATCTTACGTGACCGGCACCTTTATCGAGGCCGCAGGCGGGCGTTGAACGCATCCGTAGGGTTTTGACATCCCTCCGGATGCGAGGTATTTTGATTAAATAACAATCAAAATGTAGTTACAAAAATGTATGTTTATTTTGAATGGAATCAGGATAAAAATCACAGTAACCAGCGCAAACACCGTGTCAGTTTTGAGATTGCGCAACGGGTTTTTCTGGATCCCAACCATTTGGCTGTGTTGGAAAGGATCGAGGTGGAGAAGAACGTTGGCAAACGATCGGCATGGTCGGATCCTGCTTGCTGTTGCTGGTGGCACATACGACGATCGAAACGGATGTCGAAGGCGATACAGTAGAGATCGTGCGTATCATTTCAGCACGCAAGGCCGATGCCAAAGAGAGGGGAAGATATGAAGCGCAAAAATTCCGCCAAAAATCTGGCCCATAGCGTACTCCCGCCGTTGACGGAGGAGCAGAAAGCGCAAATTGCTTCACTGAGTGCGTTGCCGGACGAGGACATCGATTATGCCGATGCGCCGGCACTGGATGAGGAAAAGTGGCAGGCTGCGGTTCAGGGGCGTTTTTATAAACCGATGAAAGTATCGAAAACCATCCGCATCGATGCGGATGTGTTGGCCTGGCTTCAGCGGCCAGGCAAAGGCTATCAGAAACGCCTGAACGCCGTGTTGCGTGAGGCGATGTTGAAAGAGCATGAACACGGGGAATAATGTGTGCCAGGCGGCTAACGATCCGGTGAGGTTCTCACCGGATTTTTTTTTGCTGTTTTTTCAGGTAATGCGTTATCAACGCCGGCGGTCTAATTGCGGCGCTCGGTCAAAACCACACAAACGGTCATTAACGGTCATGCTGCGGAGCGTGGAATTGTGACCGTTTACCGTTTCTCTCCTGTTTACCTCAGGCGTACGCGCATCATAACTGCCTGTTACTCCACACTTTCGTAATTATTCATTTCATTTCCTTCCCGATTTTTTTGACAACTATCACATCGCGATCGTTGACCGATCGCAGGGCGATGCGCTTTGCGTCCGCGCGCAAAACGCGACGCGGCAAATCGATATCGTAATCAACGTTGTGGAGGAGAAAAGAAACATGCTGCCTGTAGAACGTCATCGCTTTATCACCGAAGTCTTGAGCCAGCGCGGCCGCGTGATGGTGCAGGAGGTGGCGCAGCTGTGCCACATCTCTATCGAGACGGCGCGGCGTGATCTGGCCTTGCTTGAACGGCGCGGCCTGCTGCTGCGCAGCCACGGTGGCGCGGTGTTCGTCGAGCCGCCGGCGGTGGAGAAAACCTATGTGCCCGCCGAGATAGACCAGGGGGAATCTTTCCGCCAGCGCAGCAACGAGGCGCCGGAACAGAAGACGCGCATTGCCAAACGCGCGCTGGAATTTATCGCGCCGGGGGACTGCCTGCTGCTGGACAGCAGTTCCACCAGTTGGTTTTTGGCGCGCCAACTGCCGGATATCTCGCTGGTGGTGCTGACCAACTCGCTGCACATCATCCAGACGCTGGCCTGCAAGGCCAACGTGCGCACCATCGGCCTGGGGGGCGAGTATTCCGCCAAGTACGAGGATTTTATCGGCGTGCTGGCGGAGCAGATGCTGAAGGAGTTCGTGATCAACAAGCTGTTTTTCTCCTGCCACGGCATCTGCCAGGACGGCGGCATCCGCGAAAGCAATGAGCACCATGCGCGGCTGAAGCAGCAGATGCTGCTGGCGTCGGAACGCAAGTTCCTGCTGGTGGACAGCAACAAGTTCGGCCGCCGCTCGTTCGCCCGCATTTGCCATTACCGGGAAATAGACACGCTGATCACCGACAGGCTCAGCGACGACGAATTTCGTCAGGAACTGGCCTGGAACAACGTCGACGTGATTGAAGTTTCACCCGCCGCGAAAAGGGCGGCGCGATAACAACAATGAAAACCCTTATTACAGCCAACACTTGTGGAGAGAGAACAATGAAAAAATCCGTACTGGTCGGTCTGTTTGCCTCGCTGCTGCTGTCGGTCTCCGCGCAGGCGGCGGACAAGCTGAAAATGGGCGTGGTGGTGAAGATCGGCGGCATTCCCTGGTTCAACGCCATGGAGGCCGGCATCAAAAGCGAGAGCGCCAAACGCGGCATCGACGCCTGGATGGTTGGGCCGACGGCGGCGGATCCGGCGCTGCAAGTGCGCGCCATCGAGGATCTGATCGCGCAGAAGGTGGACATCATCGGCGTGGTGCCGAACGACGCCCGGGTGCTGGAGCCGGTGCTCAAGCGCGCGCAGGAGGCGGGCATCAAGGTGATCGTGCACGAATCCCCCGGCCAGAAGTACGCCGACTGGGATTTTGAGCTGGTGGACGCCTCGCAGCACGGGGTCAACCACATGAAAGCACTGGCCGCCTGCATGAAAGAGCAGGGCAAGTACGCGGTATACGTCGGCAGCCTGACGGTGCCGCTGCACATCACCTGGTCGGACTCGGCCATCAACTACCAGAAGCAGCACTACCCGAACATGCAACTGGTGGGCGACAAGTTCGGCGTGGGGGAATCGCTGGATGACAGCGTGCGCACCACCAACGATCTGATGGCCAAGTATCCCGATCTGAAAGGCGTGCTGGCGTTCGGCTCGCAGGGGCCGATCGGCGCCGGGCGCGCGGTGCTCAACCGCGGCAAAAGCAACGATATCTGCGTCATCGGGCCGTTCAGCCCGGGCCAGGGCGCTTCGCTGGTCAATCGCGGCGCCATCAAGGGCGGTTATATCTGGAATCCGATGGTGGCCGGCGAAGTGTTCGTGCGCATCGCCGACATGATGCACAAGGGGGAGAAAATCACCGACGGCATGACCATCGAAGGCATGGGCAAGGTGCAGGTGGATGCGCAGCAGCACACCATTCTCGGCAACGCCACCGAAAGCCTGGATAAGCAAAACCTGCCGAAGCTGGTGAAGATGGGGCTGTAATCATGGCGATTTCCGGCAATACGGCAACGCAGGGCGCGCCGCTTATCGAACTGCAACAGCTGTCGATGACCTTTGGCGGGCAGCGTGCGCTGAACGATATTTCATTGGCGCTGATGCCGGGGGAGGTGCACTGTCTGGCCGGCACCAACGGCTGCGGCAAGAGCACGCTGATCAAGGCGATCGCCGGCGTCTATCAACCGGACGACGGCAGCCGCATTACCCTCGATGGGCAAACCTTCGGCCGGCTGTCGCCGGATCAGGCGCGCGCCTTCGGCATTCAGGTGATCTATCAGGATCTGTCGCTGTTTCCCAACCTGACGGTGGCGGAAAACATCGCCTTCGAACACAACCTGCGCGGGTTGCTGGGTTGGCACCGCCCGGCGCGGCTGCGGCGCGCCGCCGAACGCCAGCTGCAATCGCTGAGTTTCAATCTGGATCTCGACAAACGGGTGGCGGAGCTGCCGATCGCGCAGCGCCAACAGGTGGCGATCTGCCGCGCGCTGGTGGCGCAGGCGCGGCTGGTGATCATGGACGAACCGACCGCTTCGCTGACCCGCACCGAGGTCAACCAACTGCTGCGCACGGTGGACTATCTGAAAGCGCAGGGCATCTGCGTGGTGTTCGTCAGCCACCGGCTGGACGAGGTGCTGGAGATCTCGGATCGCGTCACGGTGATCCGCGACGGCAACAAAGTCGGCACCTGGCCGGCGGCGGAGATCACCGGCGATCGTCTGACCGAGCTGATGACCGGTCTGAAGCTGGACTATCACCTGAAAGCGCCCAGCCTGAATAAGGAGCGGGTGATGCTGGAGGCGGATCGCCTGAGCCGCGCAGGGCAGTATCAGGATGTGAGCTTCCGTCTGCATCAGGGGGAGGTGCTCGGTCTGTGCGGGCTGCTCGGCTCCGGGCGTACCGAGCTGGCGCTGAGCCTGTTCGGCATGACCCGGCCGGACAGCGGCAAACTCTACCTCGACAGCAAACCGGTGCGCTTTCGCGGCCATGAGGACGCGATCAAGGCCGGCATCGGCTACGTCTCGGAGGATCGCCTGACGCTGGGTCTGGTGCAGCAACAGTCGGTGGCGGATAACGCGGTGCTGACCATTCTCGATAAGCTGCGCGGGCGTTTTCGCCTGATCGACGACTACCGCAAGAATCGCATCGTCGCGGAGTGGATCGCCAAGCTCGGCGTGCGGGTGGCGGATCCGGATCAGGCGGTTTCGACGCTGTCCGGCGGCAATCAGCAAAAGATCGTGCTGGCCAAGTGGGTGCTGACCCAGCCGCGGATCTTGATCCTCGACTCGCCGACCGTCGGTGTCGACGTCGGTGCCAAGGCCAGCATCTACCAACTGATCCATCTGCTGGCGCAGGAGGGGATCGCCATTTTGCTGATCTCCGACGAGGTGCCGGAGGTGTATTACAACTGCGATCGGGTGCTGCACTTCAGCGGCGGCAGCGTGATCGGCGAATACCTGCCGGGGCAGGTGAGCCAGCAACAGCTGGCGGAGGCGGTCAATGCGTAGATTCAGTTTGAAACCGCGCGGCAACGAAGGCTATCTGGCCTGGGTGTTGCTGCTGACGGTCATGGTCTTTTCACTGCTCAGCGATCGGTTTTTAACGGTGCAAAACCTGCTCGATCTCAGCGAAAGCTATGCGGTGAGCGGTATTTTCGCCCTCGGCCTGTTTGTAGTGCTGGTGACCGGCGGCATCGATATCTCCTTCGCCGCAGTCGCCTCGGTGGTGCAGTACCTGATCGCCACGCTGGCGACCCACTACGGCCTGGCCAGCCCGGCGGGCAGCATTCTGCTGGCGTTGGCGATCGGCGCCGTGCTGGGCATGGTCAACGCGCTGTTGATCTACTGCCTGCGCATCGTCTCGATCATCGTCACCATCAGCATGCAGGCGTTGTTGTTCGGCATGCTGATGTGGCTGACCAACGGCCGCAGCCTGTACGCATTGCCGGACTGGTGGACGCTGCCGCGCAGCGTGCTGCCGTTCCAGCTGGGTGAACAGAGCTATCAGCTCGGTTTGCCGACGCTGGTGATGCTGGCGGTGGCGCTGTTGACCTGGCTGCTGCTGAACAAAACGCACCTCGGGCGCCAGCTGTTTGCCGTGGGCGGTGATGCGGAATCGGCGCGGCGCATCGGCATCCGCGTTGGCCTGCTGCATTTGTTCGCCTATGGCTATCTGGGCGCGATGGCGGCGATCGGCGGCCTGGTGCAGGTGTATCGCATGGGGGAAGTGGTGCCCAACGCGCTGGTGGGCGGGGAGCTCGACGTGCTGGCGGCGGCGGTGCTGGGCGGCGCCAGCCTGAACGGCGGCAAGGGCAGCGTGGTCGGCACGCTGATGGGCGTCTTCCTGATCGGCGTGCTGAAAAACGGCCTCAACCTGATCGGCGTGTCCAGCTACTTCATGAACGTGGTGATCGGTCTGGTGATCGTCGCGGCGATCACCGTCACCCACTACAAAAAACGCAAAGAAACCGACGTCGGTTTCGCCTGAGGAGCGCCTGATGGGCAACAACCTGAAATTTCGTCCGGACGGGGTCGCCGTCGGTCTGCTGGCATTGCTGCTGGCGGTGGTGCTGGCCTTTAGCCTGCTGATGCCGGGACGCTTCTTCAGCGGCGCCACCTTCACCAGTGTGGCCTTCCAGCTGCCGGAGCTGGGCTTGCTGACGCTGGCGATGTTCATCCCGATCCTCAGCGGTGGCCTGAACCTGTGCATTATCGCCAGCGCCAACCTGACCAGCCTGCTGATGGCCTGGCTGTTCATCAGCTACCTGCCGGCGGATGCCGGGCTGGGTTTGCAGGCGCTGTGGCTGGCATTGGCGCTGGCGGCGGCGATGCTGTTGGCCGGGCTTATCGGCGCGGCGACCGGCGCGCTGGTGGCCTACGTCGGCGCGCATCCGATTCTGGTGACGCTGGCCACCATGACCACGGTCAACGGCATCGGCATTTACCTGACGCGCGGCGCGGCCCTGAGCGGCATGCCGGAGATCGTGCGGTTTATCGGCGCCGAGCGCGTGCTGGGCGTGCCGGTACCGCTGTGGATCTTCCTGGTGGTCGCCGCCTTGCTGGCGCTGTTCTTGCAGAAAACCCGGCTCGGCAAATGCATCTACATGAGCGGCAGCAACATCAACGCCACCCACTTCAGCGGCGTGAATACCCATCGGGTGTTGATCGCCATTTACACCCTCTCCAGCCTGCTGTGCGTCATTGCCGGGCTGGTGATGATGGCGCGCTTCAACTCGGCGCGCATGGGTTACGGCGACTCCTACCTGCTGCTCACGGTGCTGGCGATCATTCTGGGCGGCACCGATCCGTTCGGCGGTTTTGGCCGGGTCAGCGGCGTGGTGTTGGCGCTGATCGTGCTGCAGGCGATCGCGACCGGTTTGAACCTGATGAACGTCAGCCCGCATTTCAGTCTGGCGATGTGGGGCGCGGTGCTGATCGCGGTGCTGGCGCTGAAGTTTTTCCGCCATCGCTATCAGCAGCGGCGGGCGATGCGCCGCAGCGCGGCCCAGGCCAGAATCGCGGCGGGCCACTGATCCCTTTTCCCTTTTGCGCAGGATAACGCTAATGAAATACCAGATTTCACCTTCACTGATGTGCATGAACCTGATGGATATCCGGCAGCAATTGGCGGTGCTGAATCGCCGCGCCGATATGCTGCATATCGACATCATGGACGGGCACTACGTTAAAAACATCACGCTGTCGCCGTTCTTTATCGAACAGATCCGCCCGCATACCTCGTTGTTGCTGGACGTGCATTTGATGGTGGAGAACCCAACCGATTTTATTGAGCCGATCGCCCGCGCCGGGGCGGACTTTATCTGCCCGCACGCCGAAACCATCAACCGCGACGCGTTCCGTGTGATCAATCAAATCCGCGCGCTGGGCAAAAAAGTGGGGGTGGTGCTGAACCCGGCCACGCCGGTGGAGTTTATTCGCCACTACCTTCACCTGCTGGACAAGGTCACCGTCATGACCGTCGATCCGGGCTATGCCGGGCAGCCGTTCATTCCCGAAATGCTGGACAAGATCCGCCAGTTGCGCGATCTGAAAAACCAACAAAATCTGCGCTATCTGATCGAGATCGACGGATCCTGCAACCAGCGTACTTATCGCGATCTGCTGGGCGCCGGCGCGGAAGTGTTGATCGTCGGCAGCTCCGGGTTGTTCAATCTCGATCCGGATCTGGAGGCGGCATGGGAAAAAATGCTGGATCAGATGCGGCAGGCGGCCTGAGGCGGGGGACATGATGCGGCATTTTCTTGGCGTTGACGTCGGCGGCACCAATACCCGCCTGCTGTTGATGGATGATGAAGGCGAGTTTAGCGGTTACCGCAAGATGGCGACCGCCGATTGGGCACGGCAGGCCGATCCGCTGGCGGCGCTGGGCGATCTTATCGCCCGGCATTGCGAGGATCGTCAGGTGGCGCAGGTGATGCTCGGGTTGCCGGGGAGCCTCAGCCGCGATCGCTCGCGGGTGCTGTCGCTGCCGTTCATTCCGGCGCTGGATGCCCAGCCGGTGGCGGCGCTGTTGGCCGATTTGCTGGCGCTGCCGGTGCGAATGGACAAGGACGTCAACCATCTGCTGTGGTGGGATTTGCAGCAGCTGCCGGCGCTGCCGCAGGTGGCGGTAGGGCTGTATCTGGGCACCGGCATGGGCAACAGCCTGTGGCTGAACGGCGATTTTTACCACGGGGCGCATGGCGCCGCCGGCGAGTTGGGTCACATTCCCTGGCCGGGCCATCTGGGCGAGTGCCCGTGCGGCAAACGGGGCTGCGTCGAGAGTTTGACCTCCGGCCATTGGCTGACCGGCTGGGCGCGCGCCAACGCGGCGCAAACGCCGTTCGACCGGCTGTTCGAACGCCATGGCGATCATCCGGATTTGCAGCGTTTCGTTGAACGATTGGCGCAGACCATCGCCATCGAAATGAACGTGATCGACCCCCAACGGCTGATCCTGGGCGGCGGCGTGATCGCCATGAGCGGTTTTCCGTTGGCGCGGCTGGAGCAAGAGATCCGCCGTCATCTGCGCGGGCCGCAGCCGGCACAGGGATTGGCGATCTCCATCAGCCGCCTGACCGATGAAACCGGCAGCAAAGGCGCCTGTCTGGCAGCCCGGCGCCACCTCCAATTGAGCAGGGAGTACCAGCAATGAAAGGCAAAGTCTGCGTGTTCGGTTCGTTCAACCTGGATATCGTCGCCGGCATGGCGCGGTTTCCGCAGCCCGGCGAATCGCTGATCGCCCGTAACAGTATGATGGGGGCGGGCGGCAAGGGCGCCAACCAGGCCACCGCCGCGCTGCGCGCCGGGGCGCGGGTGCATTATATCGGCAAGGTGGGGCGCGACGACTTCGGCACCTTCGCCCGGCGTCATCTCGCTGCCGCCGGTTTCGATGCGGTGACGCTGTTCTCGACCGGCGATTGCCCGACCGGCAATGCGCTTATCTACGTTGCCGGCGAGGATGCGGAGAACATGATCGCCGTCGATCCCGGCGCCAACCTGACGGTCAGCGAGGACGAGGTGCGCCAGTGCCGCCCGGCGATCGCCGCGGCGGATATTCTGTTGACCCAGCTGGAGAACAACCTGCCAGCGATCGAACAAGTGATCGCCATCGCCCGCGAGGCGCGGACGTTCATCATTCTCAACCCGGCGCCGTTTCAGCCGGTGCCGGACAGCCTGCTGGCGCAGGTCGATCTGCTGACGCCCAACGCCACCGAATGCACGTTGCTGACCGGCGTGCCGGTGCGGGATGTGGCTTCGGCGCGTCAGGCGGCGCAGGTGCTGCACGCCAAGGGCATTCGTTTGCTGATCGTGACCTTGGGCACGCAGGGGGCGTTGTTCTCGGACGGGGAACACAGTGAGCTGATCCCGGCGTTTCCGGCGCAGCCGAAAGACACCACCGGCGCGGGGGATGCGTTTAACGGCGCTCTGGCGGCGCAGCTGGCGAATCAGGTGCCGTTAGCCGATGCGGCGCGCTTCGCCGCCGCCTACGCGGCGGTCTGCGTGGAACGCGCCGGGGCGGCGGGATCGATGCCGAGTTATGAGGAGGCGTTGGAACGCCAGCAGGCGTTCGCTTGACGTTGACGGGCTGCGGCGCAGAGGCGGCAGCCCGGCTCCCTTACTTCAACCAGCCTTTGCGCTGCGCGTCCCGCAGATGTTGCTCCATATGGTGCCACAGCTCGGGGTGTACGTCGGCGATCGACGCATTGCGCGCCAGCACCTGCTCCAGGCTGATGCCGTTTTCTACCCAGCTCTGGCCTTCATTGTGCAGATTCATCAGCATCGGCATGGTGCGATCCAGCAGTAAGGCAAAGCGCGCATCGGCGCTTTCGCCGTCTTCATATTCCTGCCATAAAGCGGTGAAATACTCGCGCTGAGCCTCCGGCAACATGCCGAACAGACGGCGCGCCGCCGCCACTTCCTGATCGTGGATCGCCGCGCGGGCCGCCAGATCGTAGACCAGCACGTCGCCGGCGTCGATTTCCACGATGTCATGCAGCAGCGCCATCTGGATCACGCGCTGAATGTCTACGTCATCACCGGCGTAGGGCGCCAGGCTCATGGCGGCGATGGCGAAATGCCAGCTGTGTTCGGCGGAGTTTTCCTGGCGCTGGGTGCCCAGTACCTTGGTGCGGCGTTGCACGCCTTTCAACTTATCGATTTCCATCAGGAACTGGATGGCCTGGGTCATTGAACCGAAATCTAACGCGGGTACAGCGGATGACATGGTGTAAACCTCAAGGTGGGTGGGTTGAAGCCTGACGATTGTAGACCAGCGGGCGGGGGATTTCGATGGTTACACGCGTTCACATTTTTATTTTAGCGTACACGTGTACACTGGAATTATTCTCAGTTAAGCTGCTTTGCGTTAATTTCGCACAAAGCAGGGCATTTTGAGGGGTTGCGCGTTATGGGGAAAACGGACGTAGTGAAAGCCGGGAACAATAAGATTGTCACCGCGGCTTATCCGTGGGCGGAAGAGATCGCCAACAGCATCAGCCACGGCATCGGGCTGGTGTTCGGTATTGTCGGCCTGGTGTTGCTGCTGGTGCAGGCGGTGAATACCGGCGCCGATGCGACGGCCATCACCAGTTACAGCCTGTACGGCGGCAGCATGATCCTGCTGTTTCTCGCTTCTACGCTGTACCATGCGATCCCGCATCAAAAGGCCAAGCATTGGCTGAAAAAATTTGACCACTGTGCCATTTATCTCCTGATTGCCGGCACTTACACGCCGTTCTTGCTGGTAGGGCTGGATTCGCCGCTGGCGAAGGGCTTGATGGCGGTAATCTGGGGGTTGGCGCTGCTTGGCGTACTGTTCAAGCTGGCCTTCGCCCACCGTTTTGAAGCCCTGTCGCTGGTGACCTACCTGACGATGGGCTGGCTGTCGCTGATCGTGATTTATCAGCTGGTTACGCGGCTGGAGGCCGGCGGCGTCACGCTGCTGGCGATCGGCGGGGTGGTCTACACCCTGGGCGTGATTTTCTATGCCTCCAAGCGCATTCGCTTTGGCCACGCCATCTGGCACGGCTTCGTGCTCGGCGGCAGCGCCTGCCACTTCATGGCGATCTACCTGTACGTCTAAGCGTTGCCGCTACATCTGAATGCGTATTGAACAGGCGCCTCTTTTGTTTTAAAAAAGAGGCGCTTGCTTCTTTCGGGTATCCAGCAAGCCCTGTCTTTCATTTCTGAGCCCGCATACCGTTTCTCTAACCTCTGTTCAGGACTCATCAAGATGATCGTTCGCTTATCCAAAGCGCTGCTGGTCTGCGCTATCGCCTTGTTCGCTTCGCTGGTGGCCTTCGGTAACCTCACCGACTATGGCTCCAATTTCGCCTTCGTGCGCCACGTCTTTATGATGGATACCCTTTTCCCCGACGCCACCATTGGCTACCGCTCGATACAGACGCCATGGCTGCATCACGCCGGTTATATTTTCATCATTGTGTTGGAGAGTCTGACCGCGCTGCTGTGCTGGATTGGTGGCCTGCGCCTGCTGTGCGGCCTGAAACTGCCCGCCAACGCTTTCAACGGCCGCAAAAAATGGGCGGTAGCGGGGCTGACGCTGGGCTTCCTTACCTGGCAGGTCGGTTTTATGTCGATTGGGGGGGAGTGGTTCGGCATGTGGATGTCGCAGCAATGGAACGGCGTGCCGAGCGCGTTTCGCTTCTTCGTCACCATCATCTTGGTGCTGATCTATCTGGTGCAGCGCGACGGGGAGTTGGACGAGTAACGAAGATGGCCGCAGGCAGGGGGCCTGCGGCCGACGGATTATTTCTCTTCGGCCAGCGAGTAGGGCAACGGTTTGATCGCCAGCTGGCTGGCGGCATCGTCGCGCACCCGCAGCTTGCTGTCGGCATCCAGATCGTTGTTCATCACCACCTGCACCCACAGCGTACCGTCGGCTAACTGGCTCGACGCCAGTACGGTGCCGGTGCGACGCCAGTTTTCCCCCAGCTGCAGCTCCAGATCTTCCGCCGCCTGCGGGGCGCGAGCCGCTTTACCTTCCAGCCAGTAGAGCGCACGTTTGTTGGCGCCGCGGAACTTGGCGCGCGCCACCATCTCCTGACCGGTATAGCAGCCCTTGCTGAAACTGATGCCTTCCAGCGCCTGGAGGTTGGTGGCCTGCGGGATCAGCTGCGCGCTGTTGGCGGCGTCGATAACCGGATAACCGGCTTCGATCTCCAGCGCCAGCCACTGGTTGCTGTCATTCCGTTCCGCCTGGTCATGCAGTTTGCCGATCAGCTGTTCGGCCACGGCGGGGCGGGTCACCAGCAGAAAACGCTCCGCCGGCGCATTGAAGTGCAGAATCGTGGTCTCGCCGTCCTGCACCACCGGGTGCTCAGCGCTTGGCAGCGTGGCGAACAGGCCCGCCAGCGCGGCGCGCGCCTGGAAACCGGCGACACCCAGCAATACCGCGTCATTATCGGCGGCGATGGTGACTTTGGAGAACACCGCGTATTTTTTGATTTCCGCCAGTTGGCTGTCCAGCACGCTGCGGCGCTCCAGATAGGCGAAGCCTTCGCCACGGTGGAACAGACGCAGGTTGCTCCACATTTTGCCCTTGGCGTCGCAGTGGGCGCACAGCACGTGTTGATCGGCCGCCAGCGCGTCGATGTCCGCCGTCACCTGGCCCTGGAGATATTTCACCGTGTCCGGCCCGTTCAGCGTCACCAGCGCCCAATCTTCCAGCGAGATCAGCGTCAGGGGCAGATGGGTGGAAGCGGAGGGCTGACGGGGTGGGAATGAAATGTTATGCGCCATAGTAAGTTCCTGCTCAACGTTTAGCTTACCTGAAGGGTATTGGACCCATGGTAAAAGAGGCGGCGGGCTTTGCAAACTGTTATTCGCGCCGCGGCGCCGGGGGGCGCTTTTTTTGGCATTTTGCGCTTTATTGCGTTTTCCGCCACAAAGCGCCTTCCCGGCGTGTATGTCAAATTGTTACTCTATAGACTTGCGGCCAGGGCACCCTTGCACACAGACCCCCGGCTGATGGAATTATATTGCGACGGCGTTGCCATACAGTGTGTCATTTGAACCCTGCGCTGGCGCTGCCGTGCTGAAAAGAGGTGAGTCATAACAACATGGATATTAACAACAAAGCACGTATTCACTGGGCTTGCCGCCGTGGCATGCGCGAGCTGGACATCTCCATCATGCCGTTCTTCGAATACGAATACGACAGCCTGAATGACGCGGACAAGGCGCTGTTCATCCGCCTGCTGGAGTGCGACGATCCCGACTTGTTCAACTGGCTGATGAATCATGGCGCGCCGCAGGACGGCGAGCTGCAGAGAATGGTGACCCTGATCCAAACGCGAAATAAAGACCGTGGCCCAGTGGCGATGTGATATCCGCATTTCCTGGCGCACCCAGCTGTTTTCACTGTTGACCCACGGCGTTTTGATCCTGCTGATCCTGATTTCGCCCTGGCCGGAAGGCTTTGGCCCGCTCTGGCTGGTGCTGCTGACGCTGGTGGTGTTTCAGTGCATTCGCAGCCAGAAGCGCATCGCCGCGGTGCAGGGCGAGCTGCGGCTGCTGGCGGATCGGCGTTTCAGCTGGCACGGCCGCGAGTGGCGGCTGGCGAAAAAACCGTGGATGCCGGGTTACGGCATGCTGCTGACGCTACAGCCTATGGGGGGCAAAAAGCGCCGCCGGCTGTGGCTGGCTTCCGACTGCATGAGCAAAGAGGAATGGCGCCACCTGCGGCAGCTGTTGCTGTATCCGCCGGCGGGTGACGGTGAACAAGATTGATAGGGGGCGCCGGCGCGAATCATGCCGCCGGCGCTCGGCGTTGGGGGGAACGCCCGATAGCGGCTACAGCAGCGGCTCCATTTCCAACAGGATCTGTTCGCACCATTGCTGCAGGCGCTCTTCGCTCAGATCGTATTGGTTGACCTCATCGAGCGCCAGGCCGACGAAGTGTTTGCCGTCGGCGCTCAGCGGTTTGGGGCTGGTGAACTCGAAACCCTCAGTGGGCCAGAAGCCGATGAACTGTACGCCCAGCGGCGCGATGTGATCGTGCAGCATGCCCAGCGCGTCGAGGAACCACTCACCGTAACCGAGCTGATCGCCCATGCCGTACATGGCGACGATTTTGCCTTTCAGATCCAGCGCCGCCAGCTGCGGCCAGATCGCTTCCCAATCTTCCTGCAGTTCGCCGAAATCCCAGGTCGGGATGCCGAGGATCAGAATGGAATAGTCCTCCATCAGCTTGGGCGAGACGTCTTTCAGGTTGTGCAGGTCGACCAGGTCTTCACCCAGAATCTCACGGATTTTTTCTGCCGCCATTTCGGTGTAGCAGGTGCTGGAGCCGTAAAACAGACCAATCTTCATGTGTAAACCGTTACGTTGCTGTTTAGAGAATTGCAGCGAGTATACCTGATTTGCGCCGGCTTAAGGCATAATGGCGCGGGTGGAAATGCAACAAAGAGAGGACCGCGTGCAACAGCAAGACAATGCGCTGATTGAACAATTCCTGGATGCGCTGTGGCTTGAGCGCAATCTGGCGGAAAATACGCTGGCCTCCTATCGGCTGGATTTGCAGGCCCTGGGCGCCTGGCTTGGCCAGCAGAAGACCGATTTGCTGCAGGCGCAGGCGCTGGATCTGCAGGCGTTTCTCGCCGAGCGGGTGGATGGCGGTTACAAGGCCACCAGCTCCGCGCGTTTGTTGAGCGCCATGAGGCGCCTGTTTCAATATCTGTACCGCGAAAAGCTGCGCGCCGACGATCCCACCGCGCAGCTGGCGTCTCCCAAACTGCCGCAGCGCTTGCCGAAAGATCTGAGCGAGGCGCAGGTCGATGCGTTGCTGCAGGCGCCCTGCGTCGATCAGCCGCTGGAGCTGCGCGACAAGGCGATGCTCGAAGTGTTGTACGCCACCGGGCTGCGGGTTTCCGAACTGGTGGGGCTGCACATCAGCGACGTCAGCCTGCGTCAGGGCGTGGTGCGGGTGATCGGCAAGGGCAACAAGGAGCGACTGGTGCCGCTGGGCGAAGAGGCGGTCTACTGGATCGAAAACTATCTGGAGCACGGCCGCCCATGGCTGGTCAACGGCCAGACGCTGGATGTGCTGTTCCCCAGCACCCGCTGCCAGCAAATGACCCGACAGACGTTCTGGCATCGCATCAAACACTATGCCATCCTTGCGGGCATCGACAGCGAGCGTCTGTCGCCGCACGTGTTGCGGCACGCGTTCGCTACCCATTTGCTGAACCATGGGGCCGATCTCCGTGTCGTACAGATGTTGTTAGGGCACAGCGATCTCTCGACCACGCAAATTTATACTCATGTAGCGACCGAACGACTGAAACAGCTACATCAACAGCATCACCCGCGCGCCTGAGCGGCGGGTTCGAAAGGATTGGAATAATGAAAAAAGGTTTAATGCTGCTTTCACTGCTGGTGGCCTCGGTGGCCGGCGCCGCCCATGCCGATGACGCGGCGATCAAAAAAGCGCTCGCCAGCCTGGGCATCCAGCAGGCGGACGTGCAGCCTTCACCGGTCAACGGCCTGAAAACCGTGCTGACCGACAGCGGCGTGCTGTACGCCTCCGAAGACGGCAAGCACATCCTGCAGGGCCCGCTGTTCGACGTCAGCGGCAAAGAGCCGGTCAACGTGACCAACCAACTGCTGAGCAGCAAGATGGACGCGCTGAAAGATCAGATGATCGTGTACAAGGCGCCGAAAGAGAAACACGTGATCACCGTGTTCACCGACATCACCTGCGGTTACTGTCACAAGCTGCATCAGCAGATGAAAGAGTACAACGATCTGGGTATTACCGTGCGTTACCTGGCATTCCCGCGCCAGGGGCTGGCATCCCAGGCTGAAAAAGACATGCAGTCGATCTGGTGCACCGCCGACAAGGCCAAGGCGTTCGACGCCGCCATGAAGGGCGACGCCGTTTCTCCGGCGACCTGTAAAACCGACATCAGCAAGCATTACGAGCTGGGCGTACAGTTCGGCATTCAGGGCACGCCGGCCATCATCCTGGAAAACGGCATGATGATCCCGGGCTATCAGGGGCCAAAAGAGATGGCCGCCATGCTGGATGCGCACCAGGCCGCCACCAAAGCCGGTGGTTAATCGCCGGTGAGTATCAAAACGCAACTACGCCGCCGCCCGGCGGCGGACGACACGCATCTGCCCGCCAGTTTGCCGCCGCTGCTGCGCCGGCTTTACGCCCTGCGCGGCGTGCAGGCTGAGCAAGAGCTGGAACGCAGCGTCAAGGGCATGCTGCCCTGGCAACAGCTGGACGGTATCGACGACGCCGTCAGCCTGCTGCAACAGGCGCTGGCCGACGGCCGCCGCATCATGGTGGTGGGCGATTTCGACGCCGATGGCGCCACCAGCACCGCGCTGACGGTGTTGGCGCTGCGCAGCATGGGCGGCGCAGCCGTCGATTATCTGGTGCCAAACCGCTTCGAAGACGGCTACGGCCTGAGCCCTGAAGTGGTGGAGCAGGCGGCGGCGCGCGGCGCAGAACTCATTGTCACCGTCGATAACGGCATCTCCTCCCACGCCGGCGTCGACGTGGCGCACGCCAAAGGCATGCAGGTGCTGGTGACCGATCACCACCTGCCGGGTGAGACCCTGCCGGCGGCTGAAGCGATCGTCAATCCCAACCTGCGCGGCTGCGCCTTCCCGTCCAAATCGCTGGCGGGGGTAGGCGTGGCGTTCTACCTGATGCTGGCGCTGCGCGCCCGGCTGCGGGACAGCGGCTGGTTCGAGCAGCGCGCGCTGGCGATGCCGAATCTGGCGGAACTGCTGGATCTGGTGGCGCTCGGCACCGTGGCCGACGTGGTGCCGCTGGACGCCAACAACCGCATTCTGGTGTATCAGGGGTTAAACCGCATCCGCGCCGGCAAATGCCGACCGGGCATCCGCGCGCTGCTTGAGGTGGCCAACCGCGACGCCCGCCAGCTGGCGGCCAACGATCTCGGTTTCGCCCTCGGCCCGCGCCTCAACGCCGCCGGCCGGCTGGACGACATGTCTATCGGCGTGGCGCTGCTGCTGAGCGACGACATTGCGCAGGCGCGCATGCTGGCCAACGATCTCGATGCGCTGAACCAGACGCGCCGCGAGATCGAGCAGGGCATGCAGGTGGAGGCCCTGCAGCTGTGCGATCAGCTGGAGCGCACCAGCACCGAGCTGCCTTATGGGTTGGCGATGTATCACCCGGAATGGCATCAGGGCGTGGTGGGCATCCTCGCTTCGCGCATCAAAGAGCGTTTCCACCGCCCGGTGATCGCGTTCGCGCCGGCGGGCGACGGCATCCTGAAGGGCTCCGGCCGTTCGGTGCCCGGCTTGCACATGCGCGACGCGCTGGAGCGGCTGGATATGCTGAACCCCGGGCTGATGATGAAGTTCGGCGGCCACGCAATGGCGGCCGGGCTGTCGCTGGAAGAGGCCAAATTCGACGAGTTCCGCCAGCGTTTCGGCGAGCTGGTGGGGGAATGGCTCGATCCGGCGATGCTGGAAGGGGTTATCTGGTCCGACGGCGAACTGGCGATGCAGGAGCTGTCGCTGACCACGGCGGAGCTGCTGCGCGAGGGCGGCCCGTGGGGTCAGGCGTTCCCTGAACCGACCTTCGACGGCAAGTTCCGCATTCTGCAGCAGCGGCTGGTGGGCGAGAAACACCTGAAGCTGATGGTGGAACCGCTCGGCGGCGGCCCGCTGCTCGACGGCATCGCGTTTAACGTGGATACCACGCTGTGGCCGGACAGCAGCGTGCGCGAAGTGGAACTGGCCTACAAGCTCGACGTCAACGAGTTTCGCGGCAACCGCAACGTGCAACTGCTGATCCAGCATCTTTGGCCGCGCTGAAGTGAAATTGAACACAATTCGGGGATTGGGCTCTCCAATCCCCGGCATCCTTCCCGATCGCCACAAAAACTGACCAACTCGCTATAAACTGCCGCCCGGATCCGTTAGAATTAGCGGTTCCAATGGCATTCCGCCATCGACGACATCAACGTAAAAGAACGAAACCATGTTTGAAATTAACCCGGTAAAAAACCGAATTCAGGACCTGTCCGAGCGGACTGCGGTTCTTAGGGGGTATCTTTGACTATGATGCCAAGAAGGAACGCCTAGAAGAAGTCAACGCCGAGCTGGAACAGCCGGACGTCTGGAACGAGCCGGAGCGCGCGCAGGCGCTCGGCAAAGAGCGCGCCGCGCTGGAAGCCATCGTTGAAACCATCGATCAGCTGGAGCAGGGCGGCGAAGACGTCGGCGGGCTGCTGGAACTGGCGGTGGAAGCCGACGATGAAGAGACCTTCAACGAAGCGGTCGCCGAACTGGATCAACTGATGAGCAAGCTGGATCAGTTGGAATTCCGCCGCATGTTCTCCGGCGAATACGACAGCGCCGACTGCTACCTGGATATCCAGGCCGGCTCCGGCGGCACCGAAGCGCAGGACTGGGCCAGCATGCTGCTGCGCATGTACCTGCGCTGGGCCGAAGCCAAGGGCTTCAAGACCGAAGTGATCGAAGAGTCCGACGGCGACGTCGCGGGCCTGAAATCGGCCACCATCAAGATCATCGGCGACTACGCGTTCGGCTGGTTGCGCACTGAAACCGGCGTTCATCGCCTGGTGCGCAAGAGCCCGTTCGACTCCGGCGGCCGTCGCCACACCTCGTTCAGCTCGGTGTTCATCTACCCGGAAGTCGACGACGATATCGATATCGAAATCAACCCGGCGGATCTGCGTATCGACGTGTACCGCGCCTCCGGTGCGGGCGGTCAGCACGTCAACAAAACCGAATCCGCCGTACGTATTACTCACCTGCCAACCAACATCGTGGTGCAGTGCCAGAACGATCGTTCTCAGCATAAGAACAAGGATCAAGCGTTTAAACAGCTGCGAGCCAAGCTGTACGAGTTTGAGATGCAAAAGAAAAATGCTGATAAGCAGACGATGGAAGACAACAAGTCCGACATCGGCTGGGGCAGCCAAATCCGTTCTTACGTGCTGGATGACTCCCGCATCAAGGATTTGCGCACCAACGTCGAAACGCGTAACACGCAGGCCGTACTGGATGGCGACCTGGATAAATTCATTGAGGCAAGTTTGAAAGCCGGGTTATGAGGAATAGAAATGTCTGAACAACAAGTACAGGGCGCCGATCAGGCGCTGGATCTCAATAACGAACTGCAGTCCCGCCGCGAGAAACTGGCCGGCCTGCGTGAGAACGGCATTGCGTTCCCGAACGACTTCCGTCGCGACTCCACCTCCGACAAACTGCACGCCGCGTACGGCGATAAAGACAACGAAGAGCTGGAAGCGCTGGGCGCAGAAGTGACCGTCGCCGGCCGCATGATGACCCGCCGCATTATGGGCAAGGCATCCTTCGTTACGCTGCAGGACGTGGGCGGCCGCATTCAGCTGTACGTCGCGCGCGACGATCTGGCTGAAGGCGTGTACAACGAGCAGTTCAAGAAGTGGGACCTGGGCGATATCCTCGGCGCGCGCGGCAAGCTGTTCAAAACCAAGACCGGCGAACTGTCGATCCACTGCACCGAACTGCGTCTGCTGACCAAAGCGCTGCGCCCGCTGCCGGACAAATTCCACGGCCTGGCGGATCAGGAAACCCGTTACCGCCAGCGTTACCTGGATCTGATCGCCAACGAAGAATCGCGCAACACCTTCAAGGTGCGTTCGCAGGTGATGTCCGCTATCCGTAACTTCATGGTGGAACGCGGCTTCATGGAAGTCGAAACCCCGATGATGCAGGTGATCCCGGGTGGCGCGTCCGCGCGTCCGTTCATCACCCACCACAATGCGCTGGATATCGACATGTACCTGCGCATCGCGCCGGAACTGTATCTGAAGCGTCTGGTGGTCGGCGGCTTCGAACGCGTGTTCGAAATCAACCGCAACTTCCGCAACGAAGGCGTTTCTCCGCGTCATAACCCAGAGTTCACCATGATGGAACTCTACATGGCTTACGCGGATTACAAAGACCTGATCGAGCTGACCGAGACCCTGTTCCGCACCCTGACCGAGAAAGTGCTGGGCACCTCTCAGGTGCAGTACGGCGACGAAGTGTTCGACTTCGGCAAGCCGTTCGAGAAGCTGACCATGACCGAGGCGATCAAGAAATACCGTCCGGAAACCGATTTGGCTGACCTGGCCGACATGGGCAAAGCGGTGGCCATCGCCGAATCCATCGGCGTCAAGGTTGAGAAGAGCTGGGGCCTGGGCCGCGTCGTGACCGAGATCTTCGAAGAAGTGGCGGAAAGCCATCTGATTCAGCCGACCTTCATCACCGAGTACCCGGCTGAAGTGTCGCCGCTGGCGCGCCGCAACGACGTGAACCCGGAAATCACCGACCGCTTCGAGTTCTTCATCGGCGGCCGTGAAATCGGCAACGGCTTCTCCGAGCTGAACGACGCCGAAGACCAGGCGCAACGCTTCGCCGACCAGGTGAACGCCAAAGACGCCGGCGACGACGAAGCGATGTTCTACGACGAAGACTACGTCACCGCGCTGGAGCACGGCCTGCCGCCGACCGCCGGTCTGGGCATCGGCATCGACCGCATGGTGATGCTGTTCACCAACAGCCACACCATCCGCGACGTGATTCTGTTCCCGGCGATGCGCCCACAGAAATAATCCCGTTTAGCGTGCAACAACCGGTGCAGGCAACTGCGCCGGTTTTTTTTCGTCTACGGGACTTAACCGCTTAAAACATCGACAGTTACGCGCCATCTCCGCTTGCCCGCCGCCGATAACCGGTTATAATGCCTGTCGCACACCGATGCGGGTGTAGTTCAATGGTAGAACGGCAGCTTCCCAAGCTGCATACGAGGGTTCGATTCCCTTCACCCGCTCCAATCTCCCTATGCATCACCCCATTGAGTTATAACCGTTTTTAGAAAAGCTGATTCTCAACGATTGCATCACCGTTTGGTGCGGGTTGGCTTGTGAGTCGCTCAAGCCATTGGCCTGGCATTTAACCGCGATAACACAACACGCCGCCCAATCCTGATGCGGGTGTGAGCCGCCGTTGCTGCCCACAGCGCGCCATTGCCGTTTAACTCCACTTCTGTTTAGCCCCGGATGGCAGGCGGTTGTCCGTTTCTTCGCAGGAGCGGTCGCATTCTTTCGGCAGCAGGAAGGTGATACTTCCTGCCAGCAACAGCGATGCCGCCAGCGCGCAAACCGCGACGTTCTGTCCGTACAGATAAATCATGACGCCTACCAGATAGGGGCCGCAGAACCCACCGAGGTTGCCCAGCCCGTTGATCACCCCGCGTGCGCTGCCCGCCACTTCCGCCGCCGCAATGCGTCCGGGAATTGACCAGAAGGGGCTGGTCGCCGCTTTAAGGAAGAAGCCGCACACCACCAGCGCGATATAGGCGGCCACCACGTGCTCATGCAGGATCACCGAGGCTATCAGCGCCGCCGCAAAACAGTACAGGGAGATCCTGACCCACAAACGGCGTTTACCGCTGCGATCGCTGAACATCGAAATCACATAAATCCCCGCCAGAGTGGCAACAAACGGCAGGATCGCCAATACCCCAACATTGGCCATGCTGCCACCGGCCAGGTTTTTCAAGATGGTGGGCAGCCACAACGTATACCCATAGTCTCCGGTCTGGTAAAAGAAATTCAGCACGACCAGGCGCATCAATCCCTTGTTGCGAAACACCGCTTTTAACGGCGCCTTCGCTGCCGGCACCCTCCCTTCCCGCGCTTTGCGCTCCCGGGCCAGTTCGGTCAATAAATAGTCGCGTTCCTTCGCCGGTAGCCAACGCGCCTCTTCCGGACGGTCACTGATTACCAGCCACCAAATGGTCAACACCACGACCGACAACAAGCCTTCGATAATGAACAGCCAGCGCCAGTCGAGAGTGGCAATAATCGCGCCGGAAACCGGGGCGGTCAGCATCCCCCCTAGTGGGGCAAACATCATGACGAAGGCATTGGCGCGCCCCAGTTCTTTTTCCGGGAACCAATTGCTTACCATGGTCAGCACGACGGGCAACATTCCTCCTTCGGAGATCCCGAGAATAAAACGCAGCACGAGCAGTTGATATTCATGGGTGACGAACCCGGTGGCGATAGAGACAATCGCCCAGGCCACGAGCGACCAGGCTATAAAACGTTTTCCGCTACCGTAAACCGCAAGTCGTCCGCCAGGGATTTGCAGAAATAAATAACCAATAAAAAAGATACCGCTGGCCACGCCAGCCATCTGGCTGGTAATACCTAAATCCTGTTCCATGCCACCCGGCAGAGCAAAGCTGATATTAACGCGATCCATAAATGAAATAATACAGGTGATAAGGATCGGCGCGATAACCCGCAGCCAGCGAGTTCCTGGTATTTTATCGGTCATAATAGCGTCTCGATGATATCCGCCATTCACAGAGAATATTGTGTTGGCGGATAAAAATGATTATTCGTAACTCAAACGATCATTTTTATTGAATTAACCCAGGAATATCCTGATGTGAAAAATAACCTGCCAGATTATCCAAAACGGATTGGCTCATTCCCTGACGAGTTTCTACGGTAGCGCTGGCCACATGGGGTTGAAGCAGAACATTCTCGAGAGCAAAGAACGCTGTCGGGACATGGGGTTCGTTTTCAAAGACATCCAGAGCGGCCCCGGCGATAACATGATTTTGTAACGCCTTTATCAGCGCCGCCTCATCGACCAGGCTGCCGCGGGCAATATTGATAAGCCAGGCGCGTTCGGGCATGGCGTTAAATACACTGGCATCAATAATCCCGCGGTTTTCCGCACTGCCGGATGCCGCGATCACCAGGAAATCACTCTGTGCTGCGAGCGTGTGCAGATCGGCGCACCACTGGTAATCCAGGCCGTCTTTGCGCTGGCGGTCAGTATACAGGATGGTCATATCGAAGCCTTTCGCCCGGCGGGCGATGGCTTGGCCAATATTCCCCATGCCGAAAATACCGATGCGTTTACCGCTCACTTTAGTCGCCAGCGGTGGCGGCGTCGTTTCCCAGCGGCCTTCGCGTACAAATCGGTCCCCTTGGCAGAGGCGGCGGCTGGCGGACAGCATTAGCCCCAGAGCCAGATCTGCCACATCATCGGTCAGCACGCCGGCGGTGATCCCGACGCTGATATGGCGTTCCCGGGTGTAGTTGAGGTCGATAGCGTCGGTTCCCACGCCAAAGACAGCAATCATGCCCACCTGCGGCAACTGCTCCAGCGTCTCTCGGGTTACCCCCACATCACCACGGGTGACCACCGCCTGAACGTCTGCGCCATGGCGAACCAGAAAGGCTGGAATATCTGATTGTTCATAGAGACGGAATACCCGGTAGCGGGCGTCCAACGCGGCTTGCAAAGCATCCATCACCGGCGCGATAAGTAAAATGGTAGGTTGAGTGTCAGTGTGCATCGTTGCGATCCTGTCTGAAAAATAGGGGATACCCTGTATCAGACGTTTTTTTACCGCTTATTTTTGCGATCTGCATCACGCCAAAGAGTGTTAAAAAAGCATGTTACTGCTGGCGTGATCTCGTGTGCAATTTCGTGGTTTCTGTCAGTGACTATCGGGGAAAATAACTCATTATGCCCGTAGGGGGAGAAGGCTAAATCGATCGATTTTGGTGAAAGCGGTGAATATCCAGTGATTTTCTGCCGTGGATCACAGGATAAGTAACGTCGTTTCGTAACACTTAATTAAGTGACTTTTGTCACAGTTTTAAGCGGCTAAAAACCGTGAGATAGGTCATGACTTATTTCACCATGCCGAATAGCCTTTCAGGTGGAGTTTACTCACAGTGGTGATAGGTTGTAAATATTAACAACAAAGCGGTTTGCTTTGTTGCTTATTCATAGTGGCGCCCGTAGAACGATCGAATAGCGATTCTACCGTAATTACGCCGAGATTGCCTGTTGCCATAAAAATACCCAGCCATTGTTCTTGTCGGTGAAATACCGAATCGATATCTACCAGAGAAAATATTATGATTATTGATGCCTTAACCACTGCCGTAAATAATAAATTCTATCCGGCAGCCATTCGAAAAATGCTGGCCAGCATTATTGAAAGTGAGCCGTACAATTTACCTGTCGGCCACTATCAGGTGCAGGGTAAACAGATGTTCTTTAACGTCGTTGAAGGAGAAACCAAACTGTTGGCCGACCAGAAGCCGGAGTTTCATCGCCAGTATCTGGATATCCATCTTGTCCTGGAAGGGCGAGAAGTGATTGGCGCCGGAGTTCTGGGGCTGCCTTTGCCCCTGAGTGAGCCATTTAACGAGGCGCACGACCTTGGGTTTAGCCCGGCGATCCCCGGTGAGACTCTCATCCACCTGCAACCCGGTGAACTGGCCGTTATCTTCCCGGGGGAGCTGCATCGCCCGATGAGTACCTGCACAACGCCGGCAGTTCTGCGTAAAATTGTGGCGAAAATCGACGGCGCCCTGCTGACGTAGCAAGACGTTCAGCGGCGGCTGGTATCGCTACTTCAGGCTGCCCGGCGGAAAGCCTCGTTCATCCGCCGTCTGCAGCGATTCCGAAGAATACGCCTTTCCCGTCAAAGCCATAGCCCCTAACTTTTAAAAATTGAGTTGGGTTGAATAAATTTACGGCAGAGATTACGCCGTATTATTTACAGGGATATTTGCTTCAGGTTCAGATTACATCATTAAGGCCGGAGTTTACCTCTGTAGTCGATGTAGCCAATCTCATAACGCCTTGATCTTTTAATGCGGTTCCTCCCCATTAGCACAATTTTTTATTTTGGTTTGCCTGCGTTCTGATAGATATTAAAAAAACTATATAAAAATAAATTATTTCGGAGCTAATAATGTCGTTGCAAATCGTGCTTACCCGCAGGGAGGCGCTGGGGAAAATGGTGGGCGTCATCGTCGCCGCCAGCCTGTTGCCTTATTCAAATATAACCTATGCCGAACGGACGCAAATTGCCGCCTCGCCCGTTGAATACGCGCAATTTTTGCAAATTTCGAGAAAAATTACCGAGTTTGACGATTTGGACGTCACACTCTCCGCCCGCTATTTTTCCGCACTGCGCGAACATTTTCCGCAGTTGAACTCGCAACTCAACGCCCTGTTCATCCTGAGCCAGCAAGCCACCGATGCGGAAACCTTGAACCGACATGCGATTGAACAGGGGCAGAGGGAGCTTATCCAGGCGATCGTGACCGCGTGGTATACCGGAACCGTAGATCCTTCAAACGCTGAGCAGGGTCAGTTGATTAGTTATAAAGAGGCGCTGATGTATCGCACGGTTCAGGATGCCCTGATTGTGCCGACCTGGTGCAATTTTGGCCCGCTGTGGTGGACCGGCTTGCCGCCGGGCGTTACCCGCCAACCTTCCATTCCCGCAACAGATTTGCCTGCCGTAGCCGATAAAAAATATGAGGACCGCGTGTGAAAAGCCCAATAATTAATGCTTCCGGCGATGCAGAGGCCGATGTCGTCATTGTCGGTTCCGGTATTGTGGGCGGTCTGATGGCGGATGCTTTGGTGAGCCAGGGCTACTCGGTGCTGGTGCTTGAGGCAGGCCCGCGCATTGAGCGCGCACAGGCTGTGGAAAACTGGCGCAATATGCCACTGCACAATCGTGCGGGGTCGGATTTTCAGGGGCTTTACCCGCAATCGGAGTACGCCACCGCGCCGCTCTATTTCCCGGAGAACGACTATATCAAACTGACCGGCCCCAATGGCTCAGGCTTTAAACAGGGCTATTTGCGTGTGGTGGGGGGAACTACCTGGCACTGGGCCGCTTCTTGCTGGCGCAACCATCCCAATGATTTTCGCATGAAATCCCTCTATGGCGTGGGGAGAGACTGGCCTATTTCCTACGAAGATATCGAACCGTGGTACGCGAAAGCCGAAGAGGAAATAGGCGTTGCCGGCCCGAATAATCCGGAGTGGCAGTCCCCTGCGGAACGCAGCGGGCCTTACCCGATGGACATGGTGCCCTGGGCCTACGGCGACAGACGCATTGCTGAGATTGTTAATCCTCACGGTTTTAAATCGGTGCCCATTCCGCAAGGCCGCAGCACCCGCCCCTGGAACGGACGACCCACCTGCTGCGGCAATAACAATTGCCAGCCGATTTGCCCTATAGGGGCGATGTACAACGGCATTCACCACGTTGAACGGGCCGAACACAAGGGGGCGAAGGTGATCCCCGAGGCGGTGGTGTACAAAATTGACACCGACGACAATAACCGCGTCACCGCCGTTCACTGGTACGACACGGCGCATAACTCCCATCGGGCGATCGGTAAAACGTTCGTTCTGGCCTGCAATGGGATTGAGAACCCGCGCTTGCTGCTGCTGGCGGCCAACGAAAAGAACCCGAACGGCATTGCGAACAGCTCGGATCAGGTGGGGCGCAACATGATGGATCACTCTGGCCTGCACTGCTCCTTCCTGGCGCGAGAGGCCCTGTGGGTTGGCCGCGGCCCGGCGCAGAGCAGCTGCATGGTGGGGTATCGTGACGGTGCGTTCCGCAGCGACCACTCTGCCAACAAGATCATCATCAACAACATCAACCGGGTGATCCCCTCCGCCCTTGAAGTCCTGAAAACGGGCAAGGTCGGCAAGGCGCTGCAGGATGAAGTGCGCGATCGCGCCAGCCGCTCGGTGGATCTCTCCATCAGCCTGGAACCGCTGCCGGACCCGAACAACCGTCTGACCCTGAGCCCTACCCGCAAAGACAAGCATGGCCTGGCCTGCCCGGACATCCACTACGACGTTGGCGATTACGTGCGCAAAGGGCTGGAAGTGGTCAAAACCCAGCTACGGCAGATTGGCGACTTGTTCGATGCGCAAGAGTTTGTGATTAACGACAAGCTGAATGCCAACAACCACATTATGGGCGGCACGATCATGGGCAGCGATCCCACGAACTCGGTGGTGAACGGCAATTGCCGCGCCCACGATCATGACAACCTTTGGATCCCGGGTGGAGGCGCCATGGTTTCAGCCAGCGTTGTCAACACCACGTTGACGATGGCGGCGCTTGGACTCAAGGCGGCCAATGACGTACTGCGCGCCCTGGAGAGCAAATGAATAAAATCACCCACTCGCTGGCAGCGACGCTGCTGCTGGGAAGCGGCTTCGCGGCGCATGCCCAGGACGGCGATCTGATCGCTAGAGGGCAAGCGCTGGCTATTGCCTCGGACTGCATGGCCTGCCATACGAATACGCAGCAGCAGGGCAAGCCTTTTGCCGGGGGGTACGGCATTGCTTCTCCCATGGGCACTATCTACGCCACCAATATAACCCCATCGGTAAAATACGGCATCGGCGGCTATTCTGAAGCGGCGTTTGCCGAGGTTCTGCGCTCTGGGATCCGGCAAGATGGGACGTATCTCTATCCGGCAATGCCTTACACCGCCTATACCCGTCTGAGTGATGACGAGATCCACGCGTTGTATACCTATTTCATGCATGGCGTTGCCCCGGTCGATGAGCCGGCCAAGCGCCAAACCGATCTGCCGTTTCCGTTCAACATCCGCCTCTCCATGGCGGTGTGGAACATGCTTTATTTGGACGATCGGCGTTTCACCCCGGATGTGACGAAAGGTGAGGCGTGGAACGAGGGGGCTGCGCTGGTGCAGGGCCCGGCTCACTGCGGAACCTGTCATACGCCGCGTAATGTGCTGATGGCGGAAGACAATTCGCGCTTCCTGATGGGGGCATCGTTGGGTTCTTGGTACGCGCCGAATATCACCGCCGATCGCCAGGAAGGGATCGGCGACTGGAGCGAGCAGGAGTTAGTGGACTACCTGAAAACCGGTCGGGCGGAAGGGCGCGCACAAGCTGCGGGGCCAATGGCTGAAGCCGTTGAGCACAGCTTCCAATACCTGACCGACCGGCAGCTGCGGGCGATTGCAACTTACCTGAAGACCGTGCCGTCACAGGGCGAGGGGCGCCAGGGCAATGGCCTTGGCCAGGCGCACTACAACGTTGAGCCCCATCTCCGCGGCATGAATTCGCCCAACGCCAACCACACGCTCAATAGCGGCGAGGCGCTCTACAGCGGCTACTGCGCCAGTTGCCATCAGCCGGACGGCAGCGGCAGTTTGAACCAGGCCTACCCTTCGCTATTCAACAACTCCACCACGGCCGCGAGCAATCCGTCAAACCTGATTGCCGCCATTTTGCAGGGGGTTGATCGCCGGGTTGACGGCAAGCACGTACTGATGCCGAGCTTTGGCGCCGGTTCCTATGTCGGAGAGCTGACGGATAAGCAGGTTGCCGATATCGCTAACTTCGTGCTGCAGAAATACGGCAACAGCACGCTGAGCGTGACTGAGGAGGACGTGAGTGAGGTGCGCGCCGGGGGCCCGAAACCGCTGTTGGCGCGCGCACAGCCGATGATTCTGCCTGGCATGGCCGTCGCGGCGGTCGTCATTATTCTGCTGGTCCTATTCTGGCTCCGGCGCCGCAAGGCACGTTAAGGGGGCGTTCGGTCAGGTGGGTGGCGCCATCTGGCCGAATTTCTGGTCGGGATAGCGAGTGATGTTCTTCTGGCGAAGCGGGCAATTATGGCCAGTGCTGAAGTGACTGGCGAGGAAAGCTATATTGTCTCCCCCATTGACAGGCGGAAGTGGAGATCGACACGTTCAATGGTCGGCAGCCCTTTAATTTTTTTTATTATGATTTCTGTCGCCACTTTCCCCATCTCATAGCGTGGCGTCAGTACGCTGGCTAACCGAGGGGTGATGATCTGCCCGATCTCAAGACCGTGAAATCCGGCAATGGCAATTTGCGCTGGAACGCTGATACCGTTTGCCAGGCATTCCTGTAACACGCCCACGGCCAGATCGTCGTTGGTACAGAGAATTCCATCCATATCCGGATACATTTGGCTCGCAAGCGTCATCATGCCTGTCCCAATTGAAATGGAAGAGATCTTATTGGGGGAAATACGACCGGTAGGTAAATCATGGTTAGCCATTGCCTGACAGTATCCCGTGTAACGCTGTTCATCGCGGATATCAGACATTGAACCAAAATAGATAATGCGTTTTTTACCGCTGGCCAGCAACATGGTGGTCATATCGTAGCCGGCTTTCACATTATCAAAACCCACGTTAATTCGATCTGCATTGCCTGACAGCCCCATGATTTCAGCAACGGGTATTTTTGCCGTCTTCAGGAATTTTTCCGCCCGCAGACTATGAACTGACTCGGTCAGCAGCAGCCCTTTTATCTTAAAAGCCAGGATCGCGGCAATTTGCTCCTCTTCGCGTTTGCTGTTGTAGTCATAATTGACGACCAGCGTCTGATAACCCTGTACAGACGTCACGGATTCAATGCCGGCGAGGACATCAGCAAATATCAGATTGTTAAAAGAAGGAACCAGAACGCCGATGAGGGGAGGGCTATTGGAATAGAGGGCGGGATTGTCAGGATCGGCCTGATAGCCGACTTCCTCGATCACGGCGGCGATGCGCGCAGCGGTTTCCGGTTTAACCCTGTCCGGCGTGCGCAGATAGCGGCTGACCGTCATTTTGGTGACACCAGCCAGTACAGCAATGTCATTTAACGTAATGCGCTGCGACTTCACCATTCATACTCATCTGATCCAGACCGTGTTTGTCATTATGCCCACTGCCGAGTCAAAAGAGAATGCGCGCAATGTGCTGCCTCCGTCGTATCCGGTGACAACCGCACGATGCGCCGATCCAGGTCTTTTTTCCCGTTCTGGCATTATATGTTCTTTATCTTCGCATTTCGTAACGCGGGGAAAGAAAGGCATGCATCTGTGCGCCGTGGACGCGGTGGAAGAAAAGACCGGCAGTTTGATACCTTATTCGGCCCGCCCAATAAGATGAACGGGCCGATATGGCCGGGTTAACTGAGAATATCTTCGGCGATCACGTTGAACAGCGTATCGATCTCGCCCCGAGTGTTGTAGTGCATCATGCCGATGCGCAGCACGCCGCCGTCCTGCAGCCCCAGCTGTTGTACCAAACCCAACGCATAGAAATGCCCGCTGCCGGCGCAGATGTTGTGCTGCCCCAGGCGGCGGGCGATCGCGTCAGGCGTATGGCCGCTGAAGGTCAGGGCGAAGGTCGGCGTGCGGCGCGCGCTGTCCGCCCGGGGGTTGCCATAAAGCCGCACGCCGTCGAGTTGTTGCAGCCGCTGCAGGAAGTGGCTGCACAACGCCTCTTCATGCTGGTGGTAGGCGGCGAAGCTCTCCTGCAGACGCTGCCTTAACGGCGCACCGGGCGTGCCCCACTGCGCCAGATACTCGATAGCGGCCGCGACGCCGGCCAGCGCTTCGAAGCTTTGCGTGCCGGTCTCGAAACGGCCGGGGCCGACGTCGGTGGCCGGCTCGACCTTGTAAGGGCGCAGGCGCTGCAACCACTGCGGCGCGATGTAGGCCATGCCGACGTGCGGGCCAAAGAACTTGTAGGCGGAGCACACCAGGAAGTCACAGCCCAGCGCCTGCACGTCAATCAGGTTGTGCGGCGCATAGTGCACGGCGTCGACATACACCTGCGCGCCGACCCGATGCGCGGCTTCGACGATGGTTTTGATATCGACGATGCTGCCGGTGACGTTGGAGGCGTAGCTGACCGCCACCAGACGGGTGTTGGCGTTGATGCGCTCGCACACTTTCGCGGCATCCAATGCGCAGTCGGCGCTCTCCAGCGGTATCTGATGCACCGCGGCTCCTTTGTCAGCGGCAGCCTGCTGCCAACTGGAGACGTTGGCGTAGTGATCCAGTGCGGTGACGATGACTTCATCGCCGGCCTGCCAGTCGCGGCTGATGATGCGGCTGAGATGGAAAGTCAGCGTGGTCATGTTCATGCCGAAGACGATGTTGTCGGGCGACGGCGCATTTAACAAGGCGCGCACCGATTCCCGCGCCTGGCCCATCACCTCGCCGGTGACCCGGCTCGAGAAATAGTGGCCGCCCAGGTTGGCGTTGTACCTTCCCAGGTAGTCGGTCATTTTTTCCAGCACGCCCCGTGAAACCTGCGCACCGCCGGGGCCGTCGAAAAAGATGGCCGGTTTGCCGTCGATCTGCTGTGACAGCGCGCTGAACTGGGCGCGGGCGAGCTCGGGGGTAAAGGTCATGCTTTCTCCCCCCGCGCGGTGAGGACAAAGAGATCCAAATGACCTTCTTCTTCCGGGCTCACGGCGTTGATCGGCGTGGCGTTGTGCCACAGTTTGCTGTCCGCCAGCAGCACGGCTTCACCGTCCGCCAGCGCTTTTTTAAAGAAAGGGTCGTGGTGGCTGTCGTCATACAGCATGATTTCACCGCCGACGATGTTGTGCCGGTGAATGGCGATCATCGCGATATGGTCGAAACCGTCCTGGTGAATGCCTTCCGGCGCCACCTGGGTGTCTTTCTCGATGGCGACCACGCGCATCTGGTGGATCTCTATCTCGGCGCCTTCCGGCAGTTCGTTGCTTTCTGCAAACAGGTTGCACATCTCCGCCATGCCGGCGCTCTGCAACACGGCGCTGTCGATAGGTTCGAAGCGGCGAACCACATTGCCCTGGAAGTGGTTGATCTGATCCGACTGCATGAAGGTGCGCGGCCCCACTTCGACGACGTTGGGGTTGAGGTATT
Source organism: Serratia sp. SA088 (assembly GCF_049065515.1). Lineage (NCBI taxonomy): Bacteria > Pseudomonadati > Pseudomonadota > Gammaproteobacteria > Enterobacterales > Yersiniaceae > Serratia > Serratia sp. SA088. Next base: position 71,604 of record NZ_JBAKGW010000009.1, read on the forward strand.
TAACGACCGAATAACGGCGCAGGCGATATTTGCCGTCGGCGTGTTGCGTGTGGGGCAAGGAGGAGAACGATGGCATCAGCTGTTGGGTGGCTTGCGGGCTTAGTACAGTCATACTTATTACGTTTTCGTGTTTCTGTAACATAATCACCTCTAATAATAATAATTTCTGATGTTGTAGGGGGTAATTCGATTGAATTGTAGACGACTCTATAACCAACGCAATTTAGCGGTGGCGAGGTGTGACGGCGGTCGTAAAGTGGGGTGAACAGCAGAGAGATAAAATAGCGAAAAGTCGGCTGGCTCTACGATGAAACGGCGCGGCAGCTTGCCCGCACCGACAGGTATGAAGCGATGAGCGCGCGGCCCTTATGCTTAGAACGTCTCGAAATACAGCTCGCGCAACAGCCAGGATATTTCGTTATTGGTGCGGTTCAGGACGTCAATTCTGTGAACCCCTATCGCTTCTGCGCGCAGATCGAGCAGCAAGTTGCGAATCTGCCGGAATAACGGGGTTTGCGGGTTGGGTTTGGCCAACTGCTGGCCGCACAGTTTGATACCGGCGTCGCAACCGGTGGCGATGTCCGTCAGGCAGCACGAGCAGGTGGTATTTTGGCGCGCCATATTGCGGCATTGTTGCCCGATTACCTGATTGAAATGGCGTAATTGCAGGCAGACTTCCCGCGAGTTCAACGGGTTGGAATGGGTTGTCATCGGTTTCAGCTCCCTTGTCTGCGCCTATATTGGCACTTACCGATGAAGATAACCACGGACAAGCCGAGGGGGTATCGCCTTGTTTTGTCTGGAAGCGACAAAAACGATGAGGCCCGCGATGGCGGGCCGGTAGCGTCAGGCGCGTTTAAACAGATTCGCCGCCTGGAACAGCGCAAAGGAGCTGACCAGCATCTCGATGCCGACGATCGCCGTCACCAGCGTGACCGACGCCGCCGGGCCTGAGCCGATCAGCATCCAGGCGATGATCAAATCGAGTACGCCAATGACGAACTGCAGCCAGTTGCCCGGCAATCCGCGGCGCATATAGCCGGCCGCCAGGCGCGCGATGCCGCCGAGCGCGAACAGCACGGCAAGGTAGACCGCCAGCGCCAGAATGCCCGCCAGCGGGCTGGTGATGAACACATAACCGATAATCAGGTAGGCCACGCCCAGCAGAATGCCGCCGATCATCGGCCAGGTATTCTGCGCCCGGTTGGCGATCATGGCGATAATCAGCCCGGCGCCGCTCAACAGCAGCAGGACGCCGACCACGATGCTCAACGCCGCGCCGGAGGCGAAAGGGTTGACCAGGCACAGTATGCCGCCCGCCAGCAGCAGGAAGGCGATGATCAGCAGGGTGGTGCGTTGCTTTTTGAGCAGTTCTTCGCTCAGGAGGGGGAGATTATTGCGGTCGAGGTTCAACATGACAGTACTCCATTTCGTCGTTGGGTAATTAATCAGTCATCCTTACCTGTTTAGCATAGACCGTCTGGGGGTTTTTGACTGACCCGGCGCAAATGTTACACTGTGCGGCTGACGCGTATCAGAACCGAAAAGACGATTGGGGACAGGATTTGAGCACAGGAAGCAAGCTGGCGAGGTGGCGCCGCATCGCGGTGTGTCTGACATTGGGGCTGCTGTTGGCCGGATGTTCGGGTAAAAACACCTACAACCGCGACTACGACAAACTGCCGAAGGGCAGCTACACCGGTAAGTCCTACACCGTCAAACGGGGCGATACGCTGTATTACATCGCCTGGATCACCGACAGCGAAGTCAGCGATCTGGCCAGAATCAACAAGATACGCCCGCCTTATAGCCTGGAAGTGGGGCAAAAGCTGCGGCTGAGCGGCAGCGCGCCGACCAAAACCGCCGCCACGCGCCGTAAAACATCTTCCTCCGCGATCGCCAAGCAAACGCCGCCGCCGGGCGCCGCACGTTGCTGGCGCTGGCCGACCAGCGGCCGGATCGTGCAGGCGTACTCCAATGCCGATGGCGGCAACAAGGGCATCGACATCGCCGGTAAACGCGGCCAGCCGATCTATGCTTCCGCCAAGGGCAAAGTGGTGTACGTCGGCAACCAACTGCGCGGCTACGGCAACCTGATCATGATTAAGCACGGCGAAGACTTTATTACCGCCTACGCGCACAACGACACTACGTTGGTGCGCAACGGCCAGGATGTGAAAGCGGGGCAGAAGATTGGCACTATGGGCAGCACCGGCACCGATTCGGTGTTCCTGCATTTCCAGATCCGCTATCGCGCCACCGCGCTAGATCCGCAGCGCTATCTGCCGCCGCAGGGTTCGTCGCCATCCTGTTAACGTCAATCCGGCTCCTTGCAGAGCCGGATGTCAGCTATTTCAGCGGCAGATAAAGATCGGTCACCAGTTCATATTCCGCCACCTCGTGCACGAAGTTGTGGTAGTGGAAATAGAGCGGGAAATCGCGCAGCTCCTCGCCGCTGGCCGGCAACCACTCGCTGTAAAGATAGCGGGCGCTTTCCGAGAGCCCATCCAGCGATCCGAGATGGCGCAGCACCGCGCAGCGCCCGGCCGGCAGCGTGCCGTTCACCACGCCGAAGGCGTTGTCCTCCGGGATCGGCGCAGTGACCTCTCCGCAGATGTAGAAGCGGAAGTCCTGCGCTTCGGTGGTGGCCGGATCGTGCGGCGCGATACCGTAAGTGCGGCTGCTTCTGACCGGCGACAGGCCGCTGGTTTTGCGCCACTCGATAAAGCGTGCGGCGGTTTCGTTGACCAGCGCGGATGGGCCGCGATGTTCGATCATCGCCACCGGCGTGGCCGGGAAGTCGAGAATGTCTACCTTCATGGGTTGTTTCCTTTTGTGTTTCGGCTCGGGAAAGCGCTGTTGCCAATCGATCCAGGCCGGCCGTTTGCGAAACTGGCTTGGCGTTTGGCTGAACGCCTGTTTGAAGGCGCGGCTGAAGGACTCCGGGTTTTGAAAACCGGCGTCCAGCGCGATGTCAATCACCGGCTCCAGCGGGTTATACGCCAGGCGGTACGAGGCGCGTTTGAGCCTCATCCACTGGATATAACGCCACACCGAGATGCCACAATACGCGCTAAACTGGCGTTGAAAGTGAAAACGCGAAAAGTGGGCCACTTCGCTCAGTTTTTCGACGGTGAGCGCCTCGTCCAGGTGGCGGTCGATATAGTCAAAGACCAGCGCAAAGCGCTTTGCATACGTCTGGGTCATGTGATTGTCTCCTCCATGCCTGAACTTTGCCCGAGCCGCCGCCGCTTCTCCTGACGGATGATGCTGAGTTATCGCTGCAGGAAAAGGGAATGGTGCGGCGTTCGCCGCCGGCCAGGCCAAACTCATAACCCCCGCGCGGCTGTGCGCCGCGATCCCGACCGAGAAGATGAATATTACATGATGGATCGTTCCCGTTTGCTGAAATTCCTGCTGCCCTATCTGTGGCCGAAAGATAACCCGCGGCTGCGTTGGTATCTGGTGGTGGCCTTCGTGTTCATGGTGGCGGCCAAGGTCAGCACCACGCTGGTGCCGCTGGCCTACAAAGCGATGGTTGATGCGCTGAGCGGCGAGACGGCGAAAATGCTGGCGGTGCCGCTGGGGCTGATCGTCGCCTACGGCGTGGCGCGGGTGGGCGGCGCGCTGTTTGAGGAACTGCGCAACGTGATGTTTATCCACGTCAGCCAGAACGCCACGCGCCTGTTGGGCGTGCGGGTGTTCCGCCAGCTGCATGCGCTGAGCCTGCGTTTCCATCTGGAGCGCCAGACCGGCGGATTGTCGCTGTCCATCGAGCGCGGCACTCAGGCGGTGTCCACGGTGCTGTCGCGGCTGCTGTTCTCCATCGTGCCGATCCTGTTCGAGCTCTCGCTGGTCACGGCGATCATGTGGCATATGCTGAACGGCTGGTTCGCGCTGGCGATCCTGACGACGGTCGGCTGCTACATCTTGTTCACCGTGTTGGCGGTCAGCTGGCGCACCCGCTTTCGTCGCGAGCTCAACAAGGCCAACGCCGACGCCAACAGCAAATCCATCGACAGCCTGCTGAACTATGAGACCGTGAAGTACTTCGGCAATGAAGAGTTCGAGGCCGAGCGTTTCGACCTCTCGCGCCGGCTGTACGAATACGCCGCCATCAAGAACCAATTCAGTTTTACGGCGATCAACCTGGGGCAAACCGCCATTATCTCGATCGGACTGATCGTGATGATGACCATGGCGGCGCGGGGCATTACGCAGGGGACGATGACGGTCGGCGACTTCGTGCTGGTCAATGCCTATCTGCTGCAGCTGTATCAGCCGCTGAACTTCTTCGGCTTTATTTATTCCGAGGTGCGCCAGGCGCTGATCGACATGGAGAACATGTTCGATCTGCTGCAGGAACCGCGTGAGATCGTCGATAGCCCGGATGCGCAGCCGCTGCGCCTCGATCGCGGCGAAGTGAGGTTCGACGCGGTCAGCTTCGGTTACGACACGCGCCGGCCGATCCTCAAGCAGGTGAGTTTTACCATTCCGGCGGGCCACACGGTGGCGGTGGTCGGCGCCTCCGGCGCGGGCAAGTCCACGCTGTCGCGCCTGCTGTTCCGCTTTTACGACGTGCAGGGGGGCGCCATTACCCTCGACGGCCAGGACATTCGCCAACTGACCCAGGCCAGCCTGCGGCAGGCGATCGGCATCGTGCCGCAGGATACGGTGCTGTTCAACGATACGTTGCGTTATAACATCGGTTACGGCAAAACCGGCTCCAGCGATGAAGAAATCGAGCGGGCGGCGCGGCTGGCGCATATCCATGATTTTATCGTCGGTCTGCCCGACGGTTACGACACCCGGGTGGGCGAGCGCGGGCTGAAGCTGTCGGGCGGGGAAAAGCAGCGGGTGGCGATTGCGCGCACCATTCTGAAAAATCCGGCCATCCTGGTGTTTGACGAGGCGACCAGCGCGTTGGATACCCAGACCGAGCGCGAAATCCAGGGGCACCTGCGCGAGGTGAGCCGCAACCACACCACGCTGGTGATCGCTCATCGGCTCTCCACCGTGGTGGACGCCGATGAAATTATCGTGCTGGAGGCGGGGGAGATCGTCGAGCGCGGGGGGCACGAGGCGTTGCTGGCCGCGAACGGCCGCTACGCCGCCATGTGGCAAACCCAGTACAGTGAAGAGCAGGAACCGCACTGACGGAGCCGCCGTTCACGTTCACCCCTGCTGCTGAGCGGCGTTGAGCCGCTGAGCCACGTAGTCGCAGGCGATGCGGCAGTCCCGCTTTAGGTCGGTCTCGTCGCCGGCCAGGCTGCCGCGCAGCCAAAGCCCATCGATCATCGCCGCCAGCCCGCGCGCCGCGTCGCGCGCCTGCTGCAGCGGCAGCTCGCGGCGGAACTGGCTGCAAATATTGGAATAGAGCCGCCGATCGTTGGCGCGCTGCAGGCGGCGCAACACCGGCTGATGCATGCTGGCGGCCCAGAAGTCGAGCCAGGCGCGCATGGACACGGCGTTGGTTTGGCTGGGGTGGAAGTTGCCCTGAATGATGGCGCACAGCTGCGATTGGCTGTCGCTCGCCGCTTGCGCGCGGCACTCGGCCACCGCGTCACGCAGATCGCGCAGGATCTTGCGCATGGTGGCGCTCAGCAACCCCTCTTTATCGCCAAAATAGTGGCTGACGATGCCGGTCGACAGCCCGGCTTCTTTCGCGACCTGAGACAGGGTGACGCCGGCCAGCCCGACGACGTTTATGGTCTCGAAGGCGGCGTTAATCAACTGCTCCTTACGCTGCTCCGGAATGTCTCTTCGGTACATATTTTCCTCAACTGATAGGCCAATCACACTTTGGATTTGATTGATTGAACGGTCAATCAATACTCTATATGCTGCGAAAATGTCAAATAAATGACGATAGAATGTTAATTAAAAGTTGCATTTAAATCGTCTGTCTTTCGCATCATGGAAGCCTGCCAATGACAACAAAAACTCCTCCATCGCTTGACGAAGAACCTGTCAGATTGAATGTCCCGGTATTTTTCGGCTCGGCGGCGGTGATCTTGCTGCTGGGATCGCTGGTCGTGCTGTTTCCCGCAGCCAGCAAACAGTGGTTGAACGTCGCGCAAAGTTGGGTCGCCGACGTGTTCGGTTGGTACTACATGCTGTTGATGGTCGCCTGCATGGTGTTCGTCTTCTGGCTGGCGCTGTCGCGCTTCGGTCAGATTCGCCTCAGCCAGGATGACGAACCGCCGCAGTTCAGCTATCCCTCGTGGGTGGCGATGCTGTTCTCATCGGGCATCGGCATTGCGCTGGTGTACTACGGCGCCTATGAGCCGTTGGATCATTTTTTGTCGCCACCGGAAGGCAGCGGCGGCACCGTGCAGGCGGCGCGGCAGGCGATGGCGCTGACCTTTTTGCACTGGGGGCTGCACGGCTGGGCGCTGTATGCGCTGATCGCCACCGCGCTGGCCTATTTCGCCTATTGCCGCGGCCTGCCGCTGGCGCTGCGCTCTGCGTTATACCCGATCTTCGGCGAGCGCACCCACGGCGGCGCCGGCCATCTGGTGGACAGCTTCGGCATTCTGGTGACGGTGATTTCGATGGTAACCAACCTGGGGATCGGCGCGCTGCTGGTGAACTCGGGGCTGTTTTATCTGTTCGATATTCCGCAAAGCACCGGCGTGCTGCTGGCGCTGATCGTGGTGATGATGGTGGTGGCCACGCTGGCGGCGGTCACCGGCGTCGAGAAGGGCATTGCGATGCTGTCGAACATCAACGTCGGCTTCCTGTGCCTGTTGCTGCTGTTCGTGTTTCTGGCCGGCCCGACGCTGAATCTGCTCAACGGCATGTTGCAGAACCTCGGCGATTATCTCACTTCGCTGGTCAGCCGCAGCTTCGATATGTATCTGTACGGCAAGGCGCGCCAGTGGCAGGGCGCCTGGACGTTGTTCTATTGGGCCTGGTGGGTGGCGTGGGCGCCGTTTGTCGGGCTGTTCATCGCGCGCATTTCCAAAGGGCGCACCATTCGTGAATTGATCTTCGGCGTGTTGCTGATCCCGCTGGGCTTCACGCTGGCGTGGCTGTCGATCTTCGGCAATACCGCCATCAGCCTGGTGTTGGAAGGCGGGCAGGCGATCCTCGGGCAGGTGGCGCAAAGCGATCCGCCGATGGCGGTGTTCAAGCTGTTCGAATACCTGCCCTATACCCAGCTGACCGCCGGTTTTGTGGTGGTGATCAGTTTCGTGCTGTTCCTGACGCCGGTTGATTCCGGTACGCTGATGATAGCGAACCTCTCCTGCCAGGGCGGTTCCGCCCACGATGACGCGCCGGCCTGGCTGCGGGTATTTTGGGCGGCGGTCACCACGTTGATCTGCGCCGGGTTGCTGTACGCCGGCAGTTTCAGCGCGATGCAGACCGCGGTGGTGCTGTGCGGCCTGCCGTTCTCGGCGGTGATCGTGTTGTACATGGTCAGCCTGCGCAAGGATCTGCGCGGTTACGCCATGACGCCGGCGCTCCCTTGAGGCGGCTTATTCGTCCGCGCGCGGCCGGTGATGCACGTATTCGATAATCGTGCCGTCCGGCAGGCGCGCATTGAAACAGGCGCCGGTGGGCACTTCCACCGGGCCAAAGAAGATATCGGCCCCGGCGGCCAGCAGCCGCTGGTGGTAAGGATAAATGTCATCGACCAGCAACGTGCCGACGGTGCTGCGGAAAGGACGCAGGCTTTCTTCCGAGCCTTCCAGGATCAGAAACGGCCCCACCGCCGCCAGCACCAGCCGATGTTCGGGAAAGTCGAAACGCATATCCGCTTCCACGCCGTGCAGCCGCTCGTAAAACGCAATGACGCGGTCAATCTCGCCTTCGTCGACGTAGACCCGGATCAGCACGCGCGGCTCGCGCAGCGATGAAGAGTCGGCGGTTTTGCGCCAAAAGCCCGCTTCTGTCAGTTTTGCCGTCATTGCTCATTCCTCATGGTGGCTCGTTTCCCCGTCATCATGCCGCCGTTTGGCCGCAGGGATTAGACTGAGTTGTTATGAACTAGCAGCGGCGGAAATAAAAAAGCCCCGGTAACGGGGCAAAGACCCGCTCAGGTCGGAATAGCGGGCTAAAGCGGGCGTCAGGCGCGATGGAATTCCGGCAACACCAGTTGACCGATCTCCTGCATCGTCTCTTTCAGCGGCCGCTGGTTGCGGCGGAAATGCAGGCCGATGTGGTTGACCCCGGCGTCACGCATGGCGCTCAGTTCCTGAATCAATCCATTGCGGCCGCTCTTGATGCCGAAGCGATGGCGCTGAATCGGCGCGTCGGCGTTATCGGTGAGGTCGAGATGAATAAAGCTGACGTAGGGCTTGTCACCGGCTACGTTACGCCAGAGTTTGACTCGCGAAACGTGGTCCGCAGGCGTGCCGGGATATGACAGCCAGCCATCCATATTTTTGCCCACCCACTCGGGCGTTTGTTGCGCCAGCCCGGCGACCAGCAGCGGCGGCGGCGGCGTGGCCGGCAGCAGGCGCAATCCGGGCTGTAGCGCGCTGTCGGCTTCACCTTTGAGAATGCCGACGCTGGTGCGGAAGTTTTCACCGCGCGCGGCGTAATCGGCGCCGAACAGCGGGTACTCCACGGGGCGATCGCCGCTGGCGACGCCGAGCAGCAGACGATCGCCGCTCAGCGTTTGCAGCGTGGAAGCCGCTTTGCGCACCAGCCAAGGCTGGCGCAGCGGCAGCACCACGGCAGCGGTGCCCAGCAGAATATTACGCGTCAGGCTGGACAGGTAGCCGAGGTAGGTAAAGGTCTCAAACACCTGCGCGGCGTCGCCGAAGTCAGGATCGTACAGCGGCACGTCGCGAACCCAGGCGGCGCGAAAGCCGAGCTCATCGGCCAGCTTGATGCGCGCAGCGTGTTCACTCATGTCCGGCACGCCGAACGGCCGCCCGTCCTGCTGGCGTTTCAGCTGCCCGCTGGTGGACCAATCATTGTCCAACGGCAGCTCAATGCCGATGGAAAGCGGCTCCCGGGTTAGTCTTTCGATGCTCATGTGTCACTCCGTCTCAGGCCTTGCGGCGCGGTGTCGAACGATGGCACGAAGTGTTGCATGGCGATTAATTGAGATAAACAGCCCTAATCGCAATAGATAATTGCTGTTGCGAGCATAATTACCTTGCAGGATACGGCATGATTGCCGTGATTTACGTCACGCTCTGCGCTTTTGCTATTGTCCAGATGAAATTATGTAACCCTGCCAATAGCCTTTCCCTCATAAGAGTTAGTTTGTTGTGCGGCAATAAAATAAAACCAAATGATTCAATAGATAAAGTTCAAACTGAATATTCCCCAGCGTTCATTCAATACGGGTAAAAAATTAATAAGCCTGAAGAGTGATCGTTGAGATTATTCGCAAATGGCGTGGGAATAGGCGTTTTTAACCGAAGAAAAATACCCGTTATTATTTTATTGTCTGTAAAAACAGAGAGGTAAAATATCTTTTTGTGATAATGCGATTTTAAAATAGTACCGAACAAAAACTTCATTCGTCTCTAAGAAAGCGCCGGTTGACAGACCGCCGGCTTGCGATAATTTTATGTCATTAACATGTTAATGAGTTGTTGTCGTGACGGAGGGCCAATTTCTCTCTTGGCCGAGCGCTTAACACACTTATGCCATGGCGGGTCGCCATTCATAAGTTAACTTATGGACAAATGACGCTATGAATACATCGCCAGAGCCTCGCAGCGCATTAAGTGAAGAGAACCGGTTGCTGATTATTTTATTTTTCGTTTTCGGCTGCGTGTTTGTCGACCGTCTGACCATCTCGTTTCTGTTTCCGATGATTGCCGCCGACCTCAAGCTCAGCAACGTGCATCTCGGCACCCTGTCGGCGGTGCTGGCGTTAACCTGGGCGCTGTCTGGCGCCGGGCTGGGGGCGATAGCCGATCGTTTTAATATCCGTAAACCGATGCTGATCCTGTCGATCCTGGTGTTTTCGCTGTTCTCCGCGCTGTCGGGGTTGGTCAGCGGCTTTGCCATGCTATTGATCTTCCGGGCGTTGATGGGGATCGCCGAAGGGCCGGTATTGCCGATCGCACAGTCGTTGATGGTGGAAAAATCGCAGCCGCAGCGCCGCGGTTTCAACATGGGATTGATCCAGGGCGCGGCGCCGGGATTGTTGGGCGGTATTATCGCGCCGCCGCTGATCATCTATCTGGCGCAGAAGTGGGGCTGGAGCATGGCGTTTCACCTGACCGCCGTGCCGGGCATCATTCTGGCGTGGCTGATCTATCGCTATGTGAACGGCAAGAAGGATCCCGATTTCAGCGCCGCGCCGGCGGCCGACAAGGGGGCGAACAAAGGTGCTTACGGCGAGCTGTTCAAAATCAAGAACGTGGCGCTGTGCATTCTGATCTCCTGTGTGTTCGTCACCTGGTTCATGATCATCATTACCTTCACCCCCAACTTTTTGGTGACCGACCGCGGCTTCGGCGAAGGCACGATGGGCGGCATCATGAGCGCCATCGGCGCCGCCTGGGTGTTCTGGGGCGTGGCGGTGCCGGCGATTTCCGATCGCTTCGGCCGCAAGCCGACGCTGATCTTCTTTTCGCTGCTGGCGGTGTGCTGCCCGCTGTTTTTGAGCTACGTCGATAACCCGTGGCTGCTGGGCGTGCTGGTGTTCCTGTCTTATACCGGCCTTGGCTGTTTCACGCTGTTTATGGCCACCATCCCGTCTGAAACGGTGTCGCCGGCGCGCATCGCTACCGCGTTGGGGCTGGTGATGGGGATTGGCGAGGTGATTGGCGGCTGCCTGGCGCCGTTTATCGCCGGGCTGATCGCCGATCGCTACGGGCTGGTCAGCGTGATGTGGCTGGCGGCCGCCGGCGCCGTGTGCGCCGGCGTACTAAGTTGTTTTCTCGATGAAACTGCTCCTGCCGTGGTGAACCGCCGAGCGGTGAAACCGGCGGGCGTCGCCGATGTCTGAGGCGGTTTTCATCCCATTCAATCAAGGAGAGCGAAGATGTCAGCAGAACCATCCGTACTGAATCAAAATGCCGAACCGGACTGGAAGAATTACGACGATTTCGCGCGCGGCATCGACACCAACCGGCTGCCGGGCACTCAGGACTGGCGCGGCAAAACGTTGCAGATCGCCTTTGAAGACGGCGGGGAAATCACGCTGCGTTTCAGCGCCGATCGGCAGCGGGTGCTGTGGGCCTGGGGCGGGGAGAGCGGCGAGGACGCTTACGAAGAGGTGCAAACCTCCGCCGCGCGCTATTTCTTCAATATTCCGCTGCAGACGCCGGGCAACGAATGCCTGACGCTGGTGCTCAACCGCGACAGCGGCCGGGCGCTGCTGGTGCGCAGCACGTTGCTGCCCGAGCAAACGGTGGAAAAGGGATCCCGCCTTAAGCAAAGCTTCCACGTTGGGCAGATTGCCGGCGTCACGCCGGGCGGCGTCGCGCCGCATCTGACCCGCGAGCTGATCGGTTATCGCACGCTGAATGTCTACAGCCCCAACCACTATTACGAACACTTCTACGTCAACACCGAGCGCTACGCCTGGCAAAACCTGCGCGGCGAACAATTCGGCCACGGCGACATGGACTACGCCACTTACTACAAGTTTGAGGACGAGATGTTCCTGTTCACCTTCCGGGAAAAGATTATCCCGGTGTGCTCGGTGTTCTTCTTCGACTTTGTCTCCGGGCGCTGCACCGGCACCTTCCTCGGGTTGGACGCCGCCGGCCGGGTGTTGGTGTCACCGGCCGGGGCGTTCATCAGCAAGATGAGCTACAACGCCTACCCGGAAGGGGTACAGCCGCTTTGATTCAGGCGTTTCTGACCAGCGATCCGGCGTTGATCTCCGCAATGGTTTTCGCGCCGGTGAGCGTCATGGCGACGCGCATCTCTTTGTCGATCAGATCCAGCAAGTTAGCCACCCCGGCTTCGCCGGCCGCCGCCAGTGCATAGACGAAGGCGCGCCCCAGCAGCACGCTGTCGGCGCCCAGCGCGATCATGCGCACCACGTCCAGGCCGCTGCGGATGCCGGAGTCGGCCAGCAGAGTGATGTCGCCTTTCACCGCGTCGGCGATCGCCGGCATGGCGCGCGCGGTCGACAGCACGCCGTCCAGTTGGCGGCCGCCGTGGTTGGAGACGATGATGCCGTCGGCGCCGAAGCGCACCGCGTCTTTGGCGTCTTCCGGATCAAGAATGCCTTTGATGATCATCGGGCCGTCCCAGAATTCGCGGATCCACTCCAGATCTTTCCAGGAAATCGACGGATCGAAGTTGGCGCCCAGCCAGCCGATGTAGTCTTCCAGGCTGGTCGGTTTGCCGCGGTAGGCCGAGACGTTGCCCAGATCGTGCGGCTTGCCGAACAGGCCGACATCCCAGGCCCACTGCGGATGGGTAAACGCCTGCAGCACGCGGCGCAGGGCGGCGTTAGGGCCACTCATCCCCGAATGGGCGTCGCGATAACGGGCGCCCGGCACCGGCATGTCGACGGTGAACACCAGCGTTTTCACGCCGGCGGCCTTGGCGCGCTCCAGCGCGTTGCGCATAAAGCCGCGATCTTTCAGCACGTAGAGCTGGAACCACATCGGCCGATCGATCGCCGGCGCCACCTCTTCGATCGGGCAGACCGACACGGTGGACAACGTGAACGGAATGCCTTTTTTGGCCGCAGCGCGCGCGGCCTGCACTTCGCCGCGGCGGGCGTACATGCCGGTCAGCCCCACCGGCCCCAGCGCCACCGGCATCGCCAGCTGCTCGCCGAACAGCGTGGTCTCCAGGCTGAGTTCGGACATATTGCGCAGCACGCGCTGGCGCAAGGCAATATCGGCCAGATCCGCGGTATTGCGCTTCAGCGTATGCTCCGCGTAGGCCCCGCCGTCGATGTAGTGAAACAGAAACGGCGGCAGTTTGGCCTGGGCGGCGGCCCGGTAGTCGGTTGACGCTGAGATGATCATAGTGTTTACCTTCTTGTCTTGCTTGCGATAACGAGTTGTCGGTCAGAGCGTGAGGATCGCCGCCATACCGGCCGCAATCCCGCCGTACGCCAGCATCGGCAGTACGGTCTTTCTGATGATTTTGCCTTCGGCGTTGCCGATCCCGAGGATCGAACAGACCGCGATAATGTTGTTCAGGCACACCATGTTGCCCATGGCGCCGCCGACGGACTGCAAGGCCAGCGTCAGGTTGACGTCGAGGCCGCTGCTCTGGGCGATCGACTGCTGAATACCGCCGAACGTCAGGTTCGAAACGGTATTGGAGCCGGAGAAGAACGAGCCCAGCGCGCCGAGGAACGACGAGAACAGCAGCCAGCTGCCGCCGGTCAGCGCTGCCAGCGCTTTACCGATCAGGATCACCGGCGCGTTGTCGCCGCCCTGCATCATCAGGTTGACCATCACCAGCGCGCCGAACAGGGCGATAAAGGGCCGCGCGATGCGCCCGCCGGTTTCGCTGAACATTTGCCGCACCTGGCCGCCATTCAGACGGAACAACGGAATGCACAGCAGCACCACCAACAGGAACGGGATCAGCGCCGGGACATACAGCGTTTTGTAGCCGGCGGCGGCGGAGGTGCCCAGCACCTGCTGCAGTTCGACGATCAGCGCCCGGCTGATGCGCAGCTCTCCGAGCCAGCCGAGGTTTTCCCGCCACAGCAGCGCGGTGTTGTTGAGCAGCGCTTTGAGGCCCAGCTGGTGGACGCGCGTCACTATCAGAATAGCAATCAGCAGCAGGGTCGGGGTCATGGCCTTGACCACCTGCATGAACGGCACCGCCTGCCCGGCGCTCTGCGGTTTGTCGCCGCGGGCGAGGCCGATTCCGCCGCGCGCCAGCAGCACCGAGAGCGCCAGGCCGATTGCACCGCCGACCAGCGCCGGGAACTCATAGTTCACCTGGGCCAGCAACAGATAGGGCACAGTGCAGCTCAGCACGCTGAGCAGGATAAACGGCAGGTTGCGGCGGATATCCCGCCAGGAAACGATAAAGCGCAGCGCCAGCAGAGGAATGACGAAGCCGGCGACGAAGTGGATCAGCGCGGTTTGCCGGCCGATCTCCAGCAGGCTGGCGTCCGACAGGCCGAGATTGGCAAAGCCGAACCAGGTAGGGGTGCCCACGGCGCCGAAGGAAACCGGTACCGAGTTCATCACCAGCGTCAGCAGGGCGACGCGCAGCGGGTTGAAGCCCAGCCCGATCAGAATCGGCGCGGCGATGGCGGCCGGGGTGCCGAAGCCGCTGGCGCCCTCGATCATAAAGGCGAACGCCCAGCCGATAATCATCAGTTGGGCCACGGGATTGGGGCTGATGGTTTCCAGCCAGCGGCGCACCACGTTTTCCGCGCCGCTTACCTGCATCAGTTTGTTGAGCAGGATGGCGCCGGCAATGATGGTGATCGGCGTCAGCGTCGACACCAGCGCGGTGATGATATTGGCATGCAGCAGCCGCAGCGAGGCATCGAACCATAGGAGCTGTACGACATACACCACGGCGGCCGTCAGCGGCAGGGCGAGGTAAGAGGGCACGCCATTCCTTTTGGTCATCATCCAAATCAGCAGGACGATGGGCGCAATACTGAAAAGCAGGGGCATAAGATCCTCAGGGTTATTATTTTTATGGGCAGAGATATGTAGCTGAAAGGTTAATTACCGCAACATTTTCATTCTAATCACAACGTTGGCGACGATGCCATGCGGTAATTTTTTAACATCGGCGAACGGCGCCGGCGGTGGGAAACTGGCCGGCAGGAGGCGTTAAATTAACTGCTTTAAAATCAGTTTGATAGGAAGTAATTTTGTGTGATGAATGCGTGAGTTCACATTAATTAAGCGGTAATGTTCAATAGTTCATGTCCAAAAATGCGGTAATCCCCGCGTCTTTTTACGGCCGCAGGGAAATAATCAGAGCAGGGAACTCAAAAATAATGGCTGATATTTTGGTAGGAACCGATGATATGTTCGATCAGCAGACGGGTTTTTAACGGCAGATTGCGGGTGTAAGGATAAACGGCGTAAATGCCCAGCACTTTGCCGCAGTGGCCGGCCAGGATCTCCATCAGTTTACCGTCCTGCAAATCTTCATACACCATGCATCGCGGCACCATGGCGATGCCGTGGCCGCCGATCACCGCTTTGCGGATCGCCCGCGCATTGTTGGCCGACAGGTTGCCGTTAACCTGCAGCTCGTAGATGTCGTTGCGCCCCGGCCGCTTCATCAGCCAGTTGGCGGTGCCGCTCTCCTGGTAGGTGTAGGTCAGGCAGTTGTGGCTCAGCAGATCGTCGGCGCTGCGCGGTTCCGGGTGGCTTTCCAGGTAGCCCGGTGAGCAGACGATCACCCAGCGGGAATCGAAGATCGGCCGGGCAATCAGGCTGGAATCCGGCATGGTGCCGGTACGGATCGCCAGATCGATGCCTTCTTCCACCAGATCGACGAAGCGGTTTTCCAGCCGCATTTCGACCTTCAGGCTGGGATGCTGGGCGCAAAATTCCGCCACGCTTTCGCTCAGCAACAGCTCGCCCGAAATGGTCGGCACCGACATACGGATGGTGCCGGTCAACTCTTCGCTCTTTTCGCTGACGGCGTACAGCGCCTCCTGCACTTTGGCGCCGATCTCTTTGGCCTGCTGGTAGAGCGCCTGGCCGCTTTCGGTCAGCGTCAGGCTGCGGGTGGTGCGGTACAGCAGGCGGGCACCCAGCGATTTTTCCAGCCGCCCGATGCGTTTGCTGACCACCGAGCTGGTGATGCCGGCGCTCTCCGCGGCCTTGCTGAACGAGCCGCAGTCGACAATCAGGGCAAACAGAATCAGGTCGTTGGCGTATTCGTGAGTGGCGAGCATAATCGGCTGTTCCCTTCAGCGGCAAGTGGCGCCAGTGTAAGTCTCTCGTTTCAATAAGCAATCATCAAAATGCCCTTGGCGTCGAATTCAGAGGCTGCGCGAGCAATGAGAATTCGTCTTGATCTCATTCTCGCGCCGCTTACAATGCCTGCCAGATCGCGACTTCAGAGGTTTTTTCATGGAACTGCTACGGGTGGTTTATCACCAGTATCGTTGGCCATTTCTGGCGGTTATGGCATTGACCATGACCAGCGCCGGCTTGGGTATCGGTATCATTGCGTTTATCAATCAATACCTGATGGACGCCGGCGGCGATGCATTGGCTGTGCTGCCGATGTTTCTCGCTCTGCTGGCATTGCTGATGGCGGTCACGCTGGGATCGCAATTGGCGCTGACGACATTGGGCCATTACTTCGTCTACCGCCTGCGCGGGCAGTTAGTGAAGCGCATCCTGGATACCGATATTGAACGCCTTGAACAGTTAGGCAGCGCCTCATTGTTGGCCAGTCTCTCCAGCGATGTCCGCAATATCACCGTCGCCTTCGTGCGCTTGCCCGAACTGGTGCAAGGGGTGATTTTAACTCTGGGATCGGCGGCCTATCTGGGGTGGCTATCACCGAAAATGCTGGCGGTGACGGCGGTGTGGGTCGCGGTCACCGTGGTGGGCAGCGGTTGCCTGGTCTCGCGGGTTTATCGCCATATGGCCAGTTTGCGCGAGTCGGAAGAGCGCCTCTATCATCATTACGAATCGGTGATTGACGGTCGCAAGGAACTGACGTTAAACCGCAAGCGAGCGCAGGCGCTGTACGAACAGACCTATCAACCCGATGCGCAAGCTTACCGCCACCATATCATTCGCGCCGATACCTTCCATCTGAGTGCGCTCAACTGGTCAAATATCATGATGTTGGGGGCGATCGGACTGGTGTTCTTTATGGCTAACAGCCTGGGATGGGCGAACTCGGCGGTGGCCGCCACGTATTCCCTGACGCTGCTGTTCTTGCGCACGCCATTACTGCAGGCGGTCGGGGCGTTTCCGACGCTGGTCAGCGCCGAAGTCGCTTTCAACAAGCTGAAGACGCTGCGCCTGGCCGAGTACCAACCGGCGTTCCCTGCCGCCGTCGGCCGTTCCTGGCAGACGCTGGAGCTGCGCGACGTGGTTTTTCACTATGCCGATACGGAGCAACAGCCCGGTTTTGCCGTCGGGCCGCTTAATCTGACGCTGCGGCGTGGCGAGCTGATCTTTTTGATCGGCGGCAACGGCAGCGGCAAGTCAACGCTGGCGATGCTGTTGACCGGGTTGTACCGGCCGGTGAGCGGGCACATCGTTCTGGATGGCGTCGCGCAGAGCGCGGCGGATATGCCGGACTATCGTCGGCTGTTTTCGGCGATTTTCACCGATTTTCATCAGTTCGATCGTTTGCAAGGGCCGGAAGGCGGCGAACCCGATGCGGAACTGGTCGCCGGCTGGCTCGAGCGGTTGAATATGAAAAGCAAGCTGCAGTTCGACGGCGCCAGGGTGACCAACCCGCAACTGTCGCAGGGGCAGCGCAAGCGTCTGGCTTTGCTGCTGGCCGTGGCGGAACAGCGCGATATCTTGCTGTTGGATGAATGGGCCGCGGATCAGGATCCGCAATTCCGGCGCATTTTCTATCGCGAGCTGTTGCCAGAACTGCGCGCGCTGGGCAAAACGGTGTTTGCCATCAGCCATGACGATCACTATTTCGAACATGCCGATCGGCTGCTTGAGATGCGCTCGGGTCATTTACGTGAGCTGACCGGCAGCGAGCGTGAACACGCCAGCCGGGATTCCGTCAGCAGAATCGGTTAACTCGCGCCGGCCCGAGCGAGACCAACGCGGGCCGGTGCTTCTCTCCGTATGATCCCAGTGCGTCGCTTCATTTTATCCCCCGCCTTCAGCGCTGTCTGTTGCCGATTTGGCTTATGACCAGTCAAATAATTGATAGTTGAATTATTTACCAGTGGTTTAATTTTGACCTTTCAAGGTATGGCACATTGCACGTTCGTTCGCCTATCAATTCAAGTTATCGCCTGCCGATAACAGTGATATCCACGGTGCCGTTCTTACTGAGGCGGTGATGCAGGTCTATGGTTATCAGCTATTTTTTAAATTTCCATAGGAAAAAATGACTTTATCGATCGTTAAAACAGATCAATAATTGTTATTTGAATGGTTTAATCTATTAGTTGAGGGCGCTGTGGTGAGCAAGGATGGATCGGATATCAAACGTAGAGCATGGCTGTGTGTGTTTATCGGTAGCGGGCTGTTCTGGCTGTTAACCGTCGCCGTGATTTACTGGTTACTGAGTTAGCAGGTTAAGCAGGAAGGCGATTCGTGAACAAAAAGCAGGCTAAAAACCGTGAGGGCGCTGAGCGTCGCGCACAGTCCAAAATTCCGCCGTCATGGGAGCTTAGCGATGAGCAGTGGGCCTTTATTGAAGAATTGTGGCAGGATGCCGACTCTGAGCAGGCGCGACCCCATCGCCCAGCGGCGTTAGCCGATCACGCGGCTGCGGCCGGCCAGCGCGCCGAACAGCATTTGCAAGACGGTCAGGCCCAGCAGGGCGATCAACGGCAAGCGCCAGCCTTCCGTCAGATCGTGCAGCAGGCCGAATAGGGTGGGCCCCAGCGCCGCCAACAGATAACCGACGGATTGCGCCATACCCGACAGCAGCGTCGCCTGATGATGATGCTGACTGCGCAATCCAAAGAACGACAGCGCCAGCACCAGCGAACTCCCCGCCCCCAACCCGGCAAACGTCAGCCACACCAGTGAACTGGCGGGTTGCACCAATAATCCCCCGACGCCGATGAAGATCAGCAGCGAACTGCCCAACGCTATCGCTCGCTGATCGCGCGCCCGCGGCAAAATCACCACCATGACAAAGTTGGCGACGATCGCCACCACCTGGTAAACGAACAGTTCGAAACCCGCCTGCTGAGCGGAGGTGCCGTGGCTGGCGGCAAAAGCGCTGAACCAGCCGATGATGGTGTAGAAGGCGATCGATTGCAGCCCCATGAACATCGCCACTTGCCAACCCAGCGCGCTGCCCCAGGGAGAGCGATAGCGTTGCGGATCCGTCGGCTGCGGCCCTTTAGTGGCGGGTGTGGCGGAGCGCCGCAGCTGCGGCAACCACACCAGCAGCGCCAACAGCGCAGGCAAGCCCCAGCATAACAAGGAGAACCGCCAGCCAAGGTCGGCCAGCGAAGCCAGTGGCACGGCTAAACCGGAAGCGATGGCGGCAACCAGCGACATCACCGCCGCATAGGCGGCGATCATCGCGGCGGCGCGATGTGGGAAATCTCTTTTCACCAGCGTTGGCAGCACCACGTTGGCGAAGGCGATGGCGGCGCCGATCAGGATGCTGCCCGGCCATAGCATGACGTCTTGCGGCAGGGAGCGCAGGGCGATGCCGCAGATCAGCAGCGCGAGGGCGAGGCCCAGGGTGCGCTCGATACCGAGGCGTTTCGCCAGCGCCGGGGTCAATGGCGAGAGGATGGCGAACAGGATCAGCGGCAGCGAATTGATCAGGCCGGCGGCGGTGGCGGACAACGCCAGCTGTTGCTGGATCTGCTCCAGCAGCGGGCCGACGCTGGTCAGGGCGGCGCGCAAATTGGCCGCGATCAGCATAATGCCGACGATCAGCAGAATAGGGCGGTGTAACCGGCGACGCGGGGTCGCGGTGGACGCTGGGGGTGAAGCGGGTTGCGGCATGGGTTCCTCGCACCAGGGCATGCAGTCAATCAGTGCTGCATGGCGTGATGCGTTGATTGACGTTAACGCTTACGTACCGAAAATCGACGGTATCCGTTCGCCAGTGTAGGGAAGATGTCTCGTGCTGACAAGGGGACGGCCCGGCGGGATGGTGGCGGTTAATCCCCGCCGGCCGACGGATAATTGCCATTATGTGATCCTGGTCACTGAGTGAACTAAAAGTCATGGCGCGGGGCGCACCATGCGCCGCTTTCGCTTTCCGTGCAGCCCACGCCTCAGCGCTCCGGGGGTTATCGCCCGTCATGGCATTTCACTTTTTCCCCCTTCCGCTTTTAGGCTTTTCGATCCGTTTCGATTCGAAAGGTTTTTTGGCGGTTTTTTTGCTAAAACGGGGCTGTAAGCCCGATCACAATTTCATTGCTTTCGCTTTGCTGTAATGCCAGCGCAGTAGAGCGAAAGCCATCTTCTCCCCGGCGATGCCGGAAACCTGAGGACCGCAGCTCATGCCAGTGAATACCGCAAAGCGACGTGAACACATTATCGATCTGTTATGCGAACACGGCAGCGTGCGCGTGGAGCAGCTCAGCAAACAGTTTGCGGTATCCACGGTGACGATCCGCAACGATCTGCGCTTTCTGGAACGAAAAGGGTGTGCGCTGCGCGCTTACGGCGGCGCGATGCTCAATCAGCAATTCGCTTTCGATCGGCCGCTGCGGGACAAAGGGCGGTTGAATCGCGACGTCAAAACGCTGATCGCCAACGCGGCGGCCGGCTATGTGCGCGACGGCGATGCGCTGATCCTCGATTCCGGTTCAACCACCGCGCAGATCGTGCCGTTTCTGAAGGGACGGCGCGATCTGGTGGTGATGACCAATGCGCTGAACATTGCCTACGAGCTTTCGGGAAACGACGGGGTGGAGGTCATGGTGCTGGGGGGCAGCGTGCGCCGCAACTCTTACTCGCTCTACGGTCCGGCTGCCGAGCAGCAATTGCGTCAGTACCGCTTCGACAAACTGTTTTTGGGCGTCGACGGGTTCGATCTGAGCGCCGGCATCACCACGCCTCACCCCGGTGAGGCGCACCTCAATCGCGTAATGTGCGAGGTGGCGCGCGAGATTATCGCGGTGGCGGATGCCAGCAAATTCGGTCGCAAGAGCTTTTGCATGATTCGCGAAGCCGGACAAATCCATCGGCTGATCACCGACAGCCGTCTTCCGGACGATTACGAGCGGGCGTTAACCGAGCTGGGCGTTGAGGTCATCATCGCCGATCGGTAGCACGGCGCCTGCATGGGGGCTTCATGCAGCAGTTGTTACAGCTTGTCGAGCAGCACAAGGCCGGTATGCCGGTCGGGATTTTTTCCGTCTGTTCCGCCCATCCCTGGGTTCTGAAGGCCGCGCTGCGGCAGGCTAAAAGCCGCGGCACGCCGGTATTGGTGGAGGCGACCTCCAACCAGGTCAATCAGTTCGGCGGCTATACCGGCCAAACGGCGGCCCAGTTCCGCGATGCGCTCTGGCGTCTGGCGGATGAGGTTGGCCTGGCGCGCGAGCGCGTGTGGCTGGGCGGCGACCATCTGGGGCCCAACGCCTGGCAAGATCGTCCGGCTCAGGAAGCGATGACGCTGGCGGAAACCTTGATCGACGATTACGTTCGCGCCGGATTTCGCAAAATTCACCTCGATTGTTCCATGTCGTGCGCCGATGATCCCTCGCCCCTGGGAGATGCGGCGGTCGCCGAGCGGGCGGCGCGTTTGTGCGCGGTAGCGGAACGCGCCTGGGCGCAGAGCGGCGGCGAAGCGCCGGTCTATGTGATCGGCACCGAGGTGCCGGTGCCGGGCGGCGCGCAGGAGGCGTTGGCGGGCCTGCAGGTCACCACGCCGCAGGCGGTGGCGCAAACCCTGGAAACACACCGTATCGCCTGGCAAAAGGCCGAGCTGAACGATGCCTGGCAGCGAACCATCGCGCTGGTGGTGCAGCCGGGCGTCGAGTTCGATCACCACAGCGTCGAACGTTACCAGCCGCAGCGCGCCGACGCACTGAGCCATTTCATCGAACGGCAGCCGGGCATGATCTATGAAGCGCACTCCACGGACTACCAACCGCCGCAGGCCTATCGCCAGCTGGTGCGCGATCATTTCGCCATTCTGAAGGTGGGGCCGGCGCTGACCTTTGCGCTGCGCGAAGCGCTGTTCGCTCTCGATCGCATCGAGCGCGAATGGCTGGGGGAACGCCAGTCGGCGCAGCTGTGCGCCACGCTGGAACAGGTGATGCGCGAGCAGCCGCAGCAGTGGAGCCGCTATTACCACGGCACGCCGCACCAACAGTACCTCGATCGCCACTACAGCCTGAGCGATCGGGTGCGTTACTACTGGCCGCAGCCGCAGGTGCAGCAGGCGGTCGACGGTTTGCTGGACAACCTGCGGCGCAGCCCGGTGCCGCTGGCGCTGCTCAGCCAGTACCTGCCGGAGCAGGCGCGGGCGCTGAACGCCGGCGAATTGAGCGCCGATCCGCAGGAGTGGGTGCTGCACAAAGTGACGCAGGTGCTCGACGATTACCACGCCGCCTGCTATCCGGAGGGCCGCTGATATGCCGAACATTTTAATGACCCGCATCGATAATCGCCTGGTACATGGCCAGGTGGGCGTGACCTGGACCAACACCCTTGGTGCCAACCTGGTGGTGGTGGCCAACGACGAGGCCGCCGCCGATCCGGTGCAGCAGAACCTGATGGACATGGTGGTGGCGGAAGGGGTGCAGACTCGTTATTTCACGCTGCAGAAAACCATTGACGTGATCCACAAGGCGGCGGATCGGCAGAAGATCTTTCTGGTGTGCAAAACGCCGCAGGACGTGTTGACGCTGGTGCGCGGCGGGGTGCCGATCCGTTTCGTCAACGTCGGCAATATGCACTTCGCCGAGGGAAAGCGGCAGGTGCACAAAACGGTGTCGCTGGACGGCGGCGACGTGGCCGCGTTCCGCGCGCTGGCTGAACTGGGCGTGGAGTGCGAAGTGCGTCGGGTGCCTGATGAAGCGGGCGAGGCGATCGGCAAACTGCTCTTTTGAGCCAGGGGGAAAGCATGTTGACGGATGCGTTATTGATTGCGCTGTTGGCGGGGTTGGCGGGTGTTGACCTGTTCGACGGTCTGACCCACTTCCACCGGCCGGTAGTGATGGGGCCGCTGGTGGGGCTGATTTTGGGCGATGTCTATACCGGGTTGCTGGTGGGCGGCACGCTGGAGCTGGTGTGGATGGGGATGGTGCCGCTGGCGGGCGCCCAACCGCCGAACGTGGTGATCGGCGGGGTGATCGGCACTGCATTCGCCATTCTGACCAAAGCCGATCCTAAAGTGGCGATCGGCGTGGCGGTGCCTTTCTCGATCGCGGTGCAGGGCTGCATCACGCTGCTGTTTACACTGTTCTCGCCGATGATGCACCGCTGCGATCGCATGGTGAAAGCGCTGAACTGGCGCGGCATCGAACGGGTGAACTATCTCGGCATCGGCATTCTGTTCATCTTCTATTTCGTGGTGGCGTTCCTGCCGATTTACTTCGGCGCCGATGCGGCCAGCGCCATGGTGCAGAAAGCGCCGGGCTGGCTGCTGGACGGGCTGGCGGTGGCGGGCGGCATGATGCCGGCGATCGGTTTCTCGCTGCTGATGAAGGTGATGATGAAAAAAACCTACGTGGCCTATTTTATCCTCGGTTTCATCTCGGTCACGTTTCTCAAGCTGCCGATCCTGGCGGTGGCGCTGGGGGCTCTGGCGATCGCTCTGATCGACTTCTTCAACACGCAACGCGGCGCGGCAGAGGCGACGGCCCGGCTCGCTCCGCAGGAGGACGCCGAAGATGGCATTTAACGATTCCGACGATCTGCTGGCGCAAAAGGCCGAGCAGCGTATGGCGCAGGCGCTGGCCACCAGCCAGGTGGAGCAGGACGACTATCTGGACAGCCGGCCCGCCGAAGCGCTGACGCGCGGCGACATTAACCGCATGGCCTGGCGTTCGCTGCTGTTGCAGGCGTCGTTCAACTACGAGCGCATGCAGGCGGGCGGCTGGCTGTATCAGCTGATCCCCGCGCTGCGCAAGATCCACCGCAACCCGCAGGATCTGGCCAACTCGATGAAGATGCACATGGAATTTATCAACGTGCACCCGTTCGACGTCACCTTCCTGTCCGGTTTGGTGTTGGCGATGGAGCAGAACAAGGAGAAGATCTCCACCATTCGCGCAGTGAAAGTGGCGCTGATGGGGCCGCTCGGCGGTATCGGCGACGCGCTGTTTTGGTTGACGCTGCTGCCGATCTGCGCCGGTATAGGCGCTTCGCTGGCATTGGAGGGCAGCCTGTTCGGGCCGATCGTCTTCCTGCTGCTGTTTAACCTGTTCCACTTCGGCCTGCGCTTCGGGCTGGCGCACTACGGCTATCAGGCCGGCACCAGCGCGCTGGCGCTGTTGAAGACCCATACCCGGCGTATTTCTCACGCCGCTTCCATTGTCGGCATGACGGTGATTGGCGCGCTGGTGGCCTCGTATGTGCATCTGTCCACGCCGCTGGTGATGCATGCCGGCAAGGCCAGCGTGGCGCTGCAGACCGACGTGCTGGACAAGCTGATGCCCAACTTGTTGCCGCTGTGTTTCACGCTGCTCATTTTCTTCCTGATGAAGCGCGGATTCTCGCCGGTGAAGCTGATTGGCGTCACCGTAGTCATCGGCGTGGCGGGCAAATTTATCGGTATTCTGTGAGGAGCGGGCTATGCCAGGCATTGTGATTACCGGCCACGGCGGCTTTGCCACCGGGCTGTTGCAGGCGGTGGAACAGGTGGTGGGGCCGCAGCCGCACTGCGCGGCGGTCGATTTCCCCGAACAGATGAGTACCGCGCAGCTCAACGACGCCCTACGCTCGGCGCTGGCGGCGGTGGCGCAGCCGGACGGCGTGGTGTTCCTGACCGATATGCTCGGTGGTTCGCCGTTTCGCAGCGCCTGCGAGCTGGCGGATGCGCAGGGCGATTGTGAAGTGCTCACCGGCGTCAATATGCAGCTGGCGGCGGAAATGATGCTGGAGCGCGATGGACTGAACCTGGATGAATTTCGCGAGGTGGCGCTGGCGTGCGGTAAACGCGGCCTGACCAGCCTGTGGCATGAGCGTCGCCGGGTGAAATGCGAAGACGTGCAAACCGACGGCATCTGAACGAACGCCGTCGGTCTGCGGGTTATACCGGCAGCGGGCTCAGCGCCAGGCGCGCCGGTTGATCTTCGCTGCGGCTGAAGCGCCAACAGGTCTGGTGGTACTTCGCCACGCTGTTGCGATGCGCCACGCTGATCAGCGTCACGTCCGGCAGTTCATCCACCAGCAGGCAGTACATCAAC
The DNA here is from genome assembly GCF_049065515.1 of Serratia sp. SA088. Classification (NCBI taxonomy): domain Bacteria; kingdom Pseudomonadati; phylum Pseudomonadota; class Gammaproteobacteria; order Enterobacterales; family Yersiniaceae; genus Serratia; species Serratia sp. SA088. Next base: position 96,484 of record NZ_JBAKGW010000009.1, read on the forward strand.
TGTTCGGTTTCGTCGTCCAGCGCGCTGGTGGCCTCGTCGAGGAACAGGATGCTCGGGCGAATCAACAGGGCGCGGGCGAACGCCAGCCGCTGTTGCTCACCCGGCGACAGGCGATGGCTCCAGTTGGCGGCGGTATCCAGCCAGCGCTGCAGATGTTTCAGGCGGCAATTTTCCAGCACCCGCATCAGCTGCGCGTCGCTGTATTGTGTCGCCTGGCTCGGGTAGCTCAACGCTTCGCGCAGCGTGCCGATCGGAATGTAGCTGCGCTGCGGCAGGAACAGCGTGTTGGCGTTGGCCGGCAGCCCGATGACGCCCGCGCCATAAGGCCAGATACCGGCGATGGCCCGCAGCAGCGTTGACTTGCCACAGCCGGAAGGGCCGACAATCAGCAGGCGATCGCCGCGTTGCAGCGTCATCTCGGCGCCGGCCAGCAGCGGCTGGCCGTCGGGCAAGTGCAGGCTGAGGTTGCTCAGCGTCAACGGATGGGCGGCGTCTTCCCGCAGCTGAATGCCGCGCGGCTGATGATGCACCTGATCGACGGCGGCGTTGAAGCCGGCCAGACGGTTGACGCAGGCTTTCCAGGTCGCCAGATCGCTGAAGGCGTCGATAAACCACGACAGCGCACCCTGCACCTGACCGAAGGCCGAGGAGATTTGCATCAGGCCGCCCATCTGAATGGCGCCGGAGAAGTAGCGTGGCGCCGCCACCAGCAGGGGAAACACGATGGCGAACTGGCTGTAGAAGTTGGTGGCGATGTTCAGCCGCCGGGTGATGCGCATAATTGCCCACCAGTTGTTGCGAATGGTGTCGAAACGATCGCCCAGCTGCTGTGCCTCGCGAGGTTCGCCGTGGTACAGCGCGATGGCGTCGTTGTTTTCGCGGATGCGGATCAGGCCGAAACGGAAGTTCGCCTCGTACCGTTCCTGATTGAAGCCCAGCATGACCAGCGGTTTGCCGACCCACCAGATCAGCAGCGATCCCAGCACCGCATACAGCAGCGCGAACCACACCATATAACCGGGCAGCGTGATGGCGTGCTGGCCGAGCGCGAAGGTCATCGGCCCGCTGACGTGCCACAAGATGTCGATAAAGGAAAACAGCGTCACCAGGCTGGAGAGCAGCCCGAGCGACAGCGACAGGGTATATTGGGTCAATACGTTGAGATCTTCGGCGATACGCTGATCGGGGTTATCGACGATCTGCTGCTGCTCGGTGTGATAATACGCCTGGTGCGCCAGCCATTTCCCCATGAACTTTTCCGTCATCCAGCGCCGCCAGCGCATCTGCAGCCCCTGAGTCAGGTAGATCTTGTAGACCGCCAGCACGATGAAGATCAGCGCCAAATAGGTAAATCGCCACAGCTGTGCCTTGAATACCGGGTAGTTTTTGTTCTGCAGCGCATCGTAGAACACCTGGTTCCACTGGTTGATCTGCACGCTGATATAGACCAGACCGAGCGACAGGATGACGATGGCGATCAGCATCATCCAGGCGCGCCATCGCTCCTCAGACACCCAAAAGGGTTTGATCAGCTGCCACACGGCGTGTTTCTGCAAGGGGGTTGCGTTCATAACGGCTCGATAATTGCGGTATTTTGTTCAGCATGGGCTGCGGGCCGGTAACAAACAAACCGCGACTGTAAGCAGTTTTGACTCCGCTAACCGTTTGAAATAAGGCGGCTGAATCGCCAGCGGCACGCTGGCGGGCGCAATTGCGGCATACACTCCGGCGCCGGGCGGTTATACTGGCGCCGAATTTTTGCAGAAAGGATAAACGATGAAGGCTTGGTTTCCCCTGTTGCTGACCTGCGGCGTCTTCGCCAGCGCCCGGGCCTGGGCGCACATTGACGAGCCGGACATCGCCGCCGATTGCCAAAAGGTGGCGAGCTACGCCGAACTGGGAAAAAAGGCCTATCAGCGGCAAGATTACGCCAAAGCCGCCGACATCTTTCGCGATCAGGCGGCCTGGAGCGAGTTTTGCGGCCTGAGCGAGCAGGCGGTCGCCACGGCTTACAACAACGTGGCGCTGTCGCTGATGCACGCCGGCGAATTGCTCAAGGCGCAGGCCTATCTGGCGCTGGCGCCGCACGATGACAAATCGCAGCACAACCTGAGCCTGTTGCGCCAACGGCTGGCGCAGCGGCCGCAGCCGCAGGGGCCGGGCGGCGTGTACTGGCAATACGCCGGGCGAGGCGTGTGGAGCGAAGTGGCGGTGAAGCCGCAGGGCGAGCGCTGGTTGATCGATTTCTCCGGCTACGCCATGCCGCAGATGGGGCTGTATTACGGGCCGAACATGGGGGACTTCTCCGCCGAGCTGCCGATCGAACACGGCAAGGCTGTCTACCACCAGCATGAAGCGGAAAGCGCGCAGGTCTGCGACGTGACGATGGAGTTTGGCGAGCAAGCGTTGGAAATGCACACGCGGGGCGATTGCGGGTTCGGTCACAACGTGCGGGCGGAAGGGCGGTTCGTGCGGGTAGAATGACCCGCCCCGACGATCGGGGCGAGCAGGGTTATGCCAGCGCGGCGGCGCCCAGCAGGTTCTTCCAGGCTTCCACATTGCCCAGATAATTGCCGGCCGGCAGCAGATGCAGGCGGCCATCACTATCCTGCAGCGCAAAGGTCGGGAAGCCCTGGCCTTGCACTTTGGCCAGCAGCGCCCGGCTTTCCGCGATGTGTTGCGCGGTCGGCGCACCGCTGTTGAAACGCATTTCGGCGATAAACGCCGCCGAAGGCAACCCCAGCTCTTTCGCCAACGCTTCCAGCACCGGTGTATCGGCGATGCGCCGGCCTTCCTGATAGTGCGCCTGCTGAATGCGGTGCAGCATGTCCAGCCCGCGTCCCGCCAGCTTTTCCGCCGCCAGGATAGCGGTGATCGGCGGTTCGGAATCCATCACCGCCGTGGTGTCGCGCAGCAGGCCGTTGAAATAGGCTTCGCCGAACGGCTGGCCCGTCATTTCGGCGATGCGTTTGTCGTGTGGAATGACGTAGTTGCGCCATTCATCGGTGATTTGGCGGCGGTTGTTACCGGTCATCATGCCGCCAGCGTGCGGCACAACCTTCAACCCGGGGAGACTTTGAGCCGCTTTCACCAGCGGCGCGGCGCCGTAGCACCAGCCGCACAGCGGATCGAAAATGTAATGCAGAGTGGTTTCGGTCATTTTTACTCCTCGCCTGGCGCGCGGCAGTTCACCGCGGCGCCAGGGCTGGTTCAATCACGCACGGGCGCTTATTGCGGCCACTTCATCTCGCCTTTCAGCACTTTCGCGCTCAGTTCCAGGCTCGATTCGTCTTTCAGCATCGGGTAGTGCTTTTTCATCGCTTCAATCAGCGCGGCGGAATCCTTGGCTTTCGGCAGTTCGGCTTCCAGCGTGGTCAGGTATTTTTGGGTAAAGTGCACCGATGCCAGCGTCTGTGCGGCGCCCGGCAGGAAGTGGCCCGGCACGACGACCTGCGGCTTCAGCGCTTCGATGTTTTTCAGCGTCTGCTGCCAGTGCTGGCGCGATTCCACGGTCTGGTTATCGGCGATCCACGGATGGATATTGTCACCGGCGACCGCGACGCCGCCCACGACCGCTTTCAGCGCCGGGATCCAGACGAAGGTGCGATCGGGGGTCGGGCCGTTCAGGCCTTTCACTTCCACTTTCTGGCCGTCGATGGTGAAGCTGTCGCCCTGCAGCGGCTGCGGCACGATCACGGTTTTCGGCGCGTTGTCTTTCAGGATCGGGCCCCAATAGGCGACTTTGCCGTCTTTGGTGGCGTTGATGTCCTTGATGGTGCCTGGCGAAGCGATGATTTTCGCCTCCGGGAAAGCGGCCTTAATCACGTCCAGACCGAAGTAGAAATCCGGGTCTGAGTGGCTGATATAAACGGTGGTCAGCTTCTTGCCGGTCGCCTTGATCTTTTTCACCAGCTCTTCGGCATCGTTGCGCTGGAACTGTGCGTCGATCAGCGCCACTTCGTGTTGGCCGCTGATGATTTCGGAAGACACCGGGAACACGCTTTTCTCGCCCGGGTTATACACTTCCATGGTCAGGGTATCGGCAGCGGTGGCGTAGGTGCTCAGGGTGGCGACGCCGGTGAAGGCCAGAGTTAACAGTGATTTCTTAAACATGGGCAGAGGTCCTTAGGTATCGGTTAATGTTGTAATGATGTTAGGTTGCATAAAGCGATAGAAAAACCGGATAATAAGCAATTATTCGTTGCATAAATCGGACTAATCATGGATCGCATTACCGCCGCTGAGGTTTTTGTCACCATCGTCGATCGCGGCAGCATGATCGCCGCTGCGGAAACGCTGGAGATGTCGCGCGCGATGGTCACTCGCTACCTGGCGCAGATGGAGCAATGGGCCGGAGCGCGTTTACTGCACCGCACTACCCGTAAGCTTAGTCTGACCGACGCCGGTGAGCGTACTCTGGAACGTTGCCGACAAATGCTGGCGCTGGCGGGGGAGATCGACCTGGTGGAGGAAGGGCAGAGCGACGAACTGCGCGGCCTGCTGCGCATTACCTGTTCGCAGTCGCTCGGGCAAACGGCGCTGGTGGGGGCGGTCGCTCAGTATCTGAAGCGTCACCCGCAGGTGGCGGTCGATCTGCAGATGAACAACCGGGCGGTGAACCTGGTGGAAGAGCGCATCGATCTGGCGCTGCGCATCACCAACGAGCTGGATCCCAACCTGATCGCCCGTCCGCTGTCCACCTGCGCATCGGTGGTGTGCGCCGCGCCGGTGTATCTGGCGGCACACGGCACCCCGCGCCAACCGCAGGATCTGGCGTTGCACAACTGCCTGACCTACTCCTATTTCGGCAAAAGCCTGTGGCACTTCGATGCTCAGGGGGTGAAATCGGCGGTGGCGGTCAGCGGCAACCTGAGCGCCAACGAGTCGGTGGTGTTGATGGCCGGCACGGTGCAGGGCGCGGGCATTTCCATGCAGCCCTATTATTCGGCGGCCCCGCTGCTGGCCAGCGGCGAACTGGTCGAATTGTTGCCGGATTACCGGCCGCAGTCGATGGGCATCTACGGCATCTACACCTCGCGTCGCCAGATGCCCGCCACCTTACGCACCATGCTGGACTTTCTGGTGGAGTGGTTCGCCACCGATCCGCAGTGGCAGGCGACGCTGCGCTAAGGTCTCGGCAATATTCCCTGGCCGCTTTCAGCGCCTGACAGCGGCGGCCAGCCGGGCGGAGAAGCGTGCCGCCTGCTGATGCAGATGGTCGACAAAGGCCGTGACCAGCGCCGATGAAGGGCGGTGCAGCGGCCGGATCAGGCTGACGGTGAACGGCACGTCGATGCTGAACGGCCGCACGTGCACGCCGCTGCCGGCATAGTCGAGCGCCGTCAGCGGGTTAACGATCGACACCCCCACGCCGGCTCTCACCATGGCGCACACCGACGCCGCACTGTGCGTTTCCATCACCATGCGGCGCTCGACGCCCTGTTCGCCGAACAGCGCATCCAGCAAGTGACGATAGCTGTCGGTGCTCGACAGGCTGATAAAGTTCTGCCCGGCGAAGTCCTGCGGCGTCAGCTGGTCTTTTACCAGCAGCGGGTGGCCCGTCGGCAGCACGCACACTTCGTTCAACGTCATCAGCGTCACCCGTTCGGTGCCCGCCGGCGTGAGGGTGGTTTCCGTCAGCCCGAGATCGTGGCGCTGGGCAGACAGCCACTCTTCCAACAGCGGCGACTCTTGCGGGATCACGCTGAAGCTGACTTCCGGATAACGTTCGATAAAGGGCTGGCACACCGCCGGCAGCAGCGATTGGGAGAATACCGGCAGGCACACGATCGACAGCTGCGCCTGCTGAAACTGGCGGATGCCGGCGGCGGCGTTGACGATGCGATCGAGGCCGTAATAGGAGCGCTGTACCTCTTCGAACAGCCGTAACCCTTGCACGGTGGGGGACAAACGCCCGCGCACCCGGTCGAACAGCTGCAGCCGAATCAGCTTTTCAAAGCGCGCCAGCTCGCGGCTGGCGGTCGGTTGCGAGGTTTGCAGCAGGGCTGCCGCCTCGGTCAGGTTGCCGGTGGTCATCACCGCCCGAAAGATTTCGATCTGCCGCAAAGAGATACTGTGCATGGCGAGGCCGCTCGACTGTAGAGAAAGCCATATCATAAATGAATAGACTACGGCTAAATAGATATTTTCCACTCGATTCAGCGTGCGGCACTATGGCGTTATCTGCCGTCATTTTCGAATTGGGAATATCGCCATGCCACGCCCGTTGCACGACACCTCCACCGCGTTGAACGCCGCTAACCTGCTGGCCTTGCCGCAGCGTTTCGGTTGCCCGGTCTGGGCCTATGATGCCGACATCATCAGCCAGCGCATCGCTCAGCTGCGCCACTTCGACACCATTCGTTTCGCGCAGAAGGCCTGTTCGAACATTCATATTTTGCGCTTGATGCGCGAGCAGGGCGTGAAGGTGGATTCGGTGTCGCTGGGCGAGATCGAACGGGCGCTGCAGGCCGGTTTTCAACCGGGCGGCGAACCGAGCGAGATCGTGTTTACCGCGGACGTGTTGGATCATGCCACGCTGGCGCGCGTCAGCGAATTGAAGATCCCGGTTAACGCCGGTTCCATCGACATGCTGGATCAGCTCGGCCAGGTTTCTGCAGGGCACCCGGTGTGGCTGCGCGTTAACCCGGGATTTGGCCACGGCCACAGCCAGAAAACCAACACCGGCGGCGAGAACAGCAAGCACGGCATCTGGTATGCCGACCTGCCGCAGGCGGTGGAGAAAATTCGCCGCTACGGCCTGAAGCTGATCGGCGTGCATATGCATATCGGCTCCGGCGTCGATTACCAGCATCTGGAGCGCGTCTGCGATGCGATGGTGCAGCAGGTGATCGATCTCGGTCATGACATCAGCGCCATTTCCGCTGGCGGCGGCCTGTCTATCCCGTATCAGTACGGCGAAGAGGCGATCGATACCGAACATTATTTCGGTTTGTGGAACCGGGCGCGTGAACGCATCGCCGCGCATCTGGGGCATCCGGTGCAGTTGGAGATTGAACCGGGGCGTTTCCTGATGGCGGAAGCGGGCGTCTTGGTGGCCGAAGTGCGGGCGGTAAAAGACATGGGCAGCCGCCACTTCGTGCTGGTGGACGCCGGTTTTAACGATCTGATGCGCCCGGCGATGTACGGCAGTTACCACCATATTTCGCTGTTGCCGGCCGATGGGCGCGATACCTCGGGGCAAGCGCTGCGCGACACGGTGATCGCCGGGCCGCTGTGCGAATCCGGCGACGTGTTTACCCAGCAGGCGGGCGGCGGCGTGGAAACCCGTGAGCTGCCGCCGGTGCAGATCGGCGATTATCTGGTGTTCCACGATACCGGCGCCTACGGCGCGTCGATGTCCTCCAACTACAACAGCCGTCCGCTGTTGCCCGAAGTGCTGTTCGAAAACGGCGAGCCGCGTTTGATCCGCCGCCGCCAAACCATCGAAGAGCTGATCGCGCTGGAGCTTATCTGATCAGCGGGCGGGCGCCCGGCGCCCGCTTCACAGCGTCATGCGGCGGTGCTGGCCATTGGGCAATTGCACATCCAGCGACAGCGTGCCGCCCATCGCCTCGATATAGCGTTTGAGCGACGACAGTTTGATTTCGCTGCCGCGCTTTTCCAAATTGGCGACGGAGGGTTGGCTGATGCCGAGCCGCTTCGCCAATTCAACCTGAGAAACCGCCAACTCTTCCCTCAGCATCGCCAGCCGCAGCTCGAAAATCTCCTGGTCCGCTTTTTGCCTGGCGGCGGCAACGACGGCGGGATCGAGTTTATCGATCAGTTGGGATAAAGGTTTGGCCATCTGCACTACCTCCGGGTTGCCAGATAATGTGAAAACTCCATGGCGGCGATGGGCAACATGCGCTGGTAAAAGCGTTTGTCGCCGGTTTTATCGCCGCCGCACAGCAATACCGCTTGCCGCTGTGGATCAAAGGCGAAAAACACCCTGAAAGGGCGCCCGCGATGTTGAATGCGCAGCTCCTTCAACTGCCGGACTGCGTCGGAAAAATGCAGCGTATCGGCATGCGGCCGCGCCAATTGCGGGCCGAACGTCTGCAATTTGTAGATCGCCGCCAGGATGCTTGTTTGCTGGGCGTTGTTCAGCGCTAAAAACCAGTCGTCAAACCGTTCGACGGTCACCACTTGCCACATGACGCGCTCCGAATATAGCGTTTATGCTATATAGTGTAAAGGTTATTGTGCCAACAATATGCACGAACGCTGGGAGCGGAAAAAATCCAAAAGCGGGAAATGCGGCGGGTTGCGCAATCTGAGCGCATGGGTGATGGCTCACCCATGCGGCGGTGCGAATTACGGTTGTTCGTGCGCGTTGTTGAGGGTGGCGACAGAGTGGCGGCGCACCAGCGTCGGGCTGAACATGTTGGTGATTTCCGGCAGCGGTTGGCGATTGGCCAAGGCTAGGGCCAGCTCCGCCGCCTGGGTCGCCATCGCCACGATCGGGTAGCGAATGGTGGTCAGGCGCGGCCGAAGATAGCGCGAAATCAGCACGTCGTCGAAACCGATCAGCGAAATTTCCCCCGGTACGTCGACGCTGTTATCGCTCAGCACCGAAAGCGCGCCGGCGGCCATCGGATCGTTGTAGCAGGTAATGGCGGAGAACGAACGGCCGCGGCCGAGCAATTCGGTCATCGCCTGTTCGCCGCCGATCTCGTCCGGTTCGCCATAGGCGATCAGCTTTTCATCCACCGCAATGCCGTGTTCCCGCAGCGCGTCGAGATAGCCCTGCAGCCGGTCGGTGGCGTCGGAAATCTGGTGGGTGGAGCAGATGATGGCGATGCGCTGATGCCCTTGCTGGATCAGATGACGGGTTGCCAGCCAGGCGCCGTAGCGATCGTCGAGCGCCACGCAGCGCGTTTCGAAGCCCGGCAGCGTGCGGTTGATCAGCACCATGCCCGGGATCTGTTGCATCCAGCCGCAAAGTTCCTGATCGCTCAGCCTTTTGGCGTGCACCACCAGCGCTTCGCAGCGGTGCCGCACCAGCTGTTCAATCGCCTGACGCTCTTTTTCGGCGTCGTGGTAACCGTTGCCAATCAGCAGAAAATTGTGGGTGGCGTAGGCCACCTGCTCGACCGCTTTGACCATCGCGCCGAAGAAGGGATCGGAAACGTCGGAGACGATCAGCCCCAGCGTCTCGGTGGATTGCTGCGCCAGCGCCCGAGCGTTGGCGTTAGGGTGATACTGCAGCTGTTCCATCGCGGCCTGCACCGCGGTGCGCGACCCTTCGCTGGCCTTGGGGGAATTGTTTATCACGCGGGATACCGTGGCCACGGAAACCCCCGCCAGCCTGGCAACATCCTTTATCGTAGCCATATCAGTCAACACATCCTGGGTAATCGCTTACATCCCCCAGTTTTGCGGAAAAAAACCGGGGCTGCAAGCGGTCTCGTGCGCAACTTGTGGCGGCGGTTGCAGAATCTCTTCGAGTCTGTACGCATAACCAACTGCTACCGAACGATAGCGCAATTTGTACGTTGGCACCGGCGGTGGGCTTGAGGTAACGTCTGTGCATTCCGATTTGCGCCGAGAACGCCATGTCCATTAAACGCTATCCGCAGCTCGCCCATTGGGGCGCTTATACCGCCGTGGTTGAAGACGGCCGGCTTATCCGTTGTGAACCCTTCGTCGACGATCCCGACCCTTCGCCGCTGCTCGATTCCATCGCGCCGATGGTTTACTCCGACAAACGCATTCGCAAGCCGGCGGTGCGCCGCTCGTGGCTGCAAAAGCGCGAGGGCAGCGACCGTACGCTGCGCGGCAGGGAAGATTTCGTCGAGGTGGACTGGGAATTGGCGCTCGATTTGGTGGCGCAGGAGAATCGCCGGGTGCGCGAGCGCTACGGCGCCTCCGGGTTGTTTACCGGCTCTTATGGCTGGTCGTCGGCCGGGCGGCTGCACCATGCCCGCTCGCTGGTGCGGCGATTCTATTTCAGCGGCGGCGGCGGGGTCGATCAGCAGGGCAACTACAGCTGGGGCGCAGCGCAGTTCTTTCTGCCGTATGTGATCGGCACTTTCTCGCCGTTGACCGGGCGCGTCACCAGTTGGCCGAGCGTGGTGGAGCATTGCGAGCTGTTTGTGGCGTTTGGTGGGTTGGCGCTGAAAAACGCTCAGGTCTCTTCCGGCGGCGCGGCGGAACATGCGCTCAAGCCCTGGCTGCAAAAGCTGGCGCGCAAGGGCACGCCGGTGGTCAACATCAGCCCGATGCGCGATGATTGCCCCGAGTTCGTCAATGCGGAATGGATCCCGATCCGGCCGAATACCGACGTGGCGCTGATGCTGGCGCTGGCTTACGAAATCCAGCGGCTGGGCGCGCAGGATGAAGCCTTCCTGCACAGCCACTGCGTGGGTTATCAACAGTTGGCGGATTACCTGAACGGCGTGAGCGACGGCGTGGCGAAAACGCCGGCTTGGGCCAGCGCCATCACCGGCATTCCGACGGCGCGCATAGCGTTGCTGGCGCGGCAGCTGATCGGCGTGCGCAGTTTTATCACCTGTTCCTACTCCGTGCAGCGCGCGCATCGTGGCGAGCAACCGTACTGGATGATGATCGCGCTGTCGTCGATGCTGGGTCAGGTGGGGCTGCCGGGCGGCGGTTTTTCGTTCGGCCACGGCTCAATGAACGGCGTCGGCAACCCGCGCGTGGATACCCCCGCGCCGACCATGCCGGTAGGGGATAACCCGGCCGGGCTGGCGATCCCGGTGGCGCGCATCTGCGACATGCTGCTGCACCCCGGCGAAGCCTATCAATTTTGCGGCGAGACGCGGCATTATCCGGATATCCATCTGGTGCACTGGGCCGGCGGCAACCCGTTCCATCACCATCAGCAGTTGAACCGACTGGTGGAAGGTTGGCAGAAGCCGGATACGGTGATCGTCCAAGATATCTGGTGGACGGCGGCGGCCAAAATGGCGGATATCGTGCTGCCGGTCACCAGTTCGCTGGAGCGCAACGACATCGGCGGCTCGTCGCGCGATCGCTACGTGCTGGCGATGCACCAGGCCATTGCGCCGCAGCATCAGGCGCGCAACGATTTCGATATCTTCGCCGATCTGGCGGAGCGTCTCGGTTATCGCGAGCGCTTTACCGAAAACCGCGATGAGCGGGCCTGGATCGAAGCTATCTACCGGCAATGCGGCGCGGCGCAGCAGCGCGCCGGCGTCGCCTGGCCCGAGTTTGAGGCGTTCTGGCAACGGGGCTATGTCGAGCTGCCCGCGCCGGCCAAAGAGTTTGTATTTTTTGACGCATTCCGCGCCGATCCCCAGGTTAACCCGCTGCAAACGCCCAGCGGCAAGATCGAATTGTTCAGCGAGCGGATCGCCGGCTATCGCTACGAAGATTTCGCTCCGCATCCGCAGTGGCGGCCGCCGGTGGAGTGGCTGGGTGCGCCGCAGGCCAAAAACTGGCCGCTGCACCTGATCTCCATTCAGCCGAGCGATCGCCTGCATAGCCAGATGGATCCGGCGCCGCTGGCGCAGGGCAACAAGACCGCCGGGCGCGAAACCCTGTATATGCATCCGGACGATGCGGCGCCGCGCGGCGTGGCGGACGGCGCCGAAGTGCTGGTCAGCAATGCGCGCGGCAGCTGTCTGGCGGGGGTATTGCTCACCGATGGTGTGACGCGCGGCGTGGTGTTGATGGCGACCGGTGCCTGGTTCGAGCCGGGTTTCGACGCGCAGCGCCGGCCGGTCGAGCAGGCGGGCAACCCGAACGTGCTGACGCTGGATATCGGCACCTCGCCGCTGACGCAGGGGCCGAACGCCATGAGCTGCCTGGTCGAGGTCAGCGCGCGATGAGTGAAGATTTCACGTCTGGGTCACTGGCTCGTCGTTGTTATATTTATTTTCGTCGCTGTGGGAAGGTTTAAGTTTCATTGAGTTATTACAGCAGATCGCGGGAAATTTACAGCTGGTTGCATTTGGAGCAGAACTCTTGCGATTCGGCGGTAGTTTCCTGCACGCCATCTCTCTAGAGTAGGTGATCCCAGAGGTATTGATTGGTGAGAAATCAGCATACTCTGTATGTTGAAGCCATTTTCAATTGCACCAACCTACGCGGATGCGTAGGTTTTTTTTTGCCTGCCATATAGTATTCTTTTCCCTACAACGATTTACGCCTCCATGGCCAAGGGAGAAGGGCATGATCTTTTCACTGCTGCGCGCGCTGTTTCGCCTGTTGTTTCGGGTACGGGTCGAAGGGGACGTCCAGCACTTCGAACGGCAAAAACTGCTGATTACGCCGAACCACGTCTCTTTCCTCGACGGCGTACTGCTGGCGCTGTTCCTGCCGATAAAACCGGTGTTTGCGGTCTATGCCAGCATCGGCGAGAGCTGGTTTATGCGCTGGCTGCGGCCTTACATCGATTTCGTCTCGCTCGATCCCACCAAGCCGATGGCCATCAAGCAGCTGGTGCGCATGGTCGAACAGGGGCGGCCGATCGTGGTGTTCCCTGAAGGGCGCATCACCGTAACCGGCGCGCTGATGAAAATCTACGACGGCGCGGCGTTTATCGCCGCCAAATCGGGCGCCACCGTGGTGCCGGTGCGGATCGACGGCCCCGAATTCAGCCCGTTCGGCCGCATGGCCGGGGTGTTCAAGATCCGCTGGTTTCCGCAAATCAGCATCCGCATCTTGCCGCCGACCACGCTGCCGATGCCGGAGGCTCCGCGTGCGCGCGAGCGGCGGGCGCTGGCGGGCGATCGGCTGATGCAGATCATGATGCGGGCGCGCATGGAGACGCGCGAACCGCAGACGCTGTTCCATGCCTTGCTGGCGGCGCAGCAGCGCTATGGGCGGCGCAAGCCCTGCATCGAAGACATCGCTTTCAAAGAGGACAGCTACCAAACGCTGATCAAGAAATCGCTGGGCGTCAGCCGCATTCTGCAGCGCTTTACCGCCGAAGGGGAGCACGTCGGGCTGCTGTTGCCCAACGCCACCATCACCGCGGCGGCGATCTTCGGCGCTTCGCTGCGCAACCGCATTCCGGCGATGCTCAACTACACCGCCGGCGCCAACGGCCTGAACAGCGCGATGACCGCCGCCGGCATCAAGACCATCGTCACCTCGCGCCAGTTCCTGGAGAAGGGCAAGCTGACCCATCTGCCGGAGCAGGTGACGCAGGCCAACTGGGTGTATCTGGAGGATCTGAAAGACACCGTCACGCTGGCGGACAAGCTGTGGATCCTGCGGCACTTGCTGCAACCGCAGCGCGCGGCGTTGCCGCAACGCCCGGAGGATGCGGCGCTGATCTTGTTCACGTCCGGCTCCGAAGGCCACCCCAAGGGCGTGGTGCACTCGCATGCCAGCCTGCTGGCCAACGTAGAACAAATTCGCACCATCGCCGATTTCACGCCGCGCGACCGTTTCATGTCATCGCTGCCATTATTCCACTCGTTCGGCCTGACGGTGGGGCTGCTGACGCCGCTTCTCACCGGCAGCCGCATTTTCCTCTACCCCAGCCCGCTGCACTATCGCGTGGTGCCGGAGTTGGTGTATGACCGTAACTGCACGGTGCTGTTCGGCACGGCGACCTTCCTCAACAACTATGCGCGCTTCGCGCATCCGTATGATTTTGCCCGCCTGCGCTATGTCGTGGCCGGCGCGGAGAAACTGGCGGACAGCACCAAACAGATCTATCAGGATAAATACGGCATCCGCATTCTGGAAGGCTATGGCGTGACCGAGTGCGCGCCGGTGGTGTCGATCAACGTGCCGCTGGCGACCAAGGTGGGCACCGTTGGCCGCATCATGCCGCAGATGGAGGCGCGCTTGATCGCGGTGCCGGGCATCGATAACGGCGGCCGCCTGCAGCTGAAGGGGCCGAATATCATGAAAGGCTATCTGCGGGTTGAACGTCCCGGTGAGCTGGAACCGCCGGCGGCGGAAGATGCGAACGGTGTGCTGCAGCCGGGTTGGTATGATACCGGCGATATCGTCAGCCTGGATGAGCAGGGTTACTGCACCATTCGCGGGCGCGTGAAGCGCTTCGCCAAGCTGGCGGGCGAGATGGTGTCGCTGGAGAGCGTCGAACTGCTGGCGCAACGGCTGTCGCCGGAAAAACTGCATGCCGCCACGGTCAAAAGCGACAGCAGCAAAGGCGAGGCGCTGGTGCTGTTCACCACCGATCCCGCCATTACCCGCGAGGCATTGCTGCGGGTGGCGCGCGAGCTGGGCAGCCCGGAGCTGGCGGTGCCGCGCGATATTCGCCTGTTGAAAACGCTGCCGGTGCTCGGCAGCGGCAAACCTGATTTCGTCACCCTGCGTCATATGGCCGAACAGCCGGAGAGTGCCTGATGAATCCTTCGACCGAATCCCCTTTGTTGTCACGCGGCATGATCGCGGTGATCAGCGCGCAGTTCCTCTCGGCGTTCGGCGACAATGCGTTGCTGTTCGCCACGCTGGCGCTGATCAAGCAGCAGCTGTATCCGGACTGGAGCCAGCCGATCCTGCAGATGGCCTTCGTCGCCACCTACATCATCCTGGCGCCGTTTGTCGGCCAGGTGGCCGACAGCTTCGCCAAAGGGCGGGTGATGATGTTCGCCAACGCGCTGAAGCTGGCGGGGGCGTTGGTGATCTGTTTTGGGGGGAACCCGTTTCTGGGTTACAGCCTGGTCGGCGTGGGAGCCGCCGCGTATTCTCCGGCCAAATACGGCATTCTGGGCGAGATCACCAGCGGCGAGAAGCTGGTCAAGGCTAACGGCCTGATGGAGGCCTCGACCATCGCCGCCATTCTGACCGGTTCGGTGGCCGGCGGTATTCTGGCGGACTGGCACGTGGTCGCGGCGCTGGCGGCCTGCGCGTTGGTTTACGCGGGGGCGGTGGTCGCCAACCTGTATATTCCACGTCTGGCGGCGGCGCGCCCAGGGGCTTCATGGCGGCCGCGGGCCATGACGCACAGTTTCTTTACCGCCTGCGTCACATTATGGCGCGATGGGCAGACGCGTTTCTCATTGATTGGCACCAGCCTGTTTTGGGGGGCCGGCGTGACGCTGCGTTTTCTGTTGGTGCTGTGGGTGCCGGTGGCGCTTGGCATCGCCGATAACGCCACGCCGACGCTGCTGAACGCCATGGTGGCCGTCGGCATCGTGGTGGGCGCCGGCGCCGCCGCGCGCTTCGTCACGCTGAAGACGGTGAAGCGCTGCATGCCGGCCGGGATCCTTATCGGCGTCGCGGTCGCGGTGTTTGCGTTGCAAACGACCATGCTCAATGCCTACGTCTTGCTGGCGATCATCGGCATGCTGGGGGGCTTCTTCGTGGTGCCGCTCAATGCGTTGCTGCAGGAGCGGGGCAAACATTCGGTCGGCGCCGGCAATGCGATCGCGGTGCAAAACCTGGGTGAAAACGCCGCCATGTTGCTGATGCTGGGCCTGTATTCTTTGGTCGTGAAGCTGGGCGTGCCGGTGGTGGGCGTCGGCGTAGGGTTTGGCGTGGTGTTTGCGCTGGCGATTAGCGCGTTGTGGTGGTCGCAGCGGCGGTGAAACGGGGCGCAGCCTGGCTGCGCCCTCAGGGGGATTAAGGCGCCGGAATGGTAAACCGGGTGTGGATTTCTTCGAGCGCCTGCAGCACGTCCTCATCCAGAATCACGTCGAGGCTGTCGAGGTTGATTTTCAACTGCTCCACCGAGGTGGCGCCCAGCAGAGTGCTGGCGACGAACGGCTGCTGACGCACGAAGGCCAAGGCCATCTGCGAAGGATCCAGCCCGTGTTTTTTGGCCAGCGTCACGTATTCGGCGATCGCCAACTGGGTTTGCTGCCCTGAATAACGGTTGAAACGTGTGAACAGCGTATTGCGCGCGCCGGCCGGTTTTGCGCCGTTGAGGTATTTACCGCTCAGGGTGCCGAACGCCAGGCTGGAATAGGCCAGCAGTTCCACCCCTTCGTGCTGGCTGATCTCGGCCAGGCCAATCTCAAAGCTGCGGTTCAGCAGGCTGTACGGGTTTTGAATCGACACGATGCGCGGCAGCTCATGTTTCTCCGCCAGCTGCAGGTAGCGCATCACGCCCCAAGGCGTTTCATTGGAAACCCCGATATAGCGGATCTTGCCGGCGCGCACCTGCTCGGTCAGCGCTTCCAGCGTTTCCAACAGCGTGACCGTAGCTTTGTCCTCGGTGTATTGATAGTTGAGTTTGCCAAAGCAGTTGGTAGCGCGCTGCGGCCAGTGCAATTGATAAAGATCGAGATAATCGGTGTTCAGCCGCTTGAGGCTGGCGTCGAGCGCAGCGCGGATGTTTTTGCGATCCAGCGCCTGCTGCGGACGGATGCTGCTGTCGGTGCCGCGCACCGGGCCCGAAACTTTGCTGGCCAGGACGATTTTTTCGCGATTGCCGCGCGCCTTGATCCAACTGCCGATATAGCTCTCGGTCAGGCCCTGGGTTTCCGGACGAGGCGGCACCGGGTATAGTTCGGCGGTATCTATCAGGTTCACGCCTGCGGCCAATGCATAGTCCAGTTGCGCATGGGCGTCGGCTTCGCTGTTCTGTTCGCCAAAGGTCATGGTGCCCAGTCCCAGCACGCTCACTTCTAAAGAACTGTGGGGAATACGGTGGTATTGCATTAACGGCCTTCCTTTCTTGTTAGCGCTGACGGGCCGCGCGGCCCGGTGAAACAGGAGCCCAATTCAGAAGACGGCGCAAAGTCCGTCGGGCGGCGATGTCGCCTTTCCTGACTATAACCAAGCGGTGAAGATGGGGGAAGCGGATTCAGTGCGGAGACGAATGAGGGCTATCGCGCTTGAACGGGCGATAGCCGGCGAGCGGTGATTAGCGTTCGATAACCTGGGAAACCTGATCGCCGTTGATCTGGCGGTGGTTGCCTTTCTCGTCTTTATAACTGATGAGTCCGGTGTCTTCGTCGATCTCTGGCTTGCCTTGCGTCAGGATCATGTTGCCGTCTTTGGTCGCCATGACGTAGTCGCTGGAACATCCCGCCAAACCGGCCGCCATCACCAGCGCAGACACTGCCATTACCCACTTTTTCATCCTGCGGATCCTCGATTATGCAAAAACAATGTTCTTTCAAGATTAGCAAACTCTTGGCCGGGGGCGTCTCAGATAAGTCTTTATCTGATAAGAAGAAGTGAAATGAGAGGTCAACGAAGCGATGGAAGCCGCCGATGGCGGCTTCCGTATCGCGTTATTCCGGCGCGTGATTTTTTTTGCTGCGCATCAGATTGAGCGCTTCTACCGACATGGAGAAGAACATGGCGAAGTAGATGTAGCCTTTCGGCACGTGCACCTGGAAACTTTCCAGCATCAGCGTGAAGCCCACCAGGATCAGGAACGCCAGCGCCAGCATTTTCACCGACGGATGGCGGTTGACGAATTCGCCGATCGGCCGTGCGGCGAACATCATCACACCGACGGCGATCACCACCGCCGCCATCATGATGAACAGGTGATCGGAAAGGCCCACGGCGGTAATCACCGAATCCAGACTGAAGATGATATCCAACAGCATGATCTGTACGATCGCGCCGAAGAAGCTGTGCACCTTGGTGTGGTGCTCTTCTTCCGACCCTTCGATGGTTTCGTGGATCTCTTTGCTGGCTTTCCAGATCAGGAACAGTCCCCCCAGCAGCAGGATCAGATCGCGGGCGGAAATGGCGTGATCCAGCACGGTGAACAGCGGGTGCGTCAAGCGGATCACCCAGGCGATGGAGGCCAGCAGCGCCAGGCGCATCAGCATGGCGGCGGCCAAGCCCATTCGGCGAGCTTTGTTCTGTTGCGCTTTGGGCAGCTTCGCCACCACCAGCGACAGAAAAATGATGTTATCAATACCCAGTACGATCTCAAGAATGGTTAGCGTACCTAACGCTAACCAGGCATTGGGATCCATAATCCATTCGAACATTGCCCGACACACCTTAATACTTAATAAATGCAAAGCGTGAATTATACGCGTTTATCGTGGCGCTGACAGGTTTAGCTAAACCAGAGTTAAACGAAATCGCTTAGATTGAGAAATGTCTTGCCAGCAGCGCGCCGGTAAAACCCTTTTTCAGATAGAAACCGCGCGGCAGCGTCATGATAGGTTGCCCCTGTTCGCCGATGGCTTCGGTGAGCGCCTTGTTGTTGGCCGCTTTGGGGCGCAGTTGCAGCACTTCGCCGTGGCGTGCGGTGATGCGTTCTACGTGACCGAGCACAATCAGATCCATCAGCTCTTCCCAATCGCGGCGCAGCATCTCTTCTTCAGCAAGGCTTGGGCTCCATAGCAGCGGCGAACCGACGCGGCGCTGCGCCAGCGGGATTTGCCGTTCGCCTTCTACCGGTATCCACAACACGCGCGCCAGCTTGTGGCGAACGTGGCTGCTGGCCCAGGTGACGCCGCTGTTGCCGGTGAGCGGGGCGACGCAGACGAAAGTGGTCTCCAGCGGTTTGCCGGCGGCGTCGACAGGAATGGTTTTCAGCTCAATGCCCAGCTCAGGAAAATCCTGTTCCGGTTTGCTGCCGGCCATGGCGCCGAGATACAGCTCCAGCAGCATGCCCACCCAGCCTTTATCGCGTTTCAGATCCTTGGGGATCGGCAATTGCGCACGGGCGGCCAGTTCGCCAAAGCTGAAGCCGGCCAGCGCCTGAGCGCGCTCGAACAGCTGCCGTTCATTTTCCGGCGGGGGCGGCAAAGGGGATAAAAATGCCATAAATCAAGCCTGTCGAATTTGGTTGAAAAACGTACTGCAATTATACACGGCGAGCGATAACCGCTATCGCCTGGGGAAAAGAATAATAGTAGCATGATTTTACATGACTTTTTTTCTTTCCTTACGCGGGCGACAATGCACTTGCGGGGCTTGTTCACCTGAAGCCACCGACAATAAACAGGATCTTACACCTATTTATCCACAGATTTATGGGATAACCCAAATTTTTACCGATCACTGGTTCAATTTACAGCCTTGACTCAGGCGGATTTTTACGAATTTGTCCGTTTTGTGCGTAACTTGCCCGGATAATCTGTGGATAAAAACGGCGTTGGTGGATCTTTCGCCAGGGTAAGATCCTTACCGTGCATAGATCACATTTTTGCCCTATGCGTCACTGTGAGATATTGGTTAACTATATGTTTTTAAGTTTAATATTTGTTTTTAGGTATGAGGGGGGATTTTAGGGGGCTAGAGTTTTACCGGCTTATCCCTCGAGTTCTGCACACACCTATCCACAGAAAAAGTGAATAAAACTGGTCTGAAAGGCTGGGGTATGTTTATAACTTTGCCTATATCTGTGAGTTATCCCAATGTTATCCGGCCCGCAGCGCCGTAAAGCAGTGGTTTACCGCCTGTAGCTTGTGTGAAACAATCAGGACATCTATGCGAATTTAAGCTTATCGAGGTAGTCCGGTGATCGATGATGATGGCTACCGCCCGAATGTTGGTATCGTAATCTGTAATCGTCAGGGGCAGGTCTTATGGGCCCGCCGTTACGGTCAGCACTCCTGGCAGTTTCCCCAAGGTGGGATTAACCCTGGCGAAACTGCGGAGCAGGCGATGTACCGTGAGCTGTTCGAAGAAGTGGGGCTGAGTAAAAAGGATGTGCGCATCCTGGCTTCGACCCGCAACTGGTTGCGCTATAAATTGCCGAAACGTTTGGTGCGTTGGGACACAAAGCCGGTTTGTATCGGCCAAAAGCAAAAATGGTTTTTGTTGCAGCTACTGTGCAATGACGCTGATATCAATATGCAGCGCAGCAGCACGCCGGAGTTCGACGGTTGGCGCTGGGTGAGCTTCTGGTATCCGGTGCGCCAGGTGGTGTCGTTCAAACGCGACGTCTACCGCCGGGTGATGAAAGAATTCGCCGTGACCGTGATGCCGATGCAAGAGCAGGCGGCGCCGCGGCAGGCCCCCGCTTATCGCCGAAAGAGAGGTTAAGTTAAGCCGACTATGCTCACGCGCTTGCGAGAAATTGTAGAGAAGGTGGCCGCGGCGGCCAGTCTGACGGATGCGCTGGATCTGCTGGTCAATGAAACCTGTCTGGCGATGGACACCGAAGTGTGTTCCATCTACCTGGCGGACAACGATCGCCGCTGTTACTACCTGATGGCCACGCGCGGGCTGAAAAAGCCGCGTGGGCGCACTATCGCATTGGCGTTTGACGAGGGCGTCGTCGGGTTGGTCGGCCGCCGAGCCGAGCCTATCAACCTGGCCGATGCCCAAAGCCACCCCAGTTTTAAATACGTTCCGCAGGTGAAAGAGGATCGTTTCCGATCCTTCCTCGGGGTGCCGATCATTCATCGGCGCCAGCTGCTGGGGGTGCTGGTGGTGCAGCAGCGCGAGCTGCGCCAGTTCGATGAAAGCGAAGAGTCTTTCATGGTCACCCTGGCCACGCAGATGGCCGGGATCCTGTCACAGTCGCAGCTCAACGCCATTTTCGGCCAGTATCGCCAAACGCGCGTGCGCGCGCTGGCGGCCTCGCCCGGCGTGGCGGTGGCGGAAGGGTGGCTGGACAGTAGCCAACCTTCGCTCGATCAGGTTTACCGCGCGTCGACGCTGGACACCGCCAGCGAGCGCGAGCGCCTGACGCTGGCGCTGGAAGAGGCCGGCGCGGAGTTTCGCCGCTTCAGCAAGCGTTTTGCCGCCAGCTCGCAAAAAGAGAGCGCGGCGATCTTCGATCTTTATTCTCACCTGTTAAACGACGCCCGCCTCAAGCGCGAACTGTTCGCCGAAATCGACAACGGCTCGGTGGCGGAGTGGGCGGTGAAACAGGTGATAGAAGCCTTTGCCGAACAGTTCGCCAAACTGCAGGACACCTATATGCGCGAGCGCGGCAGCGACCTGCGCGCGCTGGGCCAACGCCTGCTGTTCCACCTCGACGACACCACCCAGGGCGCCACCCAGTGGCCGGCGCGTTTTGTGCTGGTGGCGGATGAGCTGACCGCGACATTGCTGGCTGAAGTGCCGCAGGATCGCCTGGTCGGCGTGGTGGTGCGCGACGGCGCCGCCAACTCGCATGCGGCGATTTTGGTGCGTGCGATGGGCGTGCCGACGGTGATGGGCGCCGACATCCAACCTTCTCTGCTCAGCCAGCGGTTGCTGATCGTCGACGGTTATCGCGGTGAACTGTTGGTCGATCCTGAGCCGGTGTTGGTGCAGGAATATCAACGGCTGATCAGCGAAGAGCTGGAGCTGAGCAAGCTGGCGGAAGACGACGTCGAGCAGCCGGCGCAGTTGAAAAGCGGCGAGCGTATCCAGGTGATGCTGAACGCCGGCCTCAGCCCGGAACATGAACAGCTGTTGGGCGGCCGAGTGGATGGCGTGGGGTTGTACCGCACCGAAATCCCGTTCATGTTGCAAAGCGGTTTCCCGTCCGAAGAAGAACAGGTCGCGCAGTATCAAGGCATGCTGCAGCTTTATCCGAGCAAGCCGGTGACGCTGCGCACCCTGGATATCGGCGCCGACAAGCAACTGCCCTATATGCCGATCAGCGAAGAGAACCCTTGCCTGGGGTGGCGCGGCATCCGCATCACTCTGGATCAGCCGGAGATCTTTTTGATTCAGGTGCGCGCCATGCTGCGCGCCAATGCCGGCACCGGCAACCTGGGTATTTTGCTGCCGATGATCACCAGCCTTGAAGAGGTCGACGAAGCTAAACGCCTGATTGACCGAGCCGGGCGCGAGGTGGAAGAGGTGCTCGGCTACGCGATCCCGAAACCTAAAATCGGCGTGATGCTGGAAGTGCCATCGATGATTTTCCTGATCCCGCATTTGGCAGGGCGCGTTGATTTCATCTCGGTCGGCACCAACGACTTGACCCAGTACCTGCTGGCGGTGGATCGCAACAACACTCGGGTTGCCGCGCTGTATGACAGTTTGCATCCCGCGATGTTGCAGGTGCTGCACTTGATCGCCGAGCAGGGGAACGCGGCCGGGCTGCAGCTTAGCCTCTGCGGTGAGTTGGCCGGCGATCCCATGGGCGCGCTGTTGTTGGTAGGAATGGGCTATCGCAATCTGAGCATGAATGGCCGCAGCGTGGCGCGCATCAAATACCTGCTGCGACATATCGACCTGGCCGACGCCGAAATGCTGGCTCACCGGGTGTTGAACACCCAGATGACCACCGAAGTGCGCCATTTGGTGGCGGCGTTTATGGAGCGGCGCGGCATGGGGGGGCTGATCCGCGGGGGCCGCTAACCGCCGCGCGGTGTGATTTTTTTACAGAACTTTTCCCACCCTGCCGGACCGGACCGCGCTAAGCCTATGTTATGATGCGCAACCTCAGCGCGGCGCATGCTCGTCGCCTTGCAGACCGCAGCGGCCAATGCTGTCGCTTGCAAGGCGCGGGATAATCTCCGTCGCCGCTTGGCACCTGCCGCCCCCGCATGGGGAAAAATAACAGACATGTTGTGGTGATAGATGAGCAATAGCTATCTGGCGTTTCCTAAATTTGATCCGGTCATTTTCTCCATTGGCCCGGTTTCTCTGCATTGGTACGGCCTGATGTACCTGGTCGGCTTCGTTTTTGCCATGTGGCTGGCGGTGCGTCGCGCCAACAAGCCGGGCAGCGGCTGGACCAAAGACGAAGTGGAAAACCTGCTCTACGCCGGCTTCCTGGGCGTATTCGTCGGCGGCCGCGTAGGCTATGTGCTGTTCTACAACCTGCCGCTGTTCCTGGATAACCCGCTCTATCTGTTCAAGGTCTGGGATGGCGGCATGTCGTTCCACGGCGGCTTGATGGGGGTGATTCTGGTGATGTTCTGGTTCGCTCGCCGCACCAAACGCACCTTCTTCCAGGTTTCCGATTTTATCGCGCCATTGATCCCATTCGGCCTGGGCGCCGGCCGCCTCGGCAACTTTATCAACGGCGAACTGTGGGGCCGCGTCACCACCGATACCCCTTGGGCGATGTTGTTCCCAAGTTCGCGCAGCGAAGACGTGGCCCTCGCCGCCGCCGATCCCTCTCTGTTGCCGCTGCTGAATCAGTACGGCGTGCTGCCGCGCCACCCGTCGCAGCTGTATGAACTGCTGCTGGAAGGCGTGGTGCTGTTTATCATTCTGAACCTGTTTATTCGCAAGCCGCGGCCGATGGGCGCCGTATCCGGCCTGTTCCTGATCGGGTATGGCGCATTCCGCATCATCGTTGAAGCGTTCCGCCAGCCGGATGCTCAGCTCGGCCTGTTCGACGGCGTGATCAGCATGGGGCAGATCCTGTCCATCCCAATGGTGGTGGCCGGTGTTATTATGATGATTTGGGCGTACCGTCGTCGCCCGCAGCAACAAGTGTCGTGAGGGACAAATGAAACAGTATCTGGATTTGATGAACAAGGTGCTCGCCGAGGGCACCCCTAAAGCCGACCGTACCGGCACTGGCACATTGTCGATTTTCGGCCACCAGATGCGTTTCAACTTGCAGGAAGGTTTCCCGTTGGTGACCACCAAGAAATGTCATCTGCGTTCGATCATTCATGAGCTGTTATGGTTCCTGAACGGCGATACCAACATCGCCTACCTGCGTGACAACAAGGTCACCATTTGGGACGAGTGGGCCGATGAAAACGGCGATCTCGGCCCGGTGTACGGCAAACAGTGGCGCGCCTGGGGCGCGGCGGACGGCCGTCAGATCGATCAGCTGAGCAACGTGCTCCAACAGCTGAAGCAAGATCCGGATTCGCGTCGCATCATTGTTTCCGCCTGGAACGTCGGCGAGCTGGATCAGATGGCGTTGGCGCCGTGCCACGCGTTCTTCCAGTTCTACGTGGCGGATGGCAAGCTCTCTTGCCAGCTGTACCAGCGTTCCTGCGACGTCTTCCTCGGCCTGCCGTTCAACATCGCCAGCTACGCGCTGTTGGTGCACATGATGGCGCAGCAGTGCGATCTGGAAGTGGGCGATTTCGTCTGGACCGGCGGCGATACCCACCTGTACAGCAATCACATGGAACAGACTCAGCTGCAGCTGACGCGTGAACCGCGTCCGTTGCCGAAACTGGTGATCAAACGCAAACCGGCTTCACTGTTCGATTACCGTTTCGAAGACTTCGAGATCGAAGGTTACGATCCGCATCCGGCCATCAAGGCGCCGGTCGCGATCTAACCTTAACCGCATCACACCAGGGGCGCAGCGATTGCGCCCCTTTTTTTATCCGCATTGCGTACCGCGCCGCATTTTTTTGTCGCGGTCTGCCGTCGTAGAGAAAACATTGCGCAGCTTGCCGCAGCGCTTGCGCATGTGGCTTTACCGCGTTGTTACGGCCCTTACACTGGCGGCATGAACGACAATACTCTCTCGAACATCGATGATCGCCAACGGGGCATGACGCTAATTGAGCTATTGGCGGCGATCCTGATAGCCGGCATGCTCTCCGGCTGGGGCGTCGGCCAATGGCGCTATCATCAGCAAGCGCTGCGGCTGGAACACACGGCCCAACAGCTGCTGGCGTTTTTGCTGCGACTGCAGGCGGACGCCAACTGGCGTAACCGCACGACGCTGCTGTGGTTCAAGAATGGCACGCCCTGGTGTCTGGGCGGCGGTGTGCCACCGACGGATTGCGCTTCCGCCGAAGGCTCCGTTTTCTTGCCGCCTTATCGTGACGTTGCGCTGAGCGGCTACTCCGGCAAAGAGATTGGGTTTTATGGTTTGCGCAATACTGCGCAGGCGGGGCACATCCTTCTCAGCAACGACGCAGGCAGCCTGCGGCTGGTGCTGTCCGGCCGTGGGCGGCTGCGTTTGTGCAGCGAAGGGCAGTGGGTCAGGGGCATTGCGCTATGTTGAATTTAGCACGCGGTTTTACCTTGCCGGAAGTGATGTTGGCGTTGCTCTTCGGCAGCGTGATCGCGCTCGGCGCGGCAAAAACTTACCCGCTGTTACGTCAACAGAACGTGGCCGTCGGTCAGCACTTTCGGCTGGAGTCAACGCTGCGACAGCTGGCGTTCGGCATTGAGAAAGATCTGCGCCGCGCCGGTTTTTGCGCCGGACAGTGCGCTGGCCGGCCGCTGCTGATAGGCCAGGCATCGGGAGAGGCGGCGGGCAGCTGCGTTATCGTTGCCTACGACATTGCTCGCAGCGGGCAATGGCTCACTTCGGGTGAGGATGCGGGCTATTTCGGTTATCGGCTACGCAATGGCGGCCTGGAAGGGCAGCGCGGCGTGAGCCAATGCGATGGCGGCGGCTGGGAGCGGCTGCTCGATCAGGACGAAGTGCGCATTGAGCGGTTTCATGTGGCGATAGAGCGGGGCGATCACGGCGCGGCGTTGGCTCGCCTGACGCTGACGGGGCGCTCCGCCAGCGATACGCGTATCAGGCGTAGTCTGAGCGGGAGCGTCGAAATGGCGGCGCTGCCATGAACCGGCGAACTCAGCGAGGCGGTAGCACCCTGGCGGCGGTGATGTTGCTGTTGGCGCTGGGGCTGATGTTGCTCAATGCTCAGCATCGGCAATTGGATAACGCGCTGTTACTGGCCGCCGATCAGCAGCGTTACCTCCAGGCTTACAATCAGGCCGCTTCGGCGCTGAGTTGGGGCATGAGCCAGCGTTGGCCGCGCGCCGAGCTGAGTGCAGCGGCCTGGTTATGCAGGCAGCGCGTGGAACTGACGGCTTGCGCTCGGCTGTCAGCCAGAGCGGGCGTGGTGACGGTACGCGGCCTTGGTGAGATGCGCGGCGGTGAACCGGTATGGCTGTATCAATGGGGCACCTTTGACGGCGCGGAGGCTGCTGGTAAGTTGCAAGCACAGCCGGGCGGTCGGCTGGATTTTTGCCCCGAGAAAAGGTTGGCCGACTGTGACGGCTAACGCTCGGGCAGCGCGGATATCCCGCAACGGCTTCAGCCTGCCGGAAGTGTTGGTGGCGGCCTTGCTGTTCTCGGTGTCGCTGCTTGGCTTGTTACAGTATCATCAGGTGCTGTTGCAGTCGTTCCAGCGCCAGTGGCACTACCGGCAAGCCTGGGGGCTGGCGCACCAGCAGTTGGAGGCGTTCGCCGTCACCGGCCGGCTCGAGGCTGAACCGCTGCCGGAAGGGTGGCGGCGCGAGACGGCACTTGACGATGCGGGGAGTGATTGCCGCCGATTGGTGGTCAGGATCCAAACGCCGCAGCGGCAGTGGGCAACGCTGAGCCGCTGGTATTGCGCCCGTTTTTGAGCCGTATGTCTTTTGTTTTAAAGGAGTCATCATGTTCACGGTTTATCATTCCAATCAGCTGGATTTGTTGAAAACGCTGACCAGCGCGCTGATAGCCAGAGATCCGTTGACCGATCCTTTTCAACAGGAGGTGGTGCTGGTGCAAAGCCCCGGCATGGCGCAATGGCTGCAGATGCAGCTGGCGGAACAGTTCGGTATCGCAGCCAATGTCGCGTTTCCGCTGCCGGCGACCTTCATTTGGGACATGTTCACCCGGGTGTTGCCGGATATTCCGAAAGAGAGCGCCTTCAGCAAAGATGCCATGACCTGGAAGCTGATGTGGTTGTTGCCGGAGATGCTGACTCAGCCGGCGTTTGCGCCACTGCAGCACTATCTGACCGATGATGGCGACAAGCGCAAAATCCACCAGTTGGCCGGCCGGGTCGCCGACCTGTTCGACCAATATTTGGTTTATCGCCCGCAGTGGCTGGAGAGCTGGCAGCGCGGCGAGCGCATCGACGGTCTGGCGGAGGCTCAGCAATGGCAGGCGCCGCTCTGGGCGCGACTGGTGGAATACACGCGCGAACTGGGGCAGCCGGAATGGCACCGCGCCAATCTGTACAGCCGCTTTATCCACGCGCTGGAGCAGGCAAAAACATGCCCGCCCGGTTTGCCGCCGCGGGTGTTTATCTGCGGTATCTCGGCATTGCCGCCGATCTACCTGGAAGCACTGCAGGCGCTGGGGCGGCATATCGACATCCACCTGATGTTCACCAACCCCTGTCGCTACTATTGGGGTGATATTCAGGATTACGCCTTTCTGGCCCGCTTGCAGAGCCGCAAGCGTCGTCACTACCACCAGGCTCGCGAGCAAGGGCTGTTCCGCGAGCCGGATGACGCGGCGCGCCTGTTTGACGCCGAAGGGCAGCAGCAACTCAGCAACCCGCTGCTGGCCTCCTGGGGCAAGCTGGGGCGCGATCACCTTTACCTGCTGTCGCAGATGGAAGGGGCGCAAGAGGTCGACGCCTTTGTCGATATCCCGGCCGATACCATGCTGCACGCCGTTCAGCGCGATATGCTGGAACTGGAAGACCATGCGGTAATCGGTATTACCGCGGAAACGCTGGAAAGCAGCTTCAGCAAACGTCCGCTTGATGAGAACGACCGCTCCCTCAGCCTGCACGCCTGTCACAGCCCGCAGCGGGAAGTGGAGGTTTTGCACGATCGGTTGCTGAGCATGCTGGCGCAGGATCCGTCGTTGACGCCGCGCGACATCATCGTGATGGTGGCGGATATCGACAGCTACACGCCTTACATTCAGGCGGTGTTCGGCAATGCCCCCGCCGAGCGCTACCTGCCGTTTGCCATTTCCGACCGTAAAGCGCGCCAGGCGCATCCGGCGCTGCAGGCGTTCATTTCACTGCTCGATCTGCCGCAAAGCCGCTTTACCTCGGAACAGGTACTGGCGCTGCTGGAGGTGCCGGCCCTGGCCGCCCGTTTCGCCATTGGCGAAGAGGGGCTGCGCCTGCTGCGTCATTGGGTCGGTGAATCCGGCGTGCGCTGGGGCCTGGACGATGATAACGTGCGCGAACTGGATCTGCCCGCCACCGGCCAACATACCTGGCGCTTCGGCATTACGCGCATGCTGCTTGGCTATGCGATGGACAGCAATGCCGGCGATTGGCAGGGCATTTTGCCTTACGACGAATCGAGCGGGTTGGTCGCCGAACTGGCGGGGCAACTGGCAGACCTGCTGGCGCAGCTCAACCACTGGCGGCAAATCTTGAGCGAAGCGCGCCCGCTCGAGGCGTGGTTGCCGCTGTGTCGGCAACTGCTGGATGCCTTCTTCGCAGCGGACAGCGACACCGAAGTGGTGCTGGCGCTGATCGAACAGCAGTGGCAGCAGGCCATCAATTTTGGCCTGGCGGCGCGCTATCCCAATGAGGTGCCGTTGACCATTCTGCGCGACGATCTGGCGGCGCGCCTCGATCAGGAGCGCATCAGCCAGCGCTTCCTCGCCGGGCAAATCAACTTCTGCACGCTGATGCCGATGCGTTCCATTCCGTTCAAGGTGGTGTGTCTGCTGGGCATGAACGACGGCGTGTATCCGCGCACGCTGCCGCCGCTGGGCTTTGATCTGATGGCGCAGCAGGTCAAACGCGGCGACCGCAGCCGCCGCGATGACGACCGCTATCTGTTCCTGGAAGCGATTCTGTCCGCTCAGCAGCGGCTATATATCAGCTTCATCGGCCGTTCCATTCAGGACAACAGCCCGCGCTACCCTTCGGTGCTGGTCACTGAGCTGCTTGAGTACCTGGAGCAAAGCTATTGCCTGCCGGGAGATGAGGAACTCAGCGCAGACGACAGCGCCCGGCGGGTTGGTGAGCACTTGCTGAAGTGGCATGCGCGCATGCCGTTCGCCGCCGAGAATTTCTTGCCGGGCTCGGAGGCGCAAAGCTATGCCGCCGAGTGGCTGCCCGCCGCCGATGGTCGCGGTGCGGCGCATCCGGCGTTCAACCAGCCGCTGCCTGCCGAAGCGCTGCAGCAAATATCGTTGGATGAGCTGCTGCGGTTTTACCGCCATCCGATTCGCGCGTTTTTCCAATTGCGTTTGGGCGTCAGTTTTATTCTGGAAGAGACTGAGCTGCCGGACGAAGAGCCCTTCACGCTGGATAACCTCAGCCGCTACCAGTTTAACAGCCAACTGCTGAATACCCTGATCGACGGCGACGATCCCGAACGGTTGTTCCAGCGGGTGCGTGCCGCCGGCGGCTTGCCCTATGGCGCCTTCGGCGAGATCTATTGGCAAAAGCAGCAGGAAGAGATGAGCGAACTGGCCGAGCAGGTGCGTGCGGAACGCGCAGAGAGCCATAGCCTGGAGCTGGATATCGATATCGCCGGCGTACGTCTCAGCGGCTGGCTGCATCAGGTGCAGGATGACGGGCTGTTGCGCTGGCGGCCCGCTACGCTGTCGGCGGTGGACGGCATATTGCTGTGGCTGGAGCACCTGGTGTACTGCCGCGCCGGCGGCACCGGCGAGAGCCGCATCTACGGCCGCAAAAACTCCGTCTGGCGCTTTGCCGCGCTGGCGCCTGAAGAGGCGCAGGCGCAGTTGGCGGAGCTGCTGGCGGGCTATCAGCGCGGTCTGTGTCAGCCGCTGCTGTTGCTGAACAAAAGCGGCTGGGCGTGGCTGAGTCAGTGCTATCAGCCGGAAACGCAGCAAATCGACTGGGAGGAAGAAGCGCAAATTAAGGCACGCGCCAAATTGCTGCTGGCCTGGCAGGGCGATCAGCGCATTCCCGGCGAAGGGGAAGATCCCTACGTGCAGCGAGTGTTCCGCCAATTGGATAATGAATACTTAGCGCAAATACTGGCCGAAACAGAGCGTTATCTGCTGCCGGTAGCGCGACATAACCTGGGGTAACAATCCCCCGGTGGTGCTGTACGGCGGGAGGTGGTAAAAATAACGAAGGTTATATTCAACCATTGGGGTGATTCCCGGTCTTACATAACGTACAGGCATATACACGCCGTGTTTCGGGCCGCCACATTGGCGAAGAACCCGGCGAGTACAGATTTGGTTATGTGGTTTTGATGCACGTCGCCAACGTCAGGGAGTGGGCGTAGCGACGTCAGAATAGGGGTTTATTTTGGATATGCGCAGACAGTTGGCCCGTATCACCGGGCTGGTACTATTGGCTATGTGTTGGGCGCCGTTGAGTTGGGCCGCGCAAGGATGGCAACCGCTGGCGGAGAAGATCAACAAGAGCGAGCACGATCCGCGTCAGTACGAGGCGATCAAGTTGGCTAACGGCATGACGGTGTTGCTGGTGTCCGATGCCCAGGCGCCGAAATCGCTGGCGGCGCTGGCATTGCCGGTTGGGTCGCTCGAAGATCCGAACAGCCAACTGGGATTGGCGCACTATCTGGAACATATGGTGCTGATGGGCTCCAAACGCTATCCAGAGCCGGAAAACCTGTCCGAATTCCTGAAAAAGCACGGCGGCAGCCACAACGCCAGCACGGCCTCTTATCGCACCGCCTTCTATCTGGAAGTGGAAAATGACGCGCTGGAGCCGGCGGTCGACCGCATGGCCGACGCCATTGCCGAGCCGCTGCTGGATCCGGGCAATGCCGATCGCGAGCGCAACGCGGTGAACGCCGAGTTGACGATGGCGCGTTCGCGCGACGGCATGCGCATGGCGCAGGTCGGCGCGGAAACCCTGAACCCGGCGCACCCGAGCGCGCGCTTCTCCGGCGGCAATCTCGATACGTTGAAAGACAAGCCGGACAGCAAGTTGCACGATGAACTGACCGGCTTCTATAAGCGTTACTATTCCGCCAATCTGATGATGGGCGTTTTGTACGGTAATCAGTCGCTGCCGCAGTTGGCTGGCATTGCGGCGAAAACCTTTGGCCGCGTGCCGAATCATGACGCCAGCGTGCCGCCGATCACCGTGCCGGCCGTCACGCCGGAACAGCAGGGCATCATCATTCACTATGTGCCGGCGCAGCCGCGCAAGCAGCTGAAGGTCGAGTTCCGCATCGATAACAACAGCGCCGCGTTTCGCAGCAAAACCGATATCTACATCAGCTACCTGATCGGCAACCGCAGCAAAAACACCCTGTCTGACTGGCTGCAGAAGCAGGGGTTGGCGGACGCCATCAATGCCGGCGCCGATCCGATGGTGGATCGCAACGGCG
Organism: Serratia sp. SA088; assembly: GCF_049065515.1. Taxonomy (NCBI): domain Bacteria; kingdom Pseudomonadati; phylum Pseudomonadota; class Gammaproteobacteria; order Enterobacterales; family Yersiniaceae; genus Serratia; species Serratia sp. SA088. The sequence continues at coordinate 127,240 of NZ_JBAKGW010000009.1, forward strand.
GCGTCTTCGCCATCAGCGTTTCACTCACTGACAAAGGCCTGGCCCAGCGCGATGAGGTCGTCGCCGCCATTTTCAACTACCTGAAAATGCTGCGCAGCGAGGGCATCAAGCAGAGCTACTTCGATGAAATCTCGCATGTTCTGAACCTGGACTTCCGTTATCCCTCGATCACGCGCGACATGGACTATATCGAATGGCTGGTGGACACCATGCTGCGCGTGCCGGTTGAGCATGCGCTGGACGCGCCTTATCTGGCCGACCGTTATGATCCAAAGGCGATCGCCGAACGCCTGGACGCCATGACGCCGCAAAACGCGCGCATCTGGTTCGTCAGCCCGGATGAACCGCACAACAAGACGGCCTATTTCGTCAACGCGCCTTACCAGGTCGACAAAATCACGCCGCAGCGCTTTACGCAGTGGCAGCAGTTGGAGAGCGGCATTTCCCTGTCGCTGCCGGCGCTCAACCCGTATATCCCGGATGACTTTACCCTGACCAAGCCATCGCACGAGTTCAAAAAACCGGAAATGGTGGTGGATAAACCCGGCCTGCGCGTGTTGTACATGCCGAGTCGTTACTTCGCCGACGAGCCGAAGGCCGACGTCACCGTCGCTTTCCGCAACGCCAAAACCATGGATTCCGCGCGCAATCAGGTGCTGTTCTCGCTGACGGATTATCTGGCCGGCCTCGCGTTGGATCAGTTGAGCTATCAGGCATCGGTCGGTGGGCTGAGCTTCTCGACCTCGCCGAACAACGGTCTGATGTTTAACGCCAACGGTTTCACCCAGCGTTTGCCGCAGTTGCTGACGGCGCTGATCGAGGGGTATTCCAGCTTCACGCCGACGGAAGATCAGTTGGCGCAAGCCAAATCCTGGTATCTGGAGCAGCTGGACGCCGCCGAGAAGGGCAAGGCGTTTGAGCTGGCCATTCAGCCGGTGCAGATGGTTTCCCGCGTGCCATATTCCGAACGCAGCGAGCGCCGCGAAGTGCTGAAGACGTTAACGCTGAAAGACGTGCTGGCCTATCGCGACAGCCTGCTGGCCGAGGCCACGCCGGAGCTGCTGGTAGTGGGCAACATGAGCAAGCAGCAGGTCGACACGTTGGCGTCGACGCTGAAACATCGTCTGGGCTGTACCGGGAGTGAATGGTGGCACGGCGAAGACGTGGTGGTGGACAAGGATCATCTGGCCAACCTGCAACAGGTGGGCAGCAGCACTGACTCGGCGCTGGCGGCGGTTTATGTGCCGATCGGCTACGACGAAGTGACCGGCATGGCCTACAGTTCGCTGCTGGGGCAGATTATTCAGCCGTGGTTTTACAGCCAGCTGCGCACGCAGGAGCAATTGGGGTACGCGGTCTTCGCCTTCCCGATGTCGGTGGGGCGCCAGTGGGGCGTGGGCTTCCTGTTGCAGAGCAACAGCAAACAGCCGGCCTACCTGTACCAGCGCTATCAGGATTTCTACCCGAAAACCGAGAAACGCCTGCGCGACATGAGCGAGGCGGACTTTGAACAGTACAAACAGGCGCTCATCAATGAGCTGAAACAGCGGCCGCAAACCCTGAGCGAAGAGGCCAGCCGGTTCGCCAACGATTTCGATCGCGGCAACTTCGCCTTCGATACTCGTCAGAAACTGATCGCGCAGGTGCAACAGCTGACGCCGGCCAAACTGGCGGATTATTTCCACCAGGCGGTGATCCAGCCACAGGGGCTGGCGGTGCTGTCGCAGGTTAGCGGCAGCGGGCAAGACAAGGCGGATTACGCGGCGCCTAAGGATTGGGTCACCTATCCGAACGCGTCGGCATTGCAGCAGATTTTGCCGCGTAAAGTGGCAACACCATGACGGAAATTGCCCCGCAGAGGCTGGAGCCGCTGTCGTTGCCGCTGTTCGGCGAACGCCTGATAGAAGCGTCGGCGGGCACCGGCAAAACTTTTACCATTGGCGCGCTGTATCTGCGCTTGCTGCTGGGGTTGGGCGGTGACGCGGCGTTTCCCCGCCCGCTGACGGTCGAAGAAATCCTGGTGGTGACCTTTACCGAGGCCGCCACCGAGGAGCTGCGCGGGCGCATCCGCGACAATATCCACGGGCTGCGCATCGCCTGCGTGCGCGGTGTCAGCGCCAACCCGTTGTTTTCGGCGCTGATGGAAGAAATTGACGATTTGAGCGACGCCGCCTCACAGTTGCTGGCAGCGGAGCGGCAAATGGACGAAGCGGCGATCTACACCATTCACGGCTTTTGCCAACGGATGCTGACGCACAACGCCTTCGAGTCCGGCATGTTGTTTGAACAAACGCTGGTGCAGGACGAGCTGCCGCTGCGGCGGCAGGCCTGTGCCGATTTCTGGCGTCGCCACTGCTATCCGTTGCCGCTGGGCGTGGCGCGTGCGGTCAGCCAGGAGTGGAGCGGCCCGGAAGCGTTGCTGGCCGATCTCTCCGGCTATCTGCACGGCGAAGCGCCGGCGCTGCGTCGGCCGCCGAAGGACGAAGAAACCGTCCTGATGCGCCACGAGCAGATCGTCGCGCGCATCGACGCCATCAAGGCGCAATGGCGGGCGGCGGCGGGCGATCTGGAGGCGTTGATCGCCCAGTCCGGCGTCGATAAGCGCAGCTACAGCAGTAAACACCTGCCGAACTGGCTGAACAAGGTCGGCGAATGGAGCGGGCAGGAGACTCAGGACTACCAGCTGCCGAAGGAACTGGATAAATTTCGCCAGTCGGTGCTGCTGGAGAAGACCAAGAAGGGCGAGCCGCCGCGTCATGCGCTGTTCACGGCGATAGATGAGCTGTTCGATGAACCCTTGACGCTGCGCGACCTGATCATGGCGCGTGCGCTCAGCGAGATCCGCACCTCCATTCAGCAGGAAAAACGCCAGCGCGCCGAGCTGGGGTTTGACGACCTGCTCAGCCGGCTGGACGGCGCCCTGCAAAGCGGCGGCGGCGAACAGCTGGCGCAGGCGATCCGCCAGCGATACCCGGTGGCGATGATCGATGAATTCCAGGATACCGATCCGCAGCAATACCGTATTTTCCAAAAACTTTACGTCGGCCGGCCCGATTGCGGCCTGCTGCTGATCGGCGATCCCAAGCAGGCGATTTACGCCTTTCGCGGCGCCGACATCTTTACCTACATGCGTGCGCGTTCAGAGGTGAGCGCCCACTATACGCTGGAGACCAACTGGCGCTCGTCGCCGTCGATGGTCGCCAGCGTCAATCACCTGTTTTCTCAGGTAGAAAAACCTTTCCTGTTCGGCCAAATCCCCTTTATTGAGGTTAACGCGGCGGAAAAGAACCAAGGGCTGGCGTTTGAATTGCACGGCACGCCGCAGCCGGCGATGCAGTTCTGGCTGCAGCAGGGAGAAGGCGTGGGTGTAAGTGATTACCAACAGCTGATGGCGCGCCTGTGCGCCACGCAAATTCGCGACTGGCTCAGCGCCGGGCAGCAGGGGCTGGCGCGGCTGCAGAGCGGCAAGGCGTCACGGCCGGTACAAGCCTCCGATATCACGGTGCTGGTGCGCAGCCGCAATGAGGCGGCGTTGGTGCGCGATGCGCTGAGCGCGCTGTCTATCCCGTCGGTCTACCTGTCCAACCGCGACAGCGTGTTTGACACCCCGGAGGCCAAAGACCTGCTGTGGTTGCTGCAGGCGGTGTTGGCGCCGGAGCAGGAGCGCACGCTGCGCAGCGCCATGGCCACCGGGCTGATGGGGCTGGACGCGCCGACGCTTGACGGCCTGAGCCGCGATGAGCGCGCCTGGGACGCGCTGGTTAATGAATTCGACAATTACCGCACGCTCTGGCTGCGCCGCGGCGTGTTGCCGATGCTGAGCGAGGTGATGAAAGCGCGCCAACTGGCGGAGAACCTGCTGGCCAGCGCCGGCGGCGAGCGTCGCTTGACCGACGTGCTGCATCTGGGGGAGCTGTTGCAAGAAGCGGCGGCGCAGCTCGACAGCGAGCATGCGCTGGTGCGCTGGCTGGCGCAGCAGATCGCCCAGCCTAATCGCCAGTCCGACAATCAGCAGCTGCGGCTGGAGAGCGACCGGCATCTGGTGCAGGTGATCACGATCCACAAGTCCAAGGGGCTGGAGTTCGATCTGGTGTGGCTGCCGTTCGTCGGCAACTTCCGCCAGCAGCAGCAGGCGCTGTATCACGATCGCCACAGTTTCCAGGCGTTGCTGGACCTCGACGCCAATGAAGAGAGCCAGGCCTGGGCGGAGGAGGAGCGGTTAGCGGAAGACCTGCGTCTGCTGTACGTGGCGCTGACCCGCTCGGTGTACCACTGCAGCATCGGCATCGCGCCGTTGTTCCAGGGCACGCGCAAGAAGCAGGGCGATACCGATCTGCACCGCAGCGCATTGGGCTATCTGGTGCAGGGCGGGCAGCCCGGCGACGCAGTGTATCTGCAGGAGCGGCTGCAGCAATTGGCGGGTGGCGGCATTGCGCTGTCGCTGGTTGAATCGCCGGACGAGGCGCCTTGGCAGCCCCAGACGGCGTTGGCCGAAGCGCTGGCGGCGAAAAGCTTTACCCGGCGGATCCAGGATTTTTGGCGGGTGACCAGCTATACCGGTTTGCAGCAGCACGGCGCGAGCCTGATGCAGGATCTGCTGCCGCGTCTGGATATCGACGCTGCGGGGGAGCGGAGTGAGGAGAGTGAGCCAGCGCTTACACCGCATACCTTCCCGCGCGGCGCGACGCCCGGCACCTTCCTGCACAGCCTGTTCGAAACGTTGGACTTCACCCAGCCGCTCGACGAACAGTGGTTGCTGGAACAGCTGCAACAGCAAGGGTTCGCTGAACACTGGCAACCGATACTGCTGGCGTGGATGCAGGTGCTACTCAACACGCCGCTCGATGGCAGCGGCGTGACGCTGGCGGCGTTAACGCCGCAGCACAAGCAGGCCGAGCTGCAGTTCTATTTGCCGATCAACCGGCTGTTGCAGGCGAAGGAGCTCGATGCTCTGGTGAAGCGTTACGATCCGCTTTCCGCCCGCTGTCCGGCGCTGGATTTCCATCAGGTGCAGGGCATGCTGAAAGGCTTTATCGACCTGGTGTTCTGTTGGCAGGGCAAATACTACCTGCTGGACTACAAGTCCAACTGGTTGGGGGAAGACAGCAGCGCCTATACCCGGCCGGCGATGGAGCAGGCGATGGCGGAGCATCGTTACGATCTGCAATATCAGCTGTATACGCTGGCGCTGCACCGTTATCTGCGTCATCGGCTGCCGGATTACGATTACCGGCACCATTTCGGCGGGGTGATTTATCTGTTCCTGCGCGGCGTGGATGCGGCGCACCCGGGCAACGGCATTTTCACCTGTCTTCCCGAGTTTGAGCTGGTGGCGGGGATGGATCGCTTGTTCAGCGGCGAGGCTGCGGCGACGGAGGAAGGATCATGATCGCACTGCTGGAGCAGGCGGTGGCGCTTGGCGTGCTGCGCCCGCTGGACGTGCAGTTCGCCCGCGTGGTGGCGAACGAAGACGAGCCCGATATTTTGCTGGCCGCCGCCTGCCTGAGCGCAGAGGCGGGGGCCGGTCACGTCTGCCTGATGCTGGAACAGCTGCAGGCGGACACGCTGTTTGAAGGGCGCCAGCCGGCGCTGGCGCTGGCGCTGTGGGTGGCGGCCGGGCGACCGGATAGCGCGCGTTGGCAGCAGCGCCTGGCGGCCAGTGCGGCGGTCGGAGACGGCAGCGGCGCTACGCCGTTGGTGCTGCGCGGGCCGCGTTTATATCTGCAGCGCATGTGGCAAAACGAAGGCGAAGTGGCGGCGTTTATCGGCGGTGAAGGCGAATCGCTGGCGGTGCCGGAGGCGGAGCTGCGTGCCATTCTCGATCGCTTGTTCGGCGCGGCGAGCGACGAGCCCGACTGGCAGAAAATCGCCGCAGCGGTGGCTGCAACGCGGCGCATTGCTGTCATTTCCGGCGGGCCGGGCACCGGTAAAACCACCACCGTCGCCAAGCTGTTGGCGGCGCTGGTGCAGCTCGATGAAAGCGCGCGCTTGCGCATTCAGCTGGCGGCGCCGACTGGCAAGGCGGCGGCGCGTCTGACGGAGTCGCTTGGCAGCGCCAGCCGTCAGCTGGCGTTGACCCCGGCGCAGCAGGCGCTGTTCCCGACGGAGGCGGCGACGTTACACCGCCTGTTGGGGGCGCAGCCGAACAGTCAACGCATGCGCTATCACCGCGGCAACCGGCTGCATTTGGATGTGCTGGTGGTGGATGAGGCCTCGATGGTCGATCTGCCGATGATGGCGCGCCTGATTGCCGCGCTGCCTGATCGGGCGCGGGTGATTTTCCTCGGCGATCGCGATCAGCTGGCCTCGGTGGAGGCCGGCGCGGTGCTGGGGGACATTTGCCGTTTTGCCGAGCAGGGATACAGCGATGCGCGCGCGGCGGAGCTGAGCCGCCTGACCGGTTGTGCGATCAAAGGGCAGCAGGCTGACGCGGAAGCGGCGGTGCGTGACAGCCTATGCCTGCTGCGCAAGAGCTATCGCTTCGATGCCCGCTCCGGCATCGGTCAGCTGGCGTTGGCGGTTAACGCCGGTGCCGGGGAGCGCGCGCTGGCAGCCTTAAGCGGCAGTTTCGGCGATGTCGCGGGCTATGCGCTGGCAACGAGCGAAGAGTATCAGGCGCTGCTGGACGCGTGCGTGGCGGGCTACCGCGACTATTTGCGGTTGGCCGCCGAGGGCGCGGATGCGGCGGCGGTGCTGGCGGCCTTTGGCCGCTTCCAGGTGCTGTGCGCGCTGCGTGAAGGGCCGTTTGGCGTTGCCGGCCTGAATGAACGTATTGAGATAGGGTTGCAGCGCGCCGGCCTGATCGACCGCAAACCGGGCGTGCTCGGCCGCTGGTATCGGGGGCGGCCGGTGATGATCGGCCGCAACGACAGCGCGCTGGGGTTATTCAATGGGGATATCGGCATTACGCTGCCGGATGAGCGCGGCGAGCTGCGCGTGCATTTCCAGCTGCCTGATGGAAGCATCAAGTCGGTGCAGCCGAGCCGTTTGCCGGCGCATGAAACCGCCTATGCCATGACGGTGCACAAATCTCAGGGATCGGAGTTTGACCATACGGTGCTGGTGTTGCCGAATCACTTCCTGCCGGTGCTGACGCGTGAATTGGTCTATACCGCGATCACCCGCGCGCGTAAGCAGCTCTCGCTGTATACCACGGAGGCGGTGCTGCTGCGGGCCATTCGTATGCCGACCCAGCGCCGCAGCGGATTGGCTGAACGGCTGCAGGCAACGGAATAAGCATTGAAGGGGCGCGGTAGCGGCCGCGCCCACAGTGATTACAGATCCGCCAGCAGAATTTTGGAGCGGCGTTGGTAGTTGTACAGCGCCTGTTTCTGCATCGGCAGCACGTCGACCTCCGCCGGAGTGAATCCGCGCTCCTGGAACCAGTGGATGCTGCGGGTGGTCAGTACGAACAGCTTCTTTAATCCCATCTGCCGCGCCTGGTTTTCCACCCGCTGCAGCAGCATTTCGCCGCGCGAAGAGCTGCGGTAGTCGGGATGCACCGCCACGCAGGCCATTTCACCGATTTTTTCCTCCAGGAACGGGTACAGCGCCGCGCAGGCGATGGTCAGGTTGTCGCGTTCGATAATGGTGAATTTGTCGATCTCCATCTCCAGCTGTTCACGCGAACGGCGCACCAGAATACCCTGCTGCTCGAGCGGCCGGATCAGCTCCAGGATGCCGCCGATGTCGTTGATCGTCGCCCGGCGCACCTGTTCGGCGCTCTCCATCACGATTTGGGTGCCGATGCCGTCGCGTGAGAACAGTTCTTGCACCAGCGCGCCGTCCTCCTGATAGCTGATCAGGTGGCTGCGGCGTACGCCGCTGCGGCAGCCTTTCACCGCGCCGCGCAGGAAGCGCACGGTGCCGGAATGGTAATCGCCGCCTTCCTCCAGCTCTTCAAGGCGCTTTTGCGCGTCGTTGGGGAACAGCTCGGAAAGGATGTTGCCTTCCGCGTCGGTCACGCCCTGCGAGGAGCAGAAACCGATCATTTTTTCCGCTTTCAGTTTGATCGCCAGCTGAGTCGCGACTTCCTCCGAAGTCAGGTTGAAGCTCTCGCCGGTGACCGAAACCGCGACCGGGCCGATCAGCACGATGGCGTTGCTGTCGAGCTGACGGTGGATCGCTTCTTCATCGATGCGGCGAATGCGGCCGCTGTGGCAGTAGTCGATGCCGTCATCGACGCCCAGCGGCTGCGCGATGATGAAGTTGCCGCTGACCACGTTGATATGTGCGCCTTGCAGCGGCGTGTTGTTGAGGCTCATCGACAGCCGGGCGGTGATGTCGAGCTGCAGCAGGCCGGCGGCCTGCTTGACCAGCTCGAGCGTATGGGCGTCGGTCACGCGGGTGTGTTTGTGGTAGATCGGCTCATAGTTATGCTGAGCCAGATTGGCGTCGATCTGCGGCCGTGCGCCGTAAACCACCACCAGGCGAATGCCCAGGCTATGCAGCAACCCGATATCGTTGACGATGTTGGAGAAATTCTCGTGTTCGATGGCTTCCCCGCCGAGCATGATGACAAACGTCTTGCCGCGGTGGGCGTTGATATAGGGGACTGAGTGACGGAATCCTTGCACCAGCTCTGTACTACGTTCCTTCACGGCCAAACCTCTTTGCATATTTATACGATATTTTTGTATTTTTATTCTTTTATTGCGCCGATGGCAAGTGGGAAATCGTCATGAAGCGTGCGCTAAGGGCGCTAAATCGTTAATAAATTGAAAAACCATAAAAAGATTTTCTGATGACAGGGCTGGAATGATTGGTTAAAGTTTTCGGCATCCCCATTTCATTGGTGTTTTTTTCATCTGTTGTAAACAGCTATTACTGCCGGAGCCGCATGCCAAACGCTAATCACAATCTGGGCCGCCGTCGTTTATTACAGGGCGTTGCCGCCAGCTGGTTGCTGAGTGTGAGTCGTACGGGCTTCGCCGCATCATCGCACGTGATCGCCGTGCGCGTCTGGCCATCCTCCACCTATACCCGCGTCACGCTGGAATCCAACGTCGAGCTGAAATACAAGCAGTTCGCCCTGACCAATCCCGATCGCGTGGTGGTGGATATCGAAGGCGTGCATCTCAACAGCGTGCTGAAAGGCATCGCCGGGCAGGTGCGCGCCGACGATCCTTATCTCAAGCAGGCGCGCGTCGGCCAGTTCGATCAGAATACCGTGCGGCTGGTGCTGGAGCTCAAACAAAGCGTCAGCCCGCATATTTTCACGTTGGCGCCGGTGCCGGAGTATCGCAACCGTCTGGTGATGGATCTCTATCCGACCAAGGGCGGCAGCGGCGGCGAGGAATATGATCCGCTACTGGCGTTACTGGAAGATTACAACAAGGGCGATCTGGAGCGCACGCTCCCGCCGGAAGCGCCGCAGGCCGGCAAAGCGGGGCGCGATCGGCCGATCGTCATCATGCTGGATCCCGGCCACGGCGGCGAAGATCCCGGCGCGATCGGCAAGTACAAGACGCGTGAGAAAGACATCGTACTGCAGATTGCCCGCAAGCTGAGCGCCATGATCAAGCGCGAGCCGAACATGAAAGTGTTCATGACGCGCAACGAAGACGTGTTTATTCCGCTCAAGGTGCGCGTCGCCAAGGCGCGCAAGCAGCGCGCCGATCTGTTCGTTTCGATTCACGCCGACGCCTTCACCAGCCGCGCCGCGCGCGGGTCATCGGTGTTCGCATTGTCCACCAAAGGCGCCACCAGCTCGGCGGCCAAGTTCCTGGCGCAGACGCAGAACGCCTCGGACCAAATCGGCGGCGTCAGCAAGAGCGGCGACCGCTATCTCGACCACACCATGTTCGATCTGATCCAGACCGCGACCATCAACGACAGCCTGAAATTCGGCAAGGAAGTGTTGAACCGGATGGGCAAAATCAACCGGTTGCACAAGAATCGCGTCGATCAGGCCGGTTTTGCGGTGTTGAAGGCGCCGGATATCCCGTCGATCCTGGTGGAAACGGCGTTTATCAGCAACATCGAAGAGGAGCGCAAGCTGCGCACCAGCCATTTCCAGCAGCAGGTGGCGGAGTCGATTCTGGCGGGCATCAAGGCTTATTTCGCCAACGGCGGCGCGCTGGCGAGTCGATAACGGCAGGGCCGGGCGCGAGTCCGGCTATTTTCGCGGATTGCAGATACAAAAAAACACCCGTCAGGGTGCTTATCTGTTGTCATCAAGAGTTGGTTGCGGGGGCCGGATTTGAACCGACGACCTTCGGGTTATGAGCCCGACGAGCTACCAGGCTGCTCCACCCCGCGTCCGTCTTGATGCGGTATTACGACGAAACCACCGTTCATGTTATGCCGCTGGTACGACATTCGGTTGGTTGCGGGGGCCGGATTTGAACCGACGACCTTCGGGTTATGAGCCCGACGAGCTACCAGGCTGCTCCACCCCGCGTCCGTGTAATACTTTGTTATCGAAACCAAACGAAAAATACCGCCAATGCGGCATCGGTTGGTTGCGGGGGCCGGATTTGAACCGACGACCTTCGGGTTATGAGCCCGACGAGCTACCAGGCTGCTCCACCCCGCGTCCGATGGATGCGCACTATACTCTCCATGCGTTTTGTTGCAAACCCTTTTTGCATTTTATTGCCCTAAACCCGTTTTTCTGCTGAATTTGCCCGCAATTTGCCTTCTTTTTCATCACCATCCTCCGTGCGGCTTTTTTTATTTGCAGCGATTCCTTTATCAATGAGCGTTTGTTATCGTTCAGCCGGTAGATCATATCAGTTTGAGAGTGTGCGCGATGAAAGGACGTTGGGGCAAATACCTGCTGGGCGGGTTGATGGTGGCGGTGTTGGCGGGCTGTTCGTCCAAGCCGACCGATCGGGGTCAGCAATATAAGGACGGCCGTCTGGATCAATCGCTGGAGCTGGTCAATCAGCCCAACGCCAAAGGTTCGCCGGTCAACGCCAAGGATTACTCGGATCAGCTGATGGAGATCAAGTACGCGTCGCCTTCGCTGTTTAACCGCAACAACAGCACCTATCAGGCGGTGCAAAGCTGGATGGCGTCCGGCGCCGACACGCGCATGCTGAGCCAGTACGGCCTCAGCGCTTACCAGATGGAAGGCGTCGACAATTACGGCAACGTGCAGTTTACCGGCTACTATACGCCGGTGGTGCAGGCGCGCTATACCCAACAGGGCGAGTTCCGCTATCCGCTGTACCGCATGCCGCCGAAGGGCAGAGGCCGCTTGCCGGATCGCGCGGGCATCTACTCCGGCGCGCTCGACGATCGCTATATCATCGCTTACACCAACTCGCTGATGGACAACTTCATGATGGAAGTCCAGGGCAGCGGTTATGTCGACTACGGCAACGGCCAGCCGCTGGTGTTCTTCGGCTACGGCGGCAAGAACGGCCACGCCTATCGCAGCATCGGCAAGGTGCTGATCGATCGCGGCGAAGTGGCCAAGGCGGACATGTCGATGCAGGCGATCCGTCAGTGGGCGGATACCCACAGCGCCGCAGAGGTGCGTGAGCTGCTGGAGCAGAACCCGTCGTTCGTGTTCTTCCGCCCGGAAGCTTTTGCGCCGGTGAAAGGCGCCAGTGCGGTGCCGCTGATCGCCAAAGCCTCGGTGGCTTCCGACCGTTCGCTGATCCCGGCGGGCACCACGCTGCTGGCCGAAGTGCCGCTGCTGGACAACAAGGGTAAATTCACGGGAAAATACGAGATGCGTCTGATGGTCGCGCTCGACGTGGGCGGCGCCATCAAGGGCCAGCATTTTGACATGTATCAGGGCATCGGGCCGGAAGCCGGCCACTCGGCGGGGTACTACAACCACTACGGCCGCGTCTGGGTGCTGAAGAACAACGGCGGTGGCCAGCTGTTCAGCGCCAATCAGTCAAACGGCGGCGGTTCGTTGTTGGCCACCCGGTAAACGCGCGCGGTGTGAAAAGATTGACCCGCAAGGGCCGGATTTTCCGGCCCTTATCATTTGCATTACGAAGGTAATTAAAGCGTTATGAGCACAGCTTATTCGGAAGCCTATCTGCAGCGTTTCGGCGGCACGGCGCGGTTGTACGGCCAGCAGGCGCTGGCGGTGTTCGCGCAGGCACACGTCTGCGTGATCGGCATCGGCGGCGTGGGTTCCTGGGCGGCTGAGGCGCTGGCGCGCACCGGCATCGGCGCCATCACCCTGATCGACATGGATGATGTCTGCGTCACCAATACCAATCGTCAAATCCACGCATTGCGTCAGCATGTCGGGCAATCCAAAACCGAGGTGATGGCGGAGCGCATCCTGGCGATTAACCCGGAATGCCGGGTGACCTGCATCGATGATTTCATTACCCCGGACAACGTCGCCGAGCTGCTGGACCATAACTTCAGCTATGTCATCGACGCCATCGACAGCGTGCGGCCGAAGGCGGCGCTGCTGTCCTACTGCCGCCGTTTCAAGATCCCTGTGGTGACTACCGGCGGCGCCGGCGGGCAAATAGACCCGACTAAAATCGAAGTGGCCGATCTGGCGAAGACCATTCAGGATCCGCTGGCCGCCAAACTGCGCGAGCGGCTGAAGCACGATTTCAACGTGGTGAAAAACGGCAAGGGCAAGCTGGGCATCGACTGTGTCTTCTCCAGCGAGCCGCTGGTTTATCCGCAGCCGGACGGCTCGGTATGCGCTTCGCGCAGCACGGCGGAAGGGCCGAAAAGAATGGATTGCAGCGCAGGTTTCGGCGCGGCGACCATGGTCACCGCCACCTTCGGCTTCGTCGCCGTGTCGCACGCGCTGAAAAAGATGGTGGCGAAGGCGGCGCGTCAGGCGTAACGGGCGGCGATCGCCTTTACGGCGGCGGCCAACGCCGCCAGGCCGCTGGCGCGGGTGGCGCTCAGCTGCGCGCGCAATGCCAGGCGGTCGAACAGCGCCAGCGGATCCATTGCGGCGATCTGCGGCGGCGTTTTCCCTTCCACTTCGGTCAGCAGCACCGCCAGCAGGCCGCGCACGATGCGGCCTTCGCTGTCGCCATAGAAGTGCAGCGTGCCGTCTTCCAGCAACTGGTGCCCCAGCCAGACGCGGTTTTCACAACCGCTCAATGCCATTTCTTCACTGCGCAAGGCTTCCGGCAGCGGCGGCAGCCGTTTTGCGAGCATAATCAGCTGGCGGTAGCGGTCTTCCCACTGTTTCAGCGCGCTGAAGGTGGCGATCAACGCGTCGGCGGTGACCTCTCGGCCAAAAGGATGGGGGGCGAGCATAGCGTCTCCGGGAGTCAAGTCAGTCGGCCAGCAGATCGAGGGCGTGAGTTAACGCGCTGACCAGCGTATCGACGTCCTGTTGAGTATTGTAGGGAGCGAACGACGCGCGCAGCGTGCCGCTGACGCCTAACGCCGCCATCAACGGCTGCGCACAGTGCTGGCCGGCGCGCAGCGCAATGCCTTGCTCCGCCAGCAGCGTGATGATGTCGCTGTGGTGTACGCCGGCGATATCGAACGCCAGCAGGCTGGAACCGGAACTGCGGAAGCTGCGAAAGCCCGGCAGCTGCGCCAACCTCTGTTCCGCCCGGTCCGCCAGCTCGCGGCTGTAGCGCTCCGCCGCCGCCATATCCTGTTCGCTGAGCCAGGTGAGCGCAGCGGCCAATCCCAGCACGCCGGCGATGTTTGGCGTGCCGGCCTCGAAGCAGTGCGGCGGCTTTTGCGGGGTAAAGCCGTCGAACGACGCCTGGGTCAGCATCTTTCCCCCTCCTTGCCACGGCGCCATCTGCGCCAGCAGCTCGGCTTTGCCGTACAGCGCGCCGATGCCGGTCGGGCCATACAGCTTGTGGCCGGAGAAGGCGTAGAAATCGATGTCGAGCCGCTGTACGTCGGCCGGGCTGTGCACCACGCCCTGGGCGCCGTCGATCATTACACGCGCGCCGGCGGCATGGGCCAGCGCGATAGCCGGCGCCAGATCCGGGCAGCCGCCGGTGACGTTGGACATTTGTCCCAGCGCCAACAGGCGGGTTTTGTCATTGAGCAGGGCGGGCAGCTGCGTCAGGTCCGGCAGCCGGTCGGCGCCGATCGGCAGTTTCACCACCCGCGCGCCGGTTTGCTCCGCCACCATCAGCCAGGGGATCAGGTTGGCGTGGTGTTCCGCTTCGCTCACCAGAATTTCATCCCCCGGCTGCAGACGCGGGCGCAGGTAGCTCTGCGCTACCAGGTTGATCGCCTCGGTGGTGCCGCGCGTCCAGACGATGTCGTCGGCCGACGGCGCATGGATCAGTTGCGCGACCTGGCCGCGCGCCAGCTCGAAGCGGGCGGTCAGATCCTGCGCTGCCCGATGCTGGCTGCGGTGCACGGTGGCGGCGTCATCGCGATAAAATTGCTGTGTGGCGTCGATCACCGCCTGCGGTTTCAACGCGGTGGCGGCGCTGTCCAGATAGATACCGTCCTGCGCGAGCGCGGGAAACTGTTGGCGAAAAAGGCTGGGGTTAAAAGGCGTCATACCCTGATTGTCACTGGCTTGAGTCGATGGGTGATCCTGTCCTATTTTGCCGCCGGAGACAAGCGATCCTGCCTATTAGGACTTATCGCCTGGCAAAACTGAGAAAGTTTGTTATGCTATTAAATGTGCGCTTATTAATCGCATTTATACACATAAAAGGTATTTATCAGCATTTAAAACTACAAAGGAGTCCTCAATGAAGAAAACAGCCGCAGTTCTCTCTGCCCTGATGCTTACGTTCACCCTGGCCGCCTGTTCCAGCAACTACGTGATGCATACCAATGACGGACGCACCATTGTTGCTGACGGCAAGCCTAAAGTGGATAACGATACCGGCATGATCAGCTATAAAGACGCCAACGGCGTCGAGCAACAGATCAACCGCGCCGATGTGAAAGAAATGGTTGAAAGCGACCAATAAGCGTCAGGCAAAAAAAAGCACCGCAAGTTTTGCGGTGCTGCATAAAATCACTATGGACAGACAGGGTAAATGTACAGGAAGTGAAAAAACAGTAGCCTAGCTACCATGTCCGGAATCGCCGGACAATTTGCAAACACAACATCACAACCACAAGCCAAAAGTTCATCGGCGTCCTCGACACCCACTCCCTTTTCGTTCCGGCCCGGGAAGTGCCGCCACTATAGGTATTTGCTGGCGCATCCTCAACGGACAAATTATAATGGCTCGGATAAAAAAAACTAATGGCAATACGCCGTTAGCGTTTACCGATGGCTTGCCACGCAAAGCCGCCCGATTTTCGGCGCCGAATCATTCGGATTAATGTTACACAAAAGTAGCTAATTTAATGTCTAAACGCTTACCTCCCCTCAATGCGCTGCGCGTGTTCGATGCGGCCGCTCGCCACCTGAGTTTCACCAAGGCGGCGGAAGAGCTGTTCGTGACCCAGGCCGCGGTGAGCCACCAGATCAAGTCGCTGGAGGACTTCCTCGGGCTGAAGCTGTTTCGTCGGCGCAACCGCTCGCTGCTGCTGACCGAAGAGGGGCAAAGTTACTACCTCGATATCAAGGAGATCTTCTCTTCGATCAACGAGGCGACGCGCAAGCTGCAGGCGCGCAGCGCCAAGGGGGCATTGACCGTCAGTCTGCCGCCGAGCTTCGCCATTCAGTGGCTGGTGCCGCGCCTTTCCGGCTTTAACTCAGCTTATCCGGGGATCGATGTGCGCATCCAGGCGGTGGACCGCGAAGAAGACAAGCTGGCGGACGACGTCGATGTGGCGATTTTCTACGGCCGCGGCAATTGGCCGGGGCTGCGCGCCGAGCGCCTGTATGCGGAATATCTGCTGCCGGTTTGTTCGCCGAGCCTGCTGACCGGCGATCATCAGCTGAAAACCGCAGACGATCTGGCTTATCATACGTTGCTGCATGACGTTTCACGCCGCGACTGGCTGGCCTATACGCGCCAGCTGGGGTTGCAACACATCAACGTGCAGCAGGGGCCGATCTTCAGCCACAGCGCCATGGTGGTGCAGGCGGCGGTGCACGGCCAGGGTGTGGCGCTGGTGAATAACGTGATGGCGCAAACCGAGATCGAAGCCGGTCGCCTGGTGTGCCCGTTCAACGATGTGTTGGTCAGTAAAAACGCTTTTTATCTGGTATGTCATGACAGCCAGGCAGAACTGGGTAAAATAGCCGCCTTCCGGCAGTGGATCCTGGCGCGCGCCGCCAGCGAACAAGAGAAGTTCCGCTTCCGCTACGAACAATAAGGCCGGCCGCCGCCTTGCCGCGGCCGGTGATTTTTAATGGGATAGATCACGATGAGCAGCCGTTCCATGCTGGTTTTCGCCGCTATCAGCGGCTTTGTGTTTGTCGCGTTGGGCGCATTCGGCGCGCATGTGTTAAGCGGCACGCTGGGCGCCAACGAAATGGCCTGGATCCGCACCGGGCTGGAATATCAGGGGTTCCACACCCTGGCCATCCTGGCGCTGGCGGTCGCAATGCAGCGCCGCGTGAGCCTGTGGTTTTACTGGAGCGGAGCGCTGTTGGCGTTCGGCACCGTGTTGTTCAGCGGCAGCCTCTATTGCCTGGCGCTGTCGCACCTGAAGGTCTGGGTATATATCACGCCGGTTGGCGGCGTGTGCTTCTTGATCGGCTGGATATTGATGTTGATTGGCGCTTTGCGTCTGAGGAAAAAGGCCGAGCGCCATGAATAAGATTGCGTTGTACTGCCGCCCCGGCTTCGAAAAAGAGTGTGCGGCGGAGATCACCGATAAAGCCGCCCAGCTGGAGATTTACGGCTTTGCGCGGGTAAAAGAGCACAGCGGTTACGTGTTGTTCGAATGCTATCAGCCGGACGATGCCGACCGTTTGGCGCGGGAAATTCCGTTCCGCGAACTGATTTTCGCCCGCCAGATGATCGTGGTGGGGGAGTTGCTGCGCGATCTGCCGCCGGAAGATCGGGTATCGCCGATCGTCGGCATGTTGATCGGCGTGGTCGATCGCGGCGGCGAGCTGCGGGTGGAAGTGCCGGACACCAACGAAAGCAAAGAGCTGATGAAGTTCTGCCGCAAGCTGACGGTGCCGCTGCGCGCCGCGATGCGCGAGCAGAAGGTGCTGATGGCGCGCGAGAACCCGACTCGCCCGGTGGTGCATGTATTTTTCATCGCGCCGGGCTGCTGCTACGTCGGTTATTCCTACAGCAACAACAACTCACCGTTCTATATGGGCATTCCGCGTCTGCGTTTCCCGGCCGATGCGCCGAGCCGCTCGACGCTGAAGCTGGAAGAAGCGTTCCACGTGTTCATCCCCGCCGACGAGTGGGACGAGCGCCTGGCCAGCGGCATGCACGCAGTCGATCTGGGGGCCTGCCCGGGCGGCTGGACCTATCAGCTGGTGAAACGCAGCATGATGGTGCATTCGGTGGATAACGGCCCGATGGCGCCGAGCCTGATGGAAACCGGCCAGGTGACGCACCACCGCGCAGACGGCTTCAAGTTTGAGCCGAACAGCAGCAAGATCTACTGGCTGGTGTGCGACATGGTGGAGAAACCGGCGAAGGTGACCAGCCTGATGATTCAGTGGCTGGTGAAAGGCTGGTGCCGTGAAGCGATCTTTAACCTCAAGCTGCCGATGAAAAAGCGCTACGAGGAAGTGTCGCAAAACCTGATGAGCATCCGCGAAGCGTTGGGCGCCGCAGGCATCAGCGCTGAAGTGCACGCCAAGCAGCTGTATCACGATCGCGAAGAGATCACCGTACACGTGCGCCGCATGTGGTCGGCGGTGCCGGGCCGCCGCGACGAGCGCGATTAACCGCGTGAAGCCTTGATGAAGGGCGCTGCTTGCAGCGCCCTTATTGTATCGGCAGACGCAGCTGCTGCAGGTTGCCGTCCAGCGACAGATCGGTGCGCAGCGTGGCGACTTGTTTGCTGACGTAGGCCAGCTCGCGGTGCTGCTCCAGCTTACCGCGCCATTTTTCCGGCACCTGCCCCAGGTGCTGATAAAGCCCGTCCAGACTGCCCGACTGCTGCAGCAGCAGCACGGCGGTTTTCGGTCCGATGCCGGCCACGCCGGGGATCTTGCTGCTGCCGATCCCCGCCAACCCCCAGTAGTCCGGCAGCTGCTGCGGCTGCACGCCAAACTCCTGTTGCACGAAAGGCATATCCAGCCAGCGTTTCTGGAAGTAATCGCGAATTTGTACGTTCGGCGCCAGCAGTTGGCAATAGCCTTTGTCGGTGGAGACGATGGTCACCTGGTGGCCGCCGCCGGCGACCTTCGCCGCCAGCGTGGCCGCCAGATCGTCCGCCTCATTGCCGGGCGAATGCCAGCTGGCGACGCCCAACTCGGCGAAGGCCTCGCGCAGCTGCGGCATCTCCTGCTGCAGGTTTTCCGGCATCGGCGAGCGCCCGGCCTTGTAGTCCGGCAGAATTTGGTGGCGCCAGCTGTCGCTGCGGTCGTCCTCGTCGAATACCGCCACCGCGTGGGTCGGGCGGCTGTGCTGGAGCAACTGCTGCAGCGCGTGGCGGCAGGCGTTGACGCAAGGGGAGCCCTGCACGGCGTGAATGCGGCGGATGAGGTTCAGGGCGTCGACAATCAGTAGGTGTATCATCATGGGCGGTAAGGTCAGAAAAAACAGGGCGGCCGTTACGCCGCCCGGGATTGAGGGTCAGGCGACGATTTCGTAGCAGGGCACATAGGCGCTGCCCGGCAGCTTCATGCGGTGCTGGGCGACAAAGCCCTGCAGCAGGCTGTCCATCTGCTTCATCATTTGCGGTTCGCCGTGCAGCTTGTACGGGCCGAACTGCTCAATGGCGTGGATGCCGTTTTCCTTCACGTTGCCAGCCACGATGCCGGAGAAGGCGCGGCGCAGCGCGGCGGCCAATTGCTCCGGCGGCTGGTTCGGATACAGGTTGAGGTTCGCCATGTTCTCGTGGGTCGGCTCGAACGGCAGCTGCAGATCCGGCGCGATGCGGATCGACCAGTTAAAGCTGTAGGCATCGCCGGTGTTGCGGCGGTTTTCCTTCACCAGCGGCATGGCTTTTTTCATCTGCCGCGCCACTTCCGCCGGATCGTCGATGATGATGGTGTAATGGCGGCGCGCTTCGTCGCCCAGCGTGTTCATGATGAACTCGTCCAGCACGCGGAAGTAGTCGGCGCTCTCTTTCGGCCCGGTCAGGATCAGCGGCAGCACCTGTTCACTGTTCTCCGGGTTCATCAGGATACCCAACAGGTACAGCAGCTCTTCGGCGGTGCCGACGCCGCCCGGGAAGATAATGATGCCATGCGCGATGCGCACGAAGGCTTCCAGGCGTTTTTCGATGTCCGGCATGATCACCAGCTCGTTCACCAGCGGGTTAGGCGGCTCGGCGGCGATGATCGAAGGCTCGGTCATGCCGATAAAGCGGCTGTTGCGGTAACGCTGCTGCGCGTGACCGACCGCCGCGCCTTTCATCGGCGCTTCCATGGCGCCCGGCCCGCAGCCGGTGCAGATGTTGAGCTCGCGCAGGCCCAGCTGGCTGCCGACCTTGCGCGCGTACAGATATTCGTTCTCGTTGATCGAGTGCCCGCCCCAGCACACCACCATGTTGGGATCTTCATCCAGATGCAGCGTGCGCGCATTGCGCAGGATCGAAAATACCAGGTTGGTGATGTGGGCCGAGTTTTCCAGGTTCAGGTGCTGGAAACGGCCGGCGCTGGCGATTTGGCCGTGCACGAACAGGATGTCGCGCAGCACGGCGAACAGGTTGGCCTGCAGCGAACGGATGATGCGGCCGTCGACGAACGCCTCTTCCGGCGGGTTGACCAGCTCCAGCTTCACCCCGCGCTCGCGGCGCAGCACGTTGATGTCGAAGGTTTCATAGCGCGACAGCAGCTGTTTGCTGTTGTCGGTTTGGCTGCCGGAGTTCAACACGGCCAACGAACAGTTGCGGAACAGGCGGTACAGGTCGCTGCTGGCGGTGCGCTTCAGCATATCTACTTCCAGCTGCGACAATAAATCCATAGAGCCAAGCGGGCTGATGTGTGTAATCAAGGTAACTCCTTTGCACCCGGTGCGGGGCGGTAGTAATCCATACGCAGCAAAACAGCATCTCGTTATGGTTGGCGTGCTGCGGCGCAGCGGGCGCTCTGCCCGGCCGCAGCCTCGTTTTAACCTTACCGCCGTCCCTGGGCTTTTACCAACATAAACCGCTCGTTAGCTCAGTTGTTGAGCAATGTTTCGCACTTATTGGCGCGCCAGGCGGCCGTGCGCGGGAGCGAATACGACGTTGCTGCGCCACGGGTTGATGTCCAGCCCGCCGCGGCGGGTGTAGCGGGCGTAAACCGTCAGGCTTTGCGGCCGGCAGTAGCGCATCAGATCGTTGAAGATGCGCTCGACACACTGCTCGTGGAATTCGTTGTGGTGGCGGAAGGAGACCAGGTAGCGCAGCAGCGCTTCGCGATCGATCTTGCCGCCGCGGTAGCTTATCTGCACCGAGCCCCAGTCCGGTTGATGGGTGATCAGGCAGTTGGACTTCAGCAGGTGGCTGACCAATTGCTCTTCCACCACCTCTTCACCGGCGGCGTTCAGCAGGTAGTCGGCGTTGAACTCATAATTGTCGATGCGGATATCCTGCTGGTCGATGCAGTCGCCGGCCAGACGGGCGATCGGTGTGCCTTCCAGCTGCTCGACGCTGAACAGGGTGACGCTTACCTCGCCCTGGGCACAGGCAGACAGATCGCGCTGCAGGGTGCTGCGCACCGTTTCCCAATCGGCGAACGGGGTTTGGTTGAAGCTGTTGAGATACAGTTTGAAGCTTTTCGATTCGATCAGGTTCAGGCTGTCGGCGTTGAGGCTGATCTCGCCGACCGCCACCTGCGGCAGCCCGTTGGCGTTCAGCCAGGAGAGTTCGTACAGCGTCCAGATATCCGCGCCGTGAAAGGGCAGGTTGTCGGGATACAGCCCCAGCGGCTCGCGGTTCATGCTGCGCGGCACCGCCTGCAGCAACGTGGCGTCGTAGCGATCGCGGTAGGCGGTGGGTTTGCCCAGCGTCAGCCCTGACAGGGCCTGGTGGTCTTGATAGGAGGACATCTGCTGTCACCTCGCTCAGAGATAGGTACAATGGCCATCAGTTTAACGTATGCGAGAAAGAATATGGACCATGATGTATCGCACGCTCTGCGTGAATTCACTCAACGCTATGTCGAGTTGTGGCAGCAAGCGCGCGGCCACGCGCCGGCCAGCCAGGCGTTGTACGGCGTGCCGTCGCCCTGCATCGTGGAGAATCGCGAGGACGAGGTGTTGTGGTTGCCGCAGCCTTTCGAGCCGGCGGCGACGCTGGAGAAGGTAGAAGCCGCGCTGGAGCTGCGTTTGCAGCCGGATGCGCACCGTTTTTACACGCAGCAATACGCGGGCGACATGAGCGCGCAATTTGGGGAGCATCGCCTGAGCCTGCTGCAGGTCTGGAGCGAGGAGGATTTTATCCGCCTGCAGGAGAACCTGATCGGTCATCTGGTGACGCAAAAACGTCTCAAACTGTCGCCAACGCTGTTCCTGGCGACCACCGAATCTGAGATGACGATGGTGTCGCTGTGCAACGTTAGCGGCAACGTGGTGCTGGAACAATTCGGCAGCGATAAGCGCACCTTGTTGGCGGCGACGCTGGGGAATTTCCTCGATGCGCTGCGCCCGGTGCTGGACTGAAGCGCGGCGGATTCGCCGTCGCCCGTGTAAGAGATCTCTCACACGGGGTGTGAGAGATCGCTCTTAATTTTTCCCACCTTTTTCCAGACTATGAGATTATTGTTATCCAGATCAATTGGTTAGAATTTCTTTAGGATAACTCTTAGGCTTAATTTAGTGTGAGACGCCTCCCAAACCCTTGTGATTCCGGGGAATTTAAGCGATCTTATCGTTACCGGAACGGAACCGGCGGAGCAGGAAAGCATCAGGATGATGCAGCTTCAGGACGAAGAAAGGGATGCGCTCAGGCAAGAGCGAAGGATGGCGTCAGGAGATGCCCAGGATGTTTCAGGATAGAAACCAGGGACACCTCCAGGACGGAGATTGAGAGCCGGCACAGGACTGTCGGCGGGTCAGGAAGGCTGAGGAACCGCGTCAGGACGATGCTGCAGGATGATGCAAGGACCACTTGGTCAGGATGGCCGCAGGAAAAGTTTTCAAGGATTGAGCAGGGAGCACGCTGTGTAGCGGGATGGCTATAAAACGAACCGGGGGCACTGTTAACGCAGTGCCCCCAACTTTTTGTTCTATCCCGCCGTGCGTGCTTCTCTGCTTAATCCATCGCCAGCGTTAACCAATCGCGCCCAGCGTATCGCCTGCGCCCTGTTTTTTCGGCAGCAGGAACAGCGTGGCGTAGATATCCAGCAGGTAAATCGCCGCCAGCAGGCTGATAGCGGCGGTGAACGACACCTGCGTCACCAGCGCGCCGATCACCAATGGCCCCAGGCCGCCGACGCCGCGCCCGAGATTGAACAAGATGTTTTGCGCGGTGGCGCGCGCCTGTACCGGGTAAGTATCGGAAATCAACGCGCCGTAGCCGCCTATCATGCCGTTAACGAACATGCCCATCACGGCGCCGGCGAACAACATCAGCATCGGGTCGCTCAACTGGGCGTAGCCGATCACCATCACCACCGCGCCGACCTGATACAGCACGAAAATCTTCCAGCGGGCGAAGCGGTCGGCCAGCACGCCAAACAGCCAGATGCCGAACGTCATGCCCACGACCGTCACCGCCGTCCACAGGCCGGACTTGGTGAGCGAGAAACCAAAGTTTTTCGCCAGGTAAGTCGGCATCCAGATCATCAGCCCGTAGTAACCGAAGTTCTGCACCGAACAGAGAATGAAGATGCCGATGCTGGCCTTGCCGGTGGCGCGATCCTTAAACAGCAGGCGCAAACGCTGCAGGAAGGAAAGCGGCTGCCCGGCGTCTTTCTGCCGCACGAATTCCTCCGGTTCGCCCAGCGTGCGGCGGATCAGAAATGACGCCAGCGCCGGCAGCAGGCCGACCAGGAACATGCCGCGCCAGCCGATGTGTTCCAGCAGCAGCGGCGTCAGGAAAGCGGCCGCCAGCACCCCCAACTGCCAGCCCATGCCGACGTAAGCCGAAGCGCGGTTGCGCTTCTCCGCCGGCCAGGCTTCGGCGATCAGCGCCATGCCGATGCCGAACTCGCCACCCAGCCCGATGCCCGCCAGGGTGCGATAGGCCAGCAGATCCCAATAGCCTTGCGCCACGGCGCACAGGCCGGTGAACAGGGAAAACATCAGGATGGTGATCGTGAGTACCCGGATACGGCCGAAACGATCGCTGAGGTGGCCGAAGATCACGCCGCCCAGCACCGCGCCGATCAGCGTCCAGGTGACCAGCGAACCGGCGGCCGATGAGGATAATCCCAATTCGATGCTGATGGCCGGCAGCATAAAGCCGAGGATCAGCAGGTCAAACCCGTCCATGGCATAACCGGTGACCGAGGCCAACATGGCCTTACCGGGCGTCGCGTGGTTTTTTTTCTCTGTTATTACGGACATGAATCTTTATCTGTGTGGTGAATTCGGTGGGCCTATTGTGCCGCGCGACGGCGAACGTCACCAGATAAAAACGGCGAGCTGTCTCAGGCGCGCCGAATTTGGACTATAAAAATGCTATGCTTTGCCGCCTTTCAGCCAGAGCGCTGAATACCATGATGAAAAGAGATCGGGAATGCAGATGAGTATACATAACCAGGTGCGCCGCAGTTTGCAGGCGATTGAACAATCCATGCGCGATCTGGCGCTGTGGCAGGCCGCGCCCCCTGAGCATGAGGCTTTCTCCAGCACCGAGCCGTTCTGCATCGACAGCATGTCGGCCGAAGCCTGGCTGCAGTGGGTGTTCTTGCCGCGCATGTATGCGTTGTTGGACGCCGAAGCGCCGTTGCCGACGCGCTTCGCCATCACGCCTTATTTCGAAGAGGCGTTGAAAGATCGTGAACCGAGCAGTCTGCCGCTGCTGGTGCTGCTGCAACAGCTGGATTTGATGTTGAATAAA
This sequence comes from Serratia sp. SA088, assembly GCF_049065515.1. Lineage (NCBI taxonomy): Bacteria > Pseudomonadati > Pseudomonadota > Gammaproteobacteria > Enterobacterales > Yersiniaceae > Serratia > Serratia sp. SA088. The sequence goes on from NZ_JBAKGW010000009.1 coordinate 151,150, forward strand.
GAGCCGTAATGCGCTGGCGGCGCGCAGATTTTTGCCGCCCGGCAGTGTAGAGTACTCGCGCGGATGCCGGGCAGGAGAGCCGACGGCGTCTTTCGGCTCGGTTTAACCGCGGCGGTTGACCGGGAGCTGCATTAGGATGATGAGGTGCTGCAATAATGGATTTATTAAGGTTTATCCTGCGTTTGCCTTTTACCCTGGTTAAGGGCGTTTGTCGCCTGCTGGGCGGGGCGTTGTCGCTGTTGGGGCGGTTGCTGAGACCGCTGGTCGGCAACCTCAGCTGGCGTGCGCCGGCCTGGTGGGCTGTGCTGCCGCGCGGTTTTTTGCGGCTGGAAAGCGGCGTGGATAAACACCCGAAAGCGGTCGGTCTGAGCCTGCTGCTGCTGGCAGGCGTTGCGGGCGGCGCATTTTACGGTTGGCACTGGTGGCAAAACCGGCCCCAACCGATTGAACCGGCGCCGATGGTGGTTCAGGAGATCAACGCCGAGTTGTCCAACCCCGAGCCGATAGACTACGCCGCCGCCCGGCAGGCGCCGCAAACGGTGAGCCTGACCTTCAGCGGCTCGGCTGCGCCGATAACCGCGGCGGGCAAAACCGTGAGCGCCGGCATCACTCTGAAACCGTCGGCGGAAGGGCAGTGGGCATGGAGCAATGAGTCGACACTGGTGTTCACGGCGAAAAAGCCGCTGCCGATGGGCGCGAAATATGAGGTGACCCTTGAACCCGCCACGTTGCTGGCGCCGCAGGTCAAGCTAGTCAAAACCCGTTATGCCTTCACCGTGCCCGCGTTCGATTACCGCCTGGGGCAGGCCGAGTATTACCGCGATCCGCAAAATGCGCAAAAACGCAGCGCGATCTTCAATTTGCAGTTCAACGCGCCGGTTGACGTCGGCAGCTTTGAAAAACAGATTTCGCTGGGATTGAAAGAAGGCAGCGCCACCTCCGAGAAAAAGCTGAATTTCTCTCTGGTCTATGACGAGAAAAAACTGAACGCCTGGGTGCATTCCGAGCCGCTGCAGGCGCTGGATCAGGGCGGGGCAGTGCATCTGACCGTCGGCAAGGGCGTTAAATCGACGGCGGCCGGCAATACGGTCGAAGAGGCGAAAAGCAACTGGGTCAAAGTACCGACGCTGTACAGCCTGGCGCTGAGCGACGCCAGCGCCCAGGTGGTGGATACCGACGGCGGCCAAGGGCAGCGTGCCCTGGTGGTCGGTTTCAGCGATGCGGTGAAGGATAAAGAGCTGGCGCGGGCCGCGAAAGCCTGGCTGCTGCCGCAGCACGATCCGAGCGATGCCGAGGCCGCCAGCGATGCCGACGATTTCTATCAATGGACGATCGACAGCGTCGGTAAAAACGTGCTGGCGCAGGCGACGTCGCTGCCGTTGACGCTTAACGAGGCGGAAGAGGCCTACCAACCGCAGTTCAGCTTCCGTTTCGACGCCCCGGCGCACCGCTTTGTGCTGCTCGAGATCGATAACCAGCTGGTTTCCGCCGGCGGTTACAAAATGCCGAAGAAGGTTTACCGCGTGGTCGAAGTGCCGGAGTTCCCGAAATCGCTGCAGTTCATGTCGCAGGGCTCGCTGCTGTCGGTCAACGGCGACAAGCAGATCAGCGTGGCGGCGCGCAACGTGGCGGGCCTGCGGCTGGACATCAAGCGGGTGATCCCGAGCCAGCTGCAGCACATCGTCTCCTTCAAAAGCCGGGAATACTCCTCCACGGAATTCAACCGGCTCAACGACGAATATTTCACCGAGCATTTCAAATACCAGACGGCGCTCAACAACGAGCGGCCGGGGGACGTGAACTATCAGGGCATCGATCTTTCCCGCTATCTCTCCACCAACGCCAGTTCCCATCGCGGGGTGTTCCTGCTGACGCTGTCTGAATGGCAGCCGAACCGAAAACCGGCGGCGGAAGAGGCGGGCACCGAGCAGGATCAGGAACAGGACGAGAGCGAAGGAGAAGAGCAGCCCGACGTCGGCGATTCGCGCTTTGTGGTGGTGACCGATCTGGGCATCGTCGCCAAGAGCTCGCAGGACAAAACGCGCGACGTCTTTGTGCAGTCGATCCAAAGCGGCGCGCCGGTCAGCGGCGCCACCGTGTCGGTGGTGGCCAAAAACGGCGTGACGCTGCTCAGCCAAACCACCGGCGCCGATGGGCACGTGCGTTTCCCGGCGCTGGATGTGTACACCAACGAGCGCCAGCCGGTGATGTTCCTGGTGGAGAAAGAAGGGGATGTCTCCTTCCTGCCGACCGGCAGCTATAACGATCGCGGGCTGGATTTCTCGCGCTTCGACGTTGCCGGTGAACAAACGCCGACCGATCCGCGCACGCTCAGCAGCTACCTGTTCTCCGATCGCGGCGTTTATCGGCCGGGGGATACCTTTAACATAGGCCTGATCACCCGCGCCGCCGACTGGGGCGTTGGCCTGGCCGGCGTGCCGGTGCGCGCCGAAATCCGCGATCCGCGCGATAAGCTGATGTCCACCGTGCCGCTGACGCTGGGCGCCAGCGGTTTCAACGAACTGAGCTATACCACCGATGAAAATTCGCCTACCGGCGAGTGGAACGTCTATCTGTATCTGATCGGCAAAAATAACGACACCTCCACGCTGCTCGGCCATACCGCAGTCAATGTGAAGGAGTTCGAACCGGATCAGCTGAAAGTGAAGCTGGCGTTGACGCCTGACCGCCAGCAAGGCTGGGTAAAACCGTCCGAGCTGAAGGCCAGCATCGATGTGCAGAACCTGTTCGGCACCCCGGCGCAGGATCGCCGCGTGACCACCAGGCTGACGCTGCGGCCGATGTATCCGAGCTTCGATCGCTTCCCGGATTATGCGTTCTATGAAAACCGACAAAACAGCGACGGGTTCGAGACCGAGCTGGAAGATCGCACCACCGATGAGCACGGCGCGGCCGATATTCCGCTCGATCTGAAATCCTACGCCGACGCCACCTATCAGCTGCAATTGCTGTCGGAGGCGTTCGTTGCCGGCGGCGGGCGCTCGGTGGCGGCTACCGCCCGTACGCTGGTTTCGCCTTACGATTACCTGATTGGGGTGAAGGCCGACGGCGATCTGGGCTACATCAACCGTGACGCGGAGCGGCATCTGAACGTGATCGCCATCGATCCGGCCCTGAAACAGATCGCCATGCCGAACCTGAAGCAGGTGTTGATCGAGCAGAAATACATTTCGGTGCTGACCAAACAGGATTCGGGCGTTTACAAATACCAGTCGAAGATGAAGGAAGTGCAGCTGTCGGAACAGCCGCTGGCGCTGAGCGAGCAGGGCGCGGATCTGCGGCTGGCGACCGATAAGCCGGGCGACTTCGTGCTGGTGATTGAAGATGCGCAGGGCAAGACGCTCAATCGCGTCGCCTACAGCGTGGCCGGCAACGCCAACCTGAGCCGTTCGCTGGATCGCAATGCCGAACTGAAGCTGAAACTCAACCAGGCGGAATACCAGCCGGGCGAGGAGATCGAGGTGGCGATCAACGCGCCTTATACCGGCAGCGGCTTGATCACCATTGAAAAGGACAAGGTTTACGCCTGGCAGTGGTTCCACACCGACACCACCAGCTCGGTGCAGACGATCCGCGTGCCGGCCGGCATGGAGGGCAACGGCTACATCAACGTGCAGTTCGTGCGCGACATCAACTCCAGCGAGATCTTCATGAGCCCGCTGAGCTACGGCGTGATGCCGTTCAAGATCAGCACCAAGGCGCGCCAAAACAGCCTCGAGGTGACGGCGCCGGAGGTCATCAAGCCGGGTGAAAACCTGACGATGACGGTCAAGACCGATGCGCCGCAGCAGGTGGCGCTGTTCGCCGTCGATGAGGGCATTCTGCAGGTGGCGCGTTACCGCCTGAAGGATCCGCTGGAGTTCTTCTTCAGCAAGCGCGAACTCAACGTGAGCAGCTCGCAGATCCTCGATCTGATCCTGCCGGAATTCAGCAAGCTGATGGCGCTGACCGCGGCGCCGGGCGGCGATGCGGGCGAAGGGCTGGATCTCAACCTCAACCCGTTCAAGCGCAAGCGCGATAAGCCGGTGGCCTATTGGTCCGGCATTACCGAGGTCAGCGGCGAGAAACAGTTCGTCTATCCGGTGCCGGATTACTTCAACGGCAAGATCCGCGTCATGGCGATTTCGGTGACGCCGGAGAAAATCGGCAAGGCGCAAACCGCCGCCACGGTGCGCGACAGCTTCATCATGACGCCGAATGTGCCGGCGATGGTGGCGCCGGGCGACGAGTTCGACGTCAGCGTGGGCGTCAGCAACAACCTCGAAGGGCTGAACGGCCAGTCGGTGGCCATCAACGTCCTGCTGACGCCGCCGCCGCAGTTGGAGGTGGTGGGCAACGCGACGCAAAGCCTGACGCTGGCGGAAAAACGTGAAGGCGTTATCACCTTCCGCCTGCGCGCCAAAGCCGTGCTGGGTGATGCGCCGCTGGTGTTCGACGCCCGTTACGGCGACCAGGCCAGCCGCCGCACCGTCAGCACCTCGGTACGGCCGGCGGCGCCGTACCGCACCCAGTCGGTGATGGGGCGCATGAGCGGCGGCAGCCAGAACGTCGACGGCCTGCGCCAGATGTTCGACGCCTTCGCGCAACGCCGGGCGGCGGTGTCGAATTCGCCGCTGGTGCTGACCAGCGGGCTGGCGCAATACCTGGCGGATTACCCGTATTACTGTTCCGAGCAGATCGTCAGCCGCTCCATTCCGCTGATGCTGCAGAGCCGTCATCCGGAGATGAAAAGCAGCCTGAGCCAGGCGGAAGTCAGCAAGCAGCTGCGCAATCTGCTGGGCGTGCTGCGCGCCCGTCAGAACGACAGCGGGGCGATCGGCGCCTGGCGTTCGTCGCCGGATGCCGATCCTTTCGTCACGCCTTATGTGGTGCAGTATCTGCTCGAAGCCAAAGCGGCGGGCTACGCCCTGCCGGAAGGCATGCTGGATGAAGCCAACGGCGCGTTGCGCGAGCTGGCGGCCAGCGGATTCGACGATCTGTATCTGCTGCGCCTGCGCAGCTGGGCGGTTTACCTGCTGACGCTGCAGGGCGAAGTGACCACCAACTCGCTGGCGGCGGTGCAGGATACGCTGCAAAAACGCTATGGCGAGGGCTGGAAAACCGATCTGAGCGCGCTGTATCTGGCCTCTTCCTATCGCCTGTTGAAGATGGACGACGAAGCCGCCGCGCTGCTGCAACCGAGCTGGCAGCAACTGAGCAAAGCCTATGACAGCGCCTGGTGGACGCAGAACTATTTCGATCCGCTGGTGCAGGATGCGACGCGGCTGTATCTGATTACCCGTCACTTCCCTGAGAAGGTGACGTCGATTCCGCCGCAGGTGCTGGAGAATATGGTCAAGGCACTGAAAGAAGAGCGTTACACCACCTATTCCTCTGCAATGAGCATCCTGGCGCTGGAAAGCTATTCGGCCCAGGTGGCGGCGCAATCCGCCAATGCGGACGCGTTAGGCATCGTGCAGGTGGGCAAAAGCGGCGGCGACCCGCAGCGCATCAGTGAGCTGCAGGGGCTGTTCGTTCAGGGGCAGTTCAATGCCGATGCCACCGCCGTGCGCTTCACCAACGGCGGCAGCGCGCCGGCCTGGTATGTGGTGACGCAGGCCGGTTACGATCTGAATGCGCCGCAAAAAGCGCTGTCGCGCGGGATTGAGATCGTCCGCGATTACACCGACGAACAGGGCAAGCCGGTGACGCAGGTGACGCTGGGGCAGAAGATCAACGTCCATCTGAAGGTGCGCGCCAACTCGAAAGAGGGGCAGAGCAACCTGGCGATCGTCGATCTGCTGCCGGGCGGGTTCGAAGTGGTGCAGCAGACGCCGCCGGAGCCGGCCGACGCCGGCGAGGAGAGCGACGAGCATGGCGGCTGGCAGTCGCCGCTGGCCGCATCTGGCTCCACCTGGGCGCCGGACTACAGCGATATCCGTGAAGATCGGGTGATCATCTACGGCAGCGCCGGCACTGAGGTGCAGGAGTTCGTTTATCAAATCAAAGCCACCAATACCGGCAGCTTTATTGTTCCACCGGCCTACGGCGAAGCCATGTACGACCGTGAAGTGCAGGCCATGTCGGCCGGCGGCGGCAAGCTGGCGGTGGTGCCGGCGGGCAACGACTAGGCCGTATCCGGCGTCAGGCCAGCGTCTGGCGCCGGAATGTTGAGAACGTATGAAGATCCTGACCGGGCGCGTGCTGCAAAACGGCTTGATGGCGGTGTTTTTACTGGCGCTGCTGTTGACCGCAATTCGGCTGTGGCCGCATCCGCCCCTGTGGCAGGGGTTGCCGCAGTCTTCCGTTTATTACGACAGGCACGGCGCGCTGCTGCGCATTACGCTGGCCAACGACGATCGCTACCGGCTGTGGACCCCGCTGGAGCAAGTGTCGCCGCTGGCGGTGCGCGGATTGCTGCTGCACGAAGATCGCTGGTTCTACTATAACCCCGGCTTTAACCCCGTCAGCCTGATGCGCGGTTTCTGGCGCAGCTATGTCGCCGGCGGCAAAATGCAGGGCGGTTCGACCATCAGCATGCAGCTGGCGCGGATGCGCTGGCATCTCAATACCCGTACGCCGGGCGGCAAGCTGCTGCAGGTGCTGCGTGCGGTGCAGCTGGAACTGAGCTACTCCAAGCGCGATATCCTGGAAGCCTATCTGAATTACGCGCCCTACGGCCGCAACATTGAAAGCATCGGCGCCGCAAGCCTGATCTATTTCGCCAAGTCGCCGCGGGAGTTGACTCTGCCGGAGGCGCTGACGCTGGCGGTGTTGCCGCAGTCACCCAGCTACCGTCTGGAGCCGAAAACCGGCGTGCTCGGCGCCGCATTGACGCAGGCGCGCAACCGTCTGTTCCTGCGCTGGCAACAGGTTTACCCTACCGACGCCAGCCAGCAAACGCTGTTCCGCCTGCCGTTGGCGCTGCGGCAGCCTGAACAAGTGCCCTATATTGCGCCGCACTTTATCGAACAGCTGCGCCTGCAGACGCAGCAACTGGTGCAGCGCGATACCCGCGTCGACACCACGCTGGACGCCGGGCTGCAGCGGCTGGTCGAACGACAGGTCAACGCCTTTATCGCTCGCAACCGCAGCCGCGGTATCCAAAACGCCGCAGTGCTGCTGGTGGACAGCCGCGATATGGGGGTGCGCGCGCTGGTGGGTTCGGCGGACTATTACAATCGTCCGATTCAGGGGCAGGTGAACGGCACCAACGCCAAGCGTTCGCCGGGATCGACGCTGAAGCCGTTCATCTACGCGCTGGGCATGGAGCAGGGCGTGCTGCATCCGATGACCATTCTTAAAGACGTGCCTTCGTCGTTCGGCGCCTATGCGCCGGAAAACTTCGACCGGCGCTTTCTCGGCCCGGTGACCGCCACCGACGCGCTGAACTTCAGCCGCAATATTCCGGCGGTCTATATCGCCTCGCAGCTGCGTCAGCCAACCTTTTATCAGTTCTTGCGCCTGACCGGCGTCGCCAATATGGCCAACGAGAGCCACTACGGGCTGTCGCTGGTGTTGGGCGGCGGCGAGGTAACGGCGCAGGAATTGGCGAAGCTGTATGCGCTGCTGGCGAACCGCGGTGAGCTGCGGCCGCTGCGCATGCAGCTGAACCAGGCCGAATCGACGCCGGTGCGGCTGTTGAGCGAGGAGGCCAGTTTCATCACGCTGGATATGCTGCGCCAGCACCGGCGGCCGGGCGATACGCTGGCGCAGCGTTCTTCGTCGCTGCCGGTGTACTGGAAGACCGGCACCTCCTGGGGCTTTCGCGACGCCTGGAGCGTCGGGATTTTCGGCTCTTATGTGCTGGTGGTGTGGGAAGGCAACTTCGATGGGCGAGGCAACAATGCGTTGGTCGGCGCCGAAGCCGCCGCGCCGCTGTTTTTCAACATCATCGACAGCGTCAACGCCAGCTATCCCGGCCTGCGGGAACCGAAGCACCCGTTCCCCCAACGGCTGCGGCGGGTGGACATCTGTCTCGCCAGCGGCGATCTGCCGACGCCGTGGTGCCAGCAAAAGGGCAAGACCTGGTTCATTCCCGGCAAGTCGCCGATCAAGGTCGACAGCGTTTACCGGCCGGTGGTGCTGGATATTCACAGCGGTGAGGTCGTTTGCCCGCCGTATGATGCGGCGCAGACCCGCACCGAAATCTTTGAGTTCTGGCCTTCCGATCTGGCCAATGTGTTCGCTCAGGCCGGGTTGCCGAAGCGGGCGCCGCCGGTCAATCGCTGCAAGGACAACGGCATCGCCGTCGGCGGCAGCGCGCCGCGCATCACCTCACCGCTGAAGAACACCACCTATACCCTGCGTCAGTCGCAGCAGGGGCGGGATAAAATCGCCTTCAGCGCGGTGACGGACGCCGACAGCAAGACGGTGTACTGGTTCGTCGACGATATCTATCTCGGCAGCAGCGCCAGCAAAAAGCCGATCGACTGGCGGCCGATCAACAACGGGCGCTACCGCATTCGGGCGGTGGACGATCGTGGCCGCGCTGATACGCGCCTGGTGACCATCGAATGGGTGAACTAGCGTTGCGTGTCATGCCTGTTATACTCGCGCCCGAAACGGCTATTGACCTGGGAACGTGATGTGATTGAGATTTTGTATCAGGATGAACACCTGGTGGCGGTGAACAAACCGTCTGGCTGGTTGGTGCACCGCAGTTGGCTGGACCGTCATGAAACCCGTTTTATGATGCAGACGGTGCGCGATCAGCTCGGGAAGCACGTTTTTACCGTACACCGTCTCGATCGTCCGACCTCCGGCGTGCTGCTGATGGCGCTCTCCAGCGAGGTGGCGCGCCTGCTGTCGCAGCAGTTCGAACAACATCAGGTGCAGAAAACCTACCATGCGGTGGTGCGGGGTTACGTGCAGGAGGGGGCGACCCTCGACTACCCGCTGACGGCGGAACTGGACAAAATCGCCGATAAACATGCCGATGCCGACAAGGGGCCGCAGCCGGCGGTGACGCACTACCGGCCGTTGGCGCAGGTGGAGATGCCGGTGGCCGTCGGCCGCTACGACAGCGCGCGTTACAGCCTGGTGGAACTGCAGCCGGAAACCGGCCGCAAACATCAGCTGCGGCGCCATATGGCGCATCTTCGCCATCCGATCATCGGCGACAGCAAGCATGGCGATCTGCGGCAGAACCGCGGGATGGCGCAGCATTTCGGCTGCCCGCGCCTGATGCTGCACGCCAGCCATCTGCAGCTGACGCACCCGGTGACCGGCGAACCGCTGCAGGTGACGGCGCGCTGGGACGAAGACTGGCAAGGGGTGATGGCGCAGTTCGGCTGGGCGGGGCTATTCCCTGAACTTGCCGGGGTTGAGTTTAGCGCGGCTAACGGTCAGGATAGCTGACAATTTTTAAAGGTAATGAAGGGAGTAGGAGCCATGGCTCAGGTTGGTATCTTCGTGGGAACGGTCTACGGCAATTCGCTGCTGGTGGCGGAAGAGGCGCAAAACATCCTCAGCGAGCAGGGCCATGAGGTCAAACTGTTCGAAGAGGGCACGCTGGAGGCCTGGCAGTATTATCGTCAGCACTACGCGCTGGTGATCACCTCCACCACCGGGCAGGGCGATCTGCCGGACAGCATCGCGCCGCTGTTCCACGCTATCCGCGATCGGGTTGGCTATCAGCCGGAGCTGCGCTATGGGCTGATCGCCCTCGGCGACAGCAGCTATGACCACTTCTGCGGTGCCGGGCGCGCGTTCGACGCGCTGCTGCAGGAGCAGGGCGCCACCCGCGTTGGCGAAGTGCTGGAGATCGATGCGATGGAACAGCCGGAGCCGGAAGTGGCCGCCTGCCCGTGGGTCGAGCAGTGGGGCACGCTGCTGCAATCGTAAAGTAAAAAGGCGCCGCAAAAGGGCGCCTTGGCGATGATGCGGGTCAACCGATCCGCATTATTTGCCGCGGGTGAGTTTTTCCAGATCGGCTTCGATCTCGGCAATCTTGTGCGACACCACGCCTTCGAGATGGCGCAGGTCGTCGAGGATTTTACGCTTCAGATCCACTTCCACCTGATCGCGCTGGCACAGCTGATCCAGCTCGTCGATTACATAACGCAGGTTCGGGTTGATCTCGTGAATTTCCTTGTAGCCCTGGCCGGCGTTGTCCGCCACCACGGTTTTACGCTGGCGCGGGTACTTGAATTTCACGCTCTTGGCGAAGAACTCGCCCTTGTCCTTGCGGAAATAGATCTTGAGGATGTCGTTGTTGGCCTCTTGACGCAGGCTATAGCGATCGACGTCTTCCGGTTGATTGATGCCCAAACTCTTCAAGTTATCGTACATACTGCGCCCTCTTTAGATGTGATCGTTATATTCCACGACTGCGATTATGGCGGAAAGCGAGATCTGCGACTGTGACTGCCAGCGAAACGCAGACAAAAAAATAGCGGGTGAATCACCCGCTATTTCAATTTAGTCGATAGTGCGCAATAACTCATTAATGCCGACTTTACCGCGCGTTTTGGCGTCGACCTTCTTGACGATCACCGCGCAGTACAGGCTGTAAGAACCGTCTTTCGACGGCAGGTTGCCGGAAACCACCACCGAACCCGCCGGCACGCGGCCGTAATGGATTTCGCCGGTTTCGCGATCATAGATGCGGGTGCTCTGGCCGAGGTATACGCCCATCGAAATCACCGAGCCTTCTTCCACGATCACGCCTTCCACCACTTCGGAACGCGCGCCGATGAAGCAGTTGTCTTCGATGATGGTCGGGTTGGCCTGCAGCGGCTCCAGCACGCCGCCGATGCCGACGCCGCCGGACAGGTGAACGTTTTTGCCGATCTGTGCGCAAGAACCGACGGTAGCCCAGGTGTCGACCATGGTGCCTTCGTCGACGTAGGCGCCGATGTTAACGTAAGACGGCATCAGCACGGTGTTGCGAGCGATGAACGCGCCCTGGCGCACGGTGGCCGGCGGCACGACGCGGAAGCCTTCCTTCTGGAAGCGCGCTTCGTCGTAGTCGGCGAATTTCATCGGCACTTTGTCGTAGTAGCGGGTTTCCGCGCCGTCCATCACCTTGTTGTCGTTGATGCGGAAAGAGAGCAGCACGGCTTTCTTCAGCCACTGATGGGTGACCCATTGACCGTCGATCTTCTCGGCGACGCGCAGGGCGCCGCTGTCCAGCAGGCCGATCACCTGGTTTACCGCTTCGCGCGTTACGGTGTCTACGTTCGCCGGAGTGATGTCCGCACGGCGTTCGAAGGCGCTTTCAATAACGTTCTGTAATTGCTGCATGCTGTTCTCTTTCCTGATGTTGTCGGTAAAAAGTTACTTGTATCACATTTTATCGTTTGGGGTGAGGGCCTCTGTCAACCGTTGCTCCAACTTTCTGCGCGTTTCTTGGTCGAGCGCGCGCCGCTCGCCGTCGGCCAGGATAAACAAATCCTCGACCCGCTCGCCGATGGTGGAAATGCGCGCGCCGTGCAGCGACAGCCCCAGATCGGCGAACACTTCGCCCACCCGCGCCAGCAGGCCGGGTTGGTCGAGCGCGGTCAGCTCCAGGTAGCTGCGGCGATCGGTGTGGGTCGGCAGGAAGGTGACCTCGGTCGGCACGCTGAAGTGGCGCAGCTTGGATGACGGCCGGCGTACGCGCGGCGGCTGGTATTCCCGCTGGGTGATGGCCTGCAACAGCGCCTGGCGGATCGCCGCGTGGCGATCCTGCGCCAGCGGGCTGCCGTCCGGCTCCAGCACGATAAAGGTGTCCATCGCCATACCGTCGCGGTTGGTGAAGATCTGCGCGTCGTGCACGCTCAGGTTGCGGCGATCCATCTCTCCGGCGACGGCGGCGAACAGGTAAGGGCGATCCGGGCTCCAGATGAAGATCTCGGTGCCGCCGCGCGTCGCCTGGCGGCTGACCAGCACCAGCGGCTGGGTGGAGTCGTGGGCCAGCAGGTGGCGGGCGTGCCAGGCCAGCTGATTCGGCGAGTGGCGCAGGAAGTAATCGGCGCGGCAGCGGCTCCAGATGCGGTGCAGCGCCTCTTCGTCGATGTTGTCCATGCGCAGCAGCGCCAGCGCCTGCAGGCGATGGTGGCGCACGCGTTCGCGCAGGTCAGGGCTGTTTTGCATGCCGCGGCGCAGCTGTTTTTCGGTGGCGAAATACAGCTCGCGCAACAGGCTCTGTTTCCAGCTGTTCCACAGGGTTTCGTTGGTGGCGCAGATATCCGCCACCGTCAGACACACCAGATAGCGCAGGCGGGTTTCGCTCTGTACTTCGCTGCTGAACTGCTGGATCACCGTCGGATCCTGAATATCGCGGCGCTGCGCGGTGACCGACATCAGCAGGTGGCAGCGCACCAGCCAGGCCACCAGCTGGGTTTCTCGCGAGTTGAGGCCGTGCAGTTCGGCGAACTCCACCACGTCTTCCGCGCCGAGGATCGAGTGATCGCCGCCGCGCCCTTTGGCGATATCGTGGAACAAGGCCGCCAGCAGCAGCAGTTCCGGGTGCGGCAGGCGCGGGTACAGCTCCACGCACAGCGGATGGCGCGGCCGGGTTTCAGGCTCGGCGAAGCTCTCCAGCTTCTGCAGCACGCGGATGGTGTGTTCGTCAACGGTATAGGCATGGAACAGGTCGAACTGCATCTGCCCGACGATCTTGCCCCACTGCGGCATATAGGCCCACAGCACGCTGTGACGGTGCATCGGCACCAGCGCGCGCGACACCGCGCCGGGGTGGCGCAGGATGGCCATAAACAGATCGCGCGCTTCCGGGATGGTGCACAGCGGCTGTTTCAGGTGGCGGCGCGCGTGGCGCAGCTGGCGCACGGTGGTGGAGTAAATGCCTTTGATCTCGCGGTTGCGCACCATCAGGTAGAACATGCGCATGATGGCTTGCGGCTCGCGGATGAACAGCGTTTCGTCGCGCAGATCGATCAGATCGCCGCGCAGCTGGAAATCGTCGTTCAGCGGGCGCGGCTTTTCGGTGGCGTCCAGCGCCAGGATGGCTTCGTCGAACAGCTGCAGCAGCATGTGGTTCAGCTCGCTGACGCGGCGCGTCATGCGGTAGAAGTCTTTCATCATGCGCTCGACCGGCTCGTTGCCTTCGCCTTCATAGCGCAGCAGCTGCGCCACGCTGAGCTGACGATCGAACAGCAGACGGTTGTCGTAACGCGGCAGCACCAGATGCAGCGCGAAACGGATGCGCCACAGGAAGCTCTGGCATTCGTTCAGCTCGTTGCGTTCGGCCTGGGTGAGGAAACCGAAGCCGACCATTTCGTCCAGCGAGGTGGCGCCGAAGTGGCGACGCGCCACCCACAGCAGCGTGTGGATGTCACGCAGGCCACCGGGGCTGCTTTTGATATCCGGTTCCAGGTTATAGCTGGTGCCGTGGTAGCGCTGATGACGCTCCTGCTGCTCGCTGATCTTGGCGTGGAAGAACTGCGGCGAGGGCCAAAAGCCGTCGCTGAAGATATGCTTTTGCATCTGCAGGAACAGCGCAACGTCGCCGCAGATCATGCGCGATTCGATCAGGTTGGTGGCCACGGTCAGATCCGCCAGCCCTTCCAGCAGGCACTCTTCCAGGGTGCGCACGCTGTGGCCCACTTCCAGCTTGAGATCCCACAGCAGGGTGATGAATTCGCCGACCCGCTGCGACTGTTGCTCCGTCAGCCGGCGCTGGCTGAGCACCAGCACATCGATATCCGACAGCGGATGCAGCTCGCCACGGCCGTAGCCGCCGACCGCCACCAGCGCGGTTTCCGGGATATCTGCGAAGCCGTAGAACGTCCACAGCCGGCGCAGCAGGCGATCGATGAAGTCGCTGCGCGCCGCCACCAGGCTTTCGGCGCTGGATCCGGCGTTGAACGCCGCCGCCAGCCACAGCTGGAACTGCTCCAGCCGCTGTTTCAGCAGCGGGCAGGTGAGCTCGTCGTCGCCGTAGACGCTGGGAGAGGCGGGCGGCATCGGCACGGCCGGTTGAAGGAGATTGTCAGACATAGTGCGCAGCCCATAAAAAAGGCCGGCATAAGCCGGCCTGGTGACATTCTGCACGCGGCGTGCGCCGCAGTGCTTACATCTCGTGCGTAATGATGTTGGGGATGGTGTCATCCTTGCGCAACGTCATTATCTCGCAGCCGTTATCAGTGACCACAATAGTATGCTCATACTGCGCCGACAAGCTGCGATCTTTGGTTTTTACCGTCCAGCCGTCTTTCATGGTGCGGATGCGGTAGTCGCCGGCGTTGACCATCGGTTCGATGGTGAAGGCCATGCCCGCCTGCAGCACCACGCCGCCGTCGTCCGCGTCATAGTGCAGTACCTGCGGCTCTTCATGGAACACTTCGCCGATGCCGTGGCCGCAGTACTCGCGCACCACGGAGAATTTCTCGGCCTCGACGAATTGCTGGATGGCCTTGCCCAGGGTGCGCAGACGGATGCCCGGTTTGACCATCTTCAGCGCCAGATACAGGCTTTCCTGAGTGACGCGGCACAGGCGCTCGCCCAGAATGGTCGGTTTGCCGACGATGAACATCTTCGAGGTGTCGCCGTGGAAACCGTCTTTAATCACGGTTACGTCGATGTTGACGATGTCGCCGTCTTTCAGCGTTTTGTCGTCGCTCGGGATGCCGTGGCACACCACTTCGTTCACCGAGATGCACACGGATTTCGGGAAGCCGTGGTAGCCGAGGCAGGCGGAGATGGCCTGCTGCTCGTTGGTGATGTACTCGTGACAGATACGGTCCAGTTCGCCGGTGGTCACGCCAGGTTTGACGTGCGGCTCGATGATCTCCAGCACTTCGGCGGCCAGGCGGCCGGCCACGCGCATTTTTTGGATGTCATCAGGTGTTTTAATTGAGATTGCCATGAAATTCGTCCGCAGGTGTCGTTATCGTCGACAATAAGAAGCAGTGACTTATGGTATCAGCCCGGCCGGGGGCTGCCAAATTTCATTTCCTGACGCCCGGCGAAACGCAACAAAAGTTGGTGTCGGCAGCGGGTTTATGGTATAAAGCGCGCCGGCGATCCGCGACTTGGTTCTTGTGACCAGGCAGGAATTGGCCGAAAATACTTTAACTGCACTCATTTTGTGTAAATAACACACACGTATCGGCACATCCGCCGGGGTGCCCTGAGGTGACTTGTCGCCGCCAGGGTCGGCGTTATGGGATACGTGGAGGCATAACCCCAATTAATCTATAGAGGTTTAATCATGGCAACTGTTTCCATGCGCGACATGCTCAAGGCTGGTGTTCACTTTGGTCACCAGACCCGTTACTGGAACCCGAAAATGAAGCCTTTCATCTTCGGCGCTCGTAACAAGGTTCACATCATCAACCTGGAGCAGACCGTACCAATGTTCAACGCCGCTCTGGCTGAACTGACCAAGATCTCTTCCCGTAAAGGCAAGATCCTGTTCGTTGGTACCAAGCGCGCAGCAAGCGAAGCGGTAAAAGACGCTGCGAACAGCTGTGACCAGTTCTTCGTGAACCACCGCTGGTTGGGCGGTATGCTGACTAACTGGAAAACCGTTCGTCAGTCCATCAAGCGTTTGAAAGATCTGGAAATCCAGTCTCAAGACGGCACCCTGGACAAGCTGACCAAGAAAGAAGCGCTGATGCGCACTCGTGAACTGGCCAAGCTGGAAAACTCCCTGGGCGGTATCAAAGATATGGGCGGTCTGCCAGACGCACTGTTCGTTATCGATGCCGATCACGAGCACATCGCGATCAAAGAAGCCAACAACCTGGGTATCCCGGTATTCTCTATCGTTGATACCAACTCCAACCCAGACGGCGTTGACTTCATCATCCCTGGTAACGACGACGCAATCCGTGCAGTAAACCTGTACCTGACTGCTGTTGCTGCCGCTGTGCGTGAAGGTCGTTCTCAAGATCTGGCCGTTCAGGCGGAAGAAGGCTTCGTAGAAGCTGAATAATAAGGCAAGCTCGTCACTGAGCCCTTATTAACCAGGTATTGACATATGTTGGTTAGGGGGGCCTGTAAAGGCCCCCTTTGCTTATCTGAATGAGAACTGTCTCCACGCGAGATAACCGAGGAAAAATAAATGGCTGATATTACCGCTGCCCTGGTAAAAGAACTGCGCGAGCGTACCGGCGCTGGCATGATGGATTGCAAGAAGGCGCTGGTTGAATCCAACGGCGACATCGAGCTGGCAATCGAAAACATGCGTAAGTCCGGTGCGATCAAAGCCGCTAAAAAAGCAGGCAACGTGGCTGCTGACGGCGTGATCAAAACCAAGATCGAAGGCAACTACGGCATCATTCTGGAAGTTAACTGCCAGACTGACTTCGTAGCAAAAGACGCCGGTTTCCAGGCGTTCGCCGACAAAGTGCTGGATGCCGCTATGGCTGGCAAAATCACTGACGTTGACGTGCTGAAAGCACAGTTCGAAGAAGAGCGCGTAGCGCTGGTGGCAAAAATCGGCGAAAACATCAACATTCGTCGCGTTGCTTCCCTGGAAGGCGAAGTGCTGGGCAGCTACCTGCACGGCGCGCGTATCGGCGTTCTGGTTGCGGCTAAAGGCGCTGACGAAGAGCTGGTTAAGCAAATCGCAATGCACGTTGCGGCGAGCAAGCCAGAGTTCGTGAAGCCAGAAGACGTGTCTGCTGAAGTGGTAGAAAAAGAGTACCAGGTTCAGCTGGACATCGCCATGCAGTCCGGCAAGCCGAAAGAAATCGCAGAGAAAATGGTTGAAGGCCGCATGAAGAAATTCACCGGCGAAGTTTCTCTGACCGGTCAGCCTTTCGTTATGGATCCGAGCAAGTCTGTTGCTCAGGTGCTGAAAGAGCACAACGCTGACGTGACCAACTTCATTCGCTTCGAAGTGGGCGAAGGCATCGAGAAAGTCGAAACCGACTTCGCTGCTGAAGTTGCCGCGATGAGCAAACAGTCTTAATGACTGTCGATGGAACCGCCGTCTGGCGGTTCCATACTATCCAGCCAGAATTACACCGGTGGCAGGCCCTGCGGCGTGATATTCACCCCAGGCGCGTTTCATCGGCTGAAATCCCCAATACTAATACTGCTTCTTAGGACAGAACACCATGGCAACCAATGCAAAACCCGTATATCAGCGTATTCTGCTTAAACTGAGTGGCGAAGCCCTGCAAGGTGCAGAAGGTTTTGGTATCGACGCCAGCGTTTTGGATCGCATGGCTCAGGAAGTGAAAGAGCTGGTCGAACTGGGAATTCAGGTCGGTGTAGTTATTGGCGGCGGGAACCTGTTCCGCGGCGCGGGCCTGGCGCAAGCCGGCATGAACCGCGTAGTGGGCGACCACATGGGAATGCTGGCTACCGTGATGAACGGCCTGGCTATGCGTGATGCACTGCACCGTGCCTATGTGAACGCCCGCCTGATGTCGGCGATCCCGCTGAACGGCGTGTGTGACAATTACAGCTGGGCAGAGGCGATCAGTCTGCTGCGCAACAACCGCGTGGTGATCTTCTCCGCCGGTACCGGCAACCCGTTCTTCACCACCGATTCCGCCGCTTGCCTGCGCGGCATCGAGATCGAAGCGGACGTGGTGCTGAAAGCCACCAAAGTGGATGGCGTCTACTCCGCCGATCCGGTGAAAAATCCGGATGCGACGCTGTATGAACAATTAACCTATCAGGACGTGCTGGAGCGCGAGCTGAAAGTGATGGATCTGGCGGCGTTTACGCTGGCTCGCGATCACGGTCTGCCGATCCGCGTGTTCAACATGAACAAGCCTGGCGCGCTGCGCCGCGTGGTGATGGGTGAGAACGAAGGTACGTTGATCAGCAAATAAGGCTGTTCACACCCCTTTTTCGGAGCGCGTGACGCCAGGCGCCGCGCGCTCTCCGAGTACGATTACGGGCTATACTTGAGTATCGCCTGCCAAGTAACCAGCTTCCAAGGGTTTGCAACGTGACTAATGAAATCAGAAAAGATGCTGATTCACGCATGGAAAAAAGCGTAGAAGCATTCAAAAACCAAATCAGCAAGATCCGCACCGGCCGCGCTTCGCCAAGCATTCTGGACGGCATCATGGTGGAATACTACGGCGCCGCTACGCCGCTGCGTCAACTGGCCAACGTGACCGTGGAAGACTCCCGCACGCTGAAAATCAACGTGTTCGACCGCAGCCTGAGCCAGGCCGTTGAGAAAGCGATCATGAGTTCCGATCTGGGCCTTAACCCGTCTTCCGCCGGTTCTGACATTCGCGTTCCGCTGCCTCCGCTGACCGAAGAACGCCGTAAGGATCTGATCAAGATCGTACGCGGTGAAGCCGAGCAGGGCCGCGTAGCGGTGCGTAACGTGCGTCGCGACGCCAACGACAAGGTCAAGGCGCTGCTGAAAGACAAAGAGATCAGCGAAGACGAAGAGCGTCGTTCGCAAGACGAGATTCAGAAAATGACCGACGCTTACATCAAGCTGGTCGACGCCGCGCTGGCGGAGAAAGAAAAAGAGTTGATGGATTTCTAATCAGCATCGCGCAGAAAAAAAGCGTCGCCTGGGCGGCGCTTTGTTTTTTGTGGCGCAGATCCCGTTTCATCGTACTGAAAGATCATGGACAAGCGGTGTCCAAGGTTCCACACTGGGACACCTCCGATCTCATCAGACAGTTATTCAGAGTGAACTCATGAAGCAACTGACCATTCTTGGCTCGACCGGCTCGGTAGGGACCAGCACCCTGGCCGTGGTCAGGGCGAATCCCGACCGTTTTGCGATCAAAGCGCTGGTGGCCGGCCGCAACGTCGCGGTCATGGCGCAGCAATGCATGGAATTCCGGCCCGCCTTTGCTGCTATGGCGGATGAAAACGCCGCCCGCGAGCTGCGCGCTATCCTGGCGGAAAACGGCGTCGCTACCGAAGTCTTGGCCGGAGAGCAAGCGGCCTGCGAGCTGGCCGCGTTGGATGACGTCGATCAGGTGACGGCAGCGATCGTCGGCGCTGCGGGGCTGTTGCCGACGCTGGCGGCGATCCGCGCGGGCAAGCAGGTACTGCTGGCCAACAAGGAGTCGCTGGTCACCTGCGGCCGTCTGTTTATGGACGCGGTGCGGCAAAGCCAGGCGCAACTGCTGCCGCTCGACAGCGAGCACAACGCGATTTTTCAGAGTTTGCCTGAGAGCATTCAGCGTCAGTTGGGATACTCTTCACTGGACAGTCATGGTGTCTCGCGCATCGTGCTTACCGGTTCCGGCGGCCCGTTCCGCACCACGCCGCTGGAACAGTTCGCCACGATGACGCCGGATCAAGCCTGCGCCCACCCGAACTGGTCGATGGGCCGCAAGATCTCGGTGGATTCCGCCACCATGATGAACAAAGGTCTGGAATACATTGAGGCCCGCTGGCTGTTTAACGCGTCGGCCGAACAAATGGAAGTGATCCTGCACCCGCAGTCGGTGATTCACTCGATGGTGCGCTATACCGACGGCAGCGTGCTGGCGCAGCTGGGTACGCCGGATATGCGTACGCCGATCGCCCACGCGATGGCGTATCCGCAGCGCGTGAACTCCGGCGTGGAAGCGCTGGACTTCTGCCGCATCGGTTCGCTGACCTTCGCCGAGCCGGAGCGTGAGCGTTATCCTTGCCTGTATTTGGCGATCGAAGCGTTCGATGCCGGCCAGGCGGCGACCACTGCGCTGAACGCGGCCAACGAAATCGCCGTGGCGGCTTTTTTGCAGCAGCAGATTCGCTTTACCGACATCGCGGCGGTCAACCGCCAGGTGGTGGAGCGTCTCGCACTGCAGGAACCGACCTGCATCGAAGCGGTCTTAGACATTGACCGCCAGGCGCGCGCCGCCGCTGAGGAGCGCGTTCGCGCGTTGTGCGGCTGATCACGGCGATTATCCGATTTTGCTCGTAATTCGCGCGTGCCGCAGCGGGGCCGTTTGTTCATGCCCCGCTGAGGTGGTATAGTCTGCGCCACCTGTCAGCGGTTATACCGTTGAATTATGGCTCGATTGGCGCTCTGTTCGCCAATGGCGACCCGGTTGCGCCGGGTATCGCAAGGGCAGGTTGAAAGCCGTGTCGGGCACACGGCTTTTTTTGCGTGTAAGGGTCTGATGTTCCGGAAAGGCAGTTATATTTCTACTGAGGAAATAAGTACGAGTTATGTCGTCCGCAAACCAACAAGAGGTTAATCCATCTTCCCCGGGGCCGCGCCATGTTGCCATTATCATGGACGGTAACGGACGCTGGGCCAAACGTCAGGGCAAGTTACGTGTCTTCGGTCATAAAGCAGGGGTGAAATCGGTTCGCCGCGCGGTCAGTTTTGCCGCCAGCCACCATTTAGATGCACTCACGCTTTATGCCTTCAGCAGCGAAAACTGGAACCGTCCGGTGCAGGAAGTCTCCGCCCTGATGGAGCTTTTTGTCCGTGCTCTGGATAGTGAAGTAAAAAGCCTGCATAAACATAACGTCAGGCTGCGGGTGATCGGCGATATCAGTCGATTCAGCGCGCGTTTGCAGGAGCGGATCCGCCGCTCTGAAGCACTGACGGAAAATAACGATGGCCTGACGCTCAATATCGCTGCCAACTACGGCGGCCGTTGGGATATCATTCAGGGAGTAAGGGAACTGGCCGAACAGGTACGGGGAGGGGAGTTGCACCCGGATCAGATCAGCGAGGAATTATTGAGCGAGCGGGTTTGCATGAGCGATCTGGCGCCGGTGGATCTGGTTATCCGCACCGGTGGCGAACATCGCATCAGTAACTTCCTGCTGTGGCAAGTCGCCTATGCTGAACTTTACTTTACTGATGTGCTCTGGCCTGATTTCGATGAACTTGTCTTTGAAGGTGCGCTGAATGCATTTGCACAACGTGAGCGCCGCTTCGGGGGAACAACACCTATCGGCGCCGATGCGTCCTAGGGAGAACTTTTGCTGAAGTATCGCCTCATAACTGCTCTGATTTTAATCCCGATCGTTATCGCGGCGCTGTTCCTGTTGCCGCCGCTGGCCTTTGCTCTGGTAACGCTCGTCGTGTGCATGTTAGCAGCCTGGGAGTGGGGCCAACTGGCCGGTTTTACCTCCCGTTCGCAGCGCATCTGGCTGGCGATACTGTGCGGTTTTCTGTTGGCGCTGATGATGCTCAGCGTTCCCGCCTACCATCAATCCGTGCCGCAGGTAAGCGGCTCGCTGTGGCTGTCGCTGGCCTGGTGGCTGGCGGCGCTGCTGCTGGTGCTGTTTTACCCCGGCTCGGCCGCCATCTGGCGCAATTCGCGCCCGCTGCGCCTGCTGTTTGGCCTGCTGACCATCGTGCCGTTCTTCTGGGGCATGCTGGCGCTGCGCCAGTTCGGCTATGAGCAAAACCCGTTTACCGGCGCCTGGTGGCTGCTGTACGTGATGCTGCTGGTGTGGGGCGCGGATTCCGGTGCCTATATGTTCGGCAAGCTGTTCGGCAAGCATAAGCTGGCGCCGAAGGTCTCGCCGGGTAAAACCTGGGAAGGGTTGATCGGCGGGCTGCTGACGTCGGCGGTGATCTCGTGGCTGTTCGGCCGCTACGCGCCGCTGAACGTGGTGCCGACCACGCTGCTGGCCTGTTCGGTGATCGCCGCGCTGGCTTCGGTGCTGGGCGATTTGACCGAAAGCATGTTCAAACGCGAAGCGGGCATCAAGGACAGCGGGCATTTGATTCCCGGCCACGGCGGCATACTGGATCGTATCGACAGCCTGACCGCGGCGGTGCCGGTGTTTGCCTGCCTGATGCTGTTGGTGTTTTAATCCGTCGATGACGGAAAGTGAGGGATGATGGTCAGCGTGCTTTGGAACCTGGTGGCGTTTCTGATTGCGCTCGGTATCTTGATTACCGTGCATGAGTTCGGACACTTTTGGGTTGCCCGTCGTTGCGGCGTGCGCGTTGAACGCTTCTCCATCGGCTTCGGCCGGGCGCTGTGGCGCCGCACCGATCGTCAGGGCACCGAGTACGTTATCGCTCTGATCCCGCTCGGTGGCTACGTGAAGATGCTGGACGAGCGCGTGGAGTCGGTGGCGCCGGAGATGCGCCACCAGGCCTTCAACAATAAAACCGTCTGGCAGCGCGCGGCCATCATCAGCGCCGGCCCCATCGCCAACTTCCTGTTTGCTATCCTTGCCTATTGGCTGGTGTTCATCATCGGCGTGCCGAGTTTCCGCCCGGTGATCGGCGAAATCGCGCCGCAATCCATCGCCGCCAAGGCCGAAATTTCGTCTGGCATGGAACTAAAGTCGGTTGACGGCATCGAAACGCCTGATTGGGAGTCAGTTCGTCTGGCGCTGGTGGCGAAGATTGGCGATGCGCAAACCGAAGTCGGCGTCGCGCCGTTCGGTTCTTCGCAGGTGGTGACCAAAACCCTGGACTTGCGCCAGTGGAACTTTGAACCGGACAAGCAGGATCCCGTTGTCGCGCTGGGCATTATGCCGCGCGGCCCGCAGATCGAATCCGTGTTGGCGGAAGTGCAGCCTAACTCGGCGGCGCAAAAGGCGGGTTTACAAGCGGGGGACA
This sequence comes from Serratia sp. SA088, assembly GCF_049065515.1. NCBI lineage: Bacteria > Pseudomonadati > Pseudomonadota > Gammaproteobacteria > Enterobacterales > Yersiniaceae > Serratia > Serratia sp. SA088. The sequence continues at coordinate 173,567 of NZ_JBAKGW010000009.1, forward strand.
GGATCGTTAAAGTCGATGGTCAGCCGTTGGGTCGTTGGCAGACGCTGGTGAAGCGTATCCACGATGGCCCGGGGCAACCGCTGGCTTTGGAGATTGAAAGAAACGGCGCCCCCTTGTCTTTGACGCTGATACCGGATACAAAGCCGGTGGGAAAAGACAAATCGGTGGGGTTTGCAGGCATCATTCCAAAAGTGCTGCCGCTGCCGGACGAGTATAAAACGATTCGCCAGTATGGACCGTTCCCGGCGCTGTATCAGGCCGGCGACAAGACCTGGCAGCTGATGCGGCTGACGGTCAACATGCTGGGCAAATTAATAACCGGTGATGTAAAGCTGAACAACCTGAGTGGCCCGATCTCGATTGCACAGGGAGCTGGGGCGTCAGCCGGAGTCGGGTTCGTGTATTATCTGATGTTCCTGGCGTTGATTAGCGTCAACCTGGGTATCATCAACCTGTTCCCATTACCGGTGTTAGATGGTGGGCATCTCCTCTTCCTGGCGATAGAAAAGCTGAAGGGTGGGCCGGTTTCCGAGCGAGTACAGGACTACAGCTACCGCATAGGTTCGATCGTGCTGGTGTTGTTGATGGGTCTTGCACTTTTCAATGATTTTTCCCGCCTCTAGGGGCGGGGATAGGTTAGGAAGAACGCATAACAACGATGGCGATGAAAAAGTTGCTCATAGCGTCGCTGCTGTTTGGCAGCGCCACCGTATACGGTGCAGACGGGTTCGTAGTGAAAGACATTCATTTCGAAGGCCTGCAGCGAGTCGCCGTCGGTGCGGCGTTACTCAACATGCCGGTTCGCGTCGGCGATACCGTCACTGACGATGACATCAGTAATACCATCCGTGCCTTGTTTGCCACCGGCAACTTCGAGGACGTGCGCGTGCTGCGCGATGGTAATACCTTGATCGTGCAGGTGAAGGAACGTCCTACCATCGCCAGCATCACTTTCTCCGGCAACAAGTCGGTGAAGGATGACATGCTCAAGCAGAACCTGGAAGCCTCCGGCGTCCGGGTGGGCGAGGCGCTCGACCGCACCACGATCTCCAGCATTGAAAAAGGGCTGGAAGACTTCTACTACAGCGTCGGTAAATACAGCGCCTCGGTGAAAGCCGTAGTCACGCCGTTGCCGCGCAACCGTGTCGACCTGAAGCTGGTGTTCACGGAAGGGGTCTCCGCCAAGATTCAACAAATCAACATCGTCGGCAACCATGCCTTCACCAACGACGAACTGATCTCACGCTTCCAACTGCGTGACGAAGTGCCATGGTGGAACCTGGTCGGCGATCGCAAATACCAGAAGCAAAAACTGGCGGGCGATCTCGAAACCCTGCGCAGCTTCTATCTGGATCGCGGCTATGCCCGCTTCAACATCGATTCTACCCAGGTGAGCCTGACGCCGGATAAAAAAGGCATCTACATCACCATCAACATCACCGAAGGCGAGCAGTACAAGCTTTCCGATGTTGTCGTGAACGGCAATCTGGCCGGCCACTCGGCGGAAGTCGCTCAGATCACCAAAATCGAGCCAGGCGAGCTGTACAACGGCAGCAAGGTGACCAAAATGGAAGACAACATCAAAACGATGTTGGGCCGTTATGGTTACGCCTACCCGCGCGTCGGCACTCAGCCTGAGATCAACGACGCGGATAAAACCGTCAAACTGCACGTCAACGTTGACGCGGGCAACCGCTTCTACGTGCGTCGCATCAAGTTCGAAGGCAACGACACCAGCAAGGATTCCGTACTGCGTCGCGAAATGCGCCAGATGGAAGGCGCCTGGCTCGGCAACGAGCAGGTCGAGCAGGGCAAAGAGCGTCTGAACCGTCTGGGCTACTTCGAAACGGTTGACGTGGAAACCCAGCGCGTGCCGGGCACCGCCGATCAGGTCGATGTGACCTACAAGGTGAAAGAACGCAACACCGGTACCTTCAACTTCGGCGTCGGTTACGGCACCGAGAGCGGCGTCAGCTTCCAGGCGGGCGTGCAGCAGGATAACTGGTTGGGTACCGGGTACTCGGTCGGCATCAGCGGCACCAAGAACGACTATCAGACCTATACCGAACTGTCGGTCACCAACCCGTACTTCACCGTTGACGGTGTGAGCCTGGGCGGCCGCATCTTCTACAACGACTTTAAGGCGGATGACGCGGATCTGTCGGACTATACCAACAAGAGTTACGGTATCGACGGCACGCTGGGCTTCCCGATCAACGAAAACAACTCGTTGCGCACCGGCCTGGGCTACGTCCACAACGGCCTGTCGAACATGCAGCCGCAGATCGCCATGTGGCGTTACCTCGACTCGATGGGCGTGGATGCGAACAAAACCGACCGCGCCAGCTACTCGACCGACGACTTTACGCTGAACCTGGGCTGGACCTACAACAACCTGGACCGCGGCTACTTCCCGACCTCGGGTAACCGCACCACGTTGAACGGCAAGGTCACCATTCCGGGCTCGGACAACGAATACTACAAGGTGACGCTGGACAGCGTACAATACGTGCCGATCAACGACGATCGCACCTGGGTGCTGTTGGGCCGTGGCCGTCTGGGTTATGCGGATGGGTTGGGCGGCAAGGAAATGCCGTTCTACGAGAACTTCTACGCCGGTGGTTCGAGCACCGTGCGCGGCTTCCAGTCCAACACCATTGGTCCGAAGGCGGTGTACTACAACTCCAACTCGTACCAGTGTCAGTTCAACGCCGGCAGCACGACCTCGCGTCAGAGCATCTGTAGCTCGGATGACGCGGTGGGCGGTAACGCTATGGCGGTCGCCAGCCTGGAGCTGATCACCCCGACGCCGTTCATCAGCGAGAAATACGCCAACTCGGTGCGGACCTCGCTGTTCATCGATGCCGGTACCGTGTGGGATACCAAGTGGAAGAATACCGACGAAACGCTGATGTACGGCGTGCCGGACTACAGCAAGGCCAGCAATATTCGTTCTTCCGCCGGTATCGCGCTGCAGTGGATGTCGCCATTGGGGCCATTGGTGTTCTCTTACGCCAACCCGATCAAGAAATACGAAGGCGACAAGTCCGAACAGTTCCAGTTTAACATCGGTAAGACCTGGTAACGGGTCTCGCCTCTGGGCATAACAGTTATTAAGAATCGCAATGGCCAGGCGCCCGCCGGCAGAGGGAGATGATTCTCATTGTTTGGTGGGACAAGTCTGGCAAATTGTGTACTTCAGTGTCATATGACACAAATGGGTGATGGTAAGGAGTTTATAGTGAAAAAGTGGTTGTGTGCCGCAGGCCTCGGTTTAGCAATGGCTGCTTCAGCTGGCGTTCAGGCAGCAGATAAGATCGCTGTCGTTAACGTCTCCAGCATTTTCCAACAGCTGCCGGCCCGTGAAGCGGTCGCTAAACAGCTGGAAAACGAGTTTAAAGGCCGTGCAAGCGAACTCCAGAACATGGAACGTAGCCTGCAGACCAAAATGCAACGTCTGCAGCGTGACGGCGCTACCATGAAAGCCAGCGACCGCAGCAAGTTGGAAAAAGACGTGATGGCGCAACGCGAGCAGTTCTCTCAGAAAGCCCAGGCTTTCGAGCAGGACAACCGCCGTCGCCAGATGGAAGAACGTAACAAGATCCTGAGCCGTATTCAGGACGCGGTGAAATCTGTCGCCAGCAAAGGCGGTTATGACGTGGTGATCGACGCCAACGCCGTTGCCTATGCAGACTCTTCCAAAGATATCACTGCTGACGTGCTGAAACAGGTTAAATAACACATGCTTTCAATTCGACTGGCTGATTTAGCGCAGCAGTTGGATGCACAATTGCACGGTGATGGCGATCTCGTCATCACCGGCATTGCTTCTATGCATTCGGCACAGCCTGGCCAAATCACGTTTTTGTCAAACAGCCGCTATCAAGAGCAGCTGTCTTCCTGCCAGGCAAGCGCCGTGGTGCTTACCGAAGCGGATTTACCACACTGCCGTGCTGCGGCGCTGGTGGTTAAAAACCCTTATCTGACCTACGCGCGCATGGCGCAACTGATGGACACTACGCCGGCACCAGCACAGGATATCGCGCCAAGCGCGGTGATCTCGCCTGAAGCGCAGCTGGGGCAGAACGTCGCCATTGGGGCGAACGCGGTGATTGAGTCGGGTGCGGTGCTTGGCGATAACGTGGTTATCGGCCCGGGCTGCTTCATCGGCAAACACGCACGCATCGGCGCGGGAACGCGTCTGTGGGCGAATGTCACGATTTATCATGCGGTTGAAATCGGCCAGCGCTGCCTGATCCAGTCCGGCACCGTGATCGGCGCGGACGGTTTCGGCTATGCGAACGAGCGCGGCGAGTGGATCAAAATCCCTCAGTTGGGCACGGTGATTATCGGCGATCGCGTCGAAATCGGCGCTTGCACCACCATTGACCGCGGCGCTTTGGATAACACCCAAATCGGGAATGGTGTTATCATCGACAACCAATGCCAGATTGCACATAACGTCGTGATTGGCGACAATACCGCCGTCGCCGGCGGTGTGATCATGGCCGGCAGCCTGAAAATCGGCCGCTACTGCCAGATCGGCGGTGCCAGCGTGATCAACGGTCACATGGAGATTGCCGACAAGGTTGTTGTTACCGGAATGGGAATGGTTATGCGACCAATCACCGAACCTGGGGTATACTCTTCGGGCATTCCGTTGCAGCCTAACAAGGTTTGGCGTAAAACCGCTGCGTTGGTGATGAATATCGATGAGATCAGCAAACGCTTGAAAGCTGTCGAACGTAAAGTCGGAAAAGACTAATCATTGCCGCCCGCCCTGGCGGGTACAAAACGAAACGCGTTGGTCGTGAGACCAAAAGCGCAAAGAGATGTTAATTTGCGGCCTGCATGATGATCTCCTTTTGGGGTCAGCGCAGGCCGTGTTGTTGATGCCATCAGTTTTTAGAGACAGGAAGAGTATTTTGACTACTGACACTCATACTCTGGATATTGCAGAAATTTTGGATCTGCTTCCTCACCGTTACCCGTTCTTGCTGGTCGACCGCGTCCTCGAGTTTGAAGAGCACAAATATCTGCGTGCGGTGAAGAACGTATCGGTGAATGAACCGTTTTTCCAGGGCCATTTCCCTGGCAAACCGATTTTCCCAGGCGTATTGATCCTGGAAGCCATGGCGCAGGCCACCGGTATCCTGGCGTTTAAAAGCGTCGGCAAACTGGAGCCGGGCGAGCTGTATTACTTCGCCGGTATCGACGAAGCACGTTTCAAGCGCCCTGTGGTGCCAGGCGATCAGATGGTCATGGAAGTCACCTTCGAGAAAACTCGCCGCGGTCTGACTCGCTTCAAAGGCGTGGCGACCGTTGACGGTAAAATTGTCTGCGAAGCAACCATGATGTGTGCCCGCAGCCGGGAGGCTTAATCCGTGATTGACCAAACCGCCTTTATCCATCCTAGCGCGATAGTCGAAGAAGGCGCCGTGATCGGCGCCAACGTGCATATCGGCCCATTCTGCTACGTCGGCTCCCAGGTGGAAATCGGCGCCGGCACGGTGCTGAAATCCCACGTGGTGGTGAACGGCATTACCAAGATTGGCTGCGATAATCAGATTTATCAGTTCGCCTCTATCGGCGAAGTGAATCAGGATCTGAAATACGCGGGCGAACCGACGCGCGTTGAAGTGGGCGATCGCAACCGCATCCGCGAAAGCGTGACCATTCATCGCGGCACCGCGCAGGGTACCGGCCTGACTAAAGTGGGCAACGACAACCTGCTGATGGTCAACGTGCACGTCGCCCACGATTGCGTGGTCGGCAATGCTTGCGTGCTGGCCAACAACGCCACGCTGGCGGGGCATGTGGAAATCGACGATCACGCCATCATCGGCGGCATGACGGCGATCCACCAGTTCTGCATTATCGGCGCGCATGTGATGGTAGGCGGTTGTTCCGGTGTCGCTCAGGACGTGCCTCCTTTCGTCATCGCTCAGGGCAACCACGCTACGCCGTTCGGCGTCAACGCGGTCGGCCTGAAGCGCCGCGGTTTTGACAAGGATGAAATGCAGGCAATCCGCAACGCCTACAAAATCCTGTATCGCAGCGAGAAAACGCTGGATGAAGCGAAAGCGGAAATCGAAGCCCTGGCCAAAGAACAGCCGGTGGTGCAGCAATACCTCGATTTCTTCACCCGTTCCACCCGTGGCATCATTCGCTGAGTTATGTCGAATCGTCCATTGACTATCGGACTGGTCGCCGGAGAAACCTCCGGTGACATTCTCGGCGCCGGCTTGATCCGTGCGCTCAAGGCGCAGATCCCCGACGCGCGTTTCGTAGGCGTCGCCGGCCCGTTGATGCAGGCCGAAGGCTGCGAAGCCTGGTACGAAATGGAAGAACTGGCGGTCATGGGCGTGGTGGAAGTGCTCGAGCGTTTGCCACGCCTGTTGAAGATCCGCAAGGATCTTACCCGCCGCTTCGGTGAGCTGCGGCCGGACGTGTTTGTCGGTATCGACGCGCCGGACTTCAACATCACGCTGGAAGGCCGCCTCAAGCAGCGTGGTATCCGCACCATCCACTACGTCAGCCCTTCCGTGTGGGCCTGGCGGCAAAAGCGCGTTTTCAAAATAGGCAAAGCCACCGATTTGGTGCTGGCCTTTCTCCCTTTCGAAAAAGCGTTTTACGATCGTTTCAACGTGCCTTGCCGGTTTATTGGCCACACCATGGCGGACGCCATGCCGTTGCAGCCCGACCGGCTGGCGGCGCGCGCTCAGCTTGGCATCGCTCCGCAGGCGCGCTGTCTGGCCTTGCTGCCGGGCAGCCGCGGCGCCGAAGTCGAGATGCTGAGCGCCGATTTCCTCAAAACCGCGCAGCTGCTGCGCACCCGTTATCCCGAGCTGGAAGTGGTGGTGCCGCTGGTCAACGCCAAACGGCGCGAGCAGTTTGAGCGCATCAAGGCCGAGGTTGCGCCGGATTTGACCGTACACCTGCTGAATGGGCAGGGGCGCGAAGCGATGATCGCCAGCGACGCGGCGCTGCTGGCATCCGGTACGGCGGCGCTGGAGTGCATGCTGGCCAAGTGCCCGATGGTGGTGGGCTATCGCATGAAGCCGTTCACTTTCTGGCTGGCGCAGAAGCTGGTAAAAACGCCTTACGTTTCGCTGCCGAATCTGCTGGCGGGGCGGGAGATCGTCACCGAGCTGTTGCAGCATGACTGCGTGCCGGACAAACTGGCCGCCGCCGTGATGCCGCTGCTGGAAGAGAGCCCGGAAACCGACGCGTTGAAACAGACTTTCCTTACCTTGCACCAAAGCATCCGTTGCGGTGCGGACGAACAGGCCGCTCAGGCTGTGTTGGAGCTGGCGAAAGCATGATTGACCCCTTTATCTATCCCGCTGCCACGCTGATTGCCGGTGTGGACGAAGTGGGCCGCGGCCCGTTGGTCGGCGCGGTGGTCACCGCCGCCGTGATCCTCGATCCGGCGCAGCCGATCGTCGGTCTGGCGGACTCCAAGAAACTCAGTGAAAAACGCCGCCTGGCGCTGTATGACGAAATCGTCGCCAAGGCGCTCTCCTGGAGCCTGGGGCGCGCCGAACCGGCGGAAATCGACCAACTGAACATTTTGCACGCCACCATGTTGGCGATGCAGCGCGCGGTGGCCGGGTTGCATATCGCGCCGGACATGGTTTTAATCGACGGTAACCGTTGCCCGAGCTTGCCGATGCGTTCGCAGGCGGTGGTGAAGGGCGACAGCCGCGTGGCGGAGATCAGCGCGGCGTCCATTCTGGCGAAGGTCACGCGCGATCGCGAAATGGCCGAGCTGGACAGCGAGTACCCGGACTACGGTTTCGCGCAGCATAAAGGCTACCCGACCGCCTTCCACCTGGAGCGGCTGGCCGCGCTGGGCGCCACCGAGCATCATCGCCGCAGTTTCGCGCCGGTGAAAAGAGCGCTGGCGCTGTAGTCTGCGAGCCTGACCGGCTCGACGATAGCATTAACCCGGGCTCAGCCTGCTGAGCCCCTTCAATCAGGTATCTGGAGATGGCCGAACCTCGTTTTATTCACCTGCGCGTCCACAGTGACTACTCCATGATTGATGGATTGGCCAAGACGGCGCCGCTGGTGAAAAGAGCCGCCGCGTTAGCCATGCCTGCACTGGCAATCACCGATTTCACCAACCTGTGCGGGCTGGTGAAATTCTACGGCAGCGCGCACGGCGCCGGGATCAAACCGATCATCGGCGCGGATTTCCATGTGCAAAGCGAAGAGCTGGGCGATGAACTGGCTCAGTTGACGGTGCTGGCCAGCAACAACGAAGGCTACCAGAACCTGACGCTGCTGATTTCCCGCGCCTATCAGCGCGGCTACGGCGCCGCCGGCCCGACTATCGATCGCGACTGGCTGATTGAACATCGCGAAGGGCTGATCCTGCTCTCCGGTGCGCGTCAGGGCGACGTCGGCAAGTTTCTGCTGCGCGGCAACCAGGCGCAGGTGGATCAGTGTCTTGATTTCTACCAGCAGCATTTCCCGGACTGTTACTATCTGGAACTGATCCGCACCGGCCGTCAGGACGAAGAGAACTACCTGCATGCGGCGGTGGCGCTGGCCACTGAGCGCGGCTTGCCGGTGGTGGCCACCAACGACGTGCGCTTCCTGGTGGAAGATGACTTCGACGCCCATGAGATCCGCGTCGCCATTCACGACGGCTTTACGCTGGACGATCCCAAGCGGCCGCGCAACTACAGCCCGCAACAATACATGCGCAGCGAAGACGAGATGTGCGAGCTGTTCGCCGACATCCCGGAAGCGCTGCTGAACAGCGTCGAAATCGCCAAGCGCTGCAACGTCACCATTCGCCTCGGCGAATACTTCCTGCCGCAGTTCCCGACCGGCGATATGAGCACCGAGGACTTCCTGGTGCTCAAATCGAAAGAGGGGCTGGAAGAGCGTCTGGAGTTCCTGTTCCCCGATCCTGAAGTGCGCGCGCAGCGCCGCCCGGAATATGACGAGCGTCTGGACGTAGAGCTGAAGGTGATCAACCAGATGGGCTTCCCCGGCTACTTCCTGATCGTGATGGAGTTTATCCAGTGGTCGAAGGACAACAACGTGCCGGTGGGCCCGGGGCGCGGCTCCGGCGCCGGTTCGCTGGTGGCCTATGCGTTGAAAATCACCGACCTCGATCCGCTGGAGTTCGATCTGCTGTTCGAACGCTTCCTGAACCCGGAACGTGTCTCAATGCCCGACTTTGACGTCGACTTCTGCATGGAGAAGCGTGACCAGGTGATCGAGCACGTGGCGGAGATGTACGGCCGCGAAGCGGTATCGCAGATCATCACCTTCGGCACCATGGCGGCGAAAGCGGTTATCCGCGACGTGGGCCGCGTGCTGGGGCACCCGTACGGCTTCGTCGATCGCATCTCCAAGCTGGTGCCGCCGGATCCGGGCATGACGCTGGAGAAAGCCTTCGCCGCCGAACCGCAGCTGCCGGAAATTTACGAGGCCGACGAAGAGGTCAAGGCGCTGATCGACATGGCGCGCAAGCTGGAAGGGGTGACGCGCAACGCCGGTAAACACGCCGGGGGCGTGGTGATCGCGCCGACCAAGATCACCGACTTCGCGCCGCTGTACTGCGATGCCGAAGGGAACCATCCGGTGACCCAGTTCGACAAGAACGACGTGGAATACGCCGGGCTGGTGAAGTTCGACTTCCTCGGTCTGCGCACCCTGACCATCATTGACTGGGCGCTGGAGATGATCAACGCCCGGCGCGCCAAGACCGGGCTGGAACCGATCGACATCGCCGCCATTCCGCTCGACGACAAGAAAAGTTTCGACATGCTGCAGCGCTCGGAAACCACGGCGGTGTTCCAGCTTGAATCGCGCGGTATGAAAGATTTGATCAAACGTCTGAAGCCCGACTGCTTCGAAGACATGATCGCACTGGTGGCGCTGTTCCGTCCGGGGCCGCTGCAGTCGGGCATGGTGGATAACTTCATCGACCGCAAACACGGCCGTGAAGAGATCTCCTACCCGGACATTCAGTGGCAGCACGAGTCGCTCAAGCCGGTGCTGGAGCCGACCTACGGCATCATCCTGTATCAGGAACAGGTGATGCAGATTGCCCAGGTGCTGGCCGGCTATACGCTGGGCGGCGCGGACATGCTGCGCCGTGCGATGGGTAAAAAGAACCCGGTCGAAATGGCCAAGCAGCGCGGCGGCTTTGAAGACGGCGCCAAAGCGCGCGGCATCGACGGCGAACTGTCGGTGAAAATCTTCGACCTGGTGGAGAAATTCGCCGGTTATGGCTTCAACAAATCGCACTCCGCCGCCTATGCGCTGGTGTCGTACCAGACGCTGTGGCTGAAGGCCCACTACCCGGCCGAGTTTATGGCGGCGGTGATGACCGCCGATATGGACAACACCGACAAAGTGGTGGGGTTGGTGGACGAATGCTGGCGCATGGGGCTGAAGATCCTGCCGCCGGACATCAACAGCGGCCTGTATCACTTCCACGTCAACGACGACGGCGAGATCGTGTACGGCATCGGCGCCATCAAGGGCGTAGGGGAAGGGCCAATCGAGGCGATCATCGAGGCGCGCAACAGCGGCGAACAAGGTTACTTCAAAGACCTGTTCGATCTCTGCGCGCGCTCCGACATCAAGAAACTGAACCGCCGCATTCTGGAAAAACTGATCATGTCCGGGGCGTTCGATCGCCTTGGGCCGCACCGCGCCGCGCTGATGAATTCGCTCGGCGACGCGTTGAAAGCGGCGGATCAGCATGCGAAAGCCGAAGCTATTGGCCAGGTGGATATGTTTGGCGTGCTGGCGGAAGCGCCGGAGCAGGTAGAGCAATCCTACGCCAATATCGCGCCCTGGCCGGAGCAGGTGGTGCTGGACGGTGAACGGGAGACGCTGGGGCTGTACCTGACCGGCCACCCGATCACCCAGTACCTGAAGGAGATCGAACGTTACGCCGGTGGCCAGCGTTTGAAAGACATGCACCCGACGGATCGGGGCAAAATGACTACCGCCGTCGGGTTGGTGGTCGCCGCGCGGGTGATGGTGACCAAGCGCGGCAACCGCATTGGCATCTGCACGCTGGATGACCGTTCGGGCCGTCTGGAAGTGATGTTATTCACCGAAGCGTTAGAAAAATACCAGCATTTGTTGGAAAAAGACCGTATCCTTATCGCCAGTGGACAGGTCAGCTTTGATGACTTTAGCGGCGGGCTTAAAATGATGGCCCGCGAGGTAATGGACATCAGTGAAGCCCGGGAAAAATACGCTCGCGGGCTTGCTATCTCGCTGACTGACAGGCAAATTGATGACCAGCTTTTGAACCGTCTCCGTCAGTCGTTGGAACCCCATCGATCGGGGACGATTCCAGTGCATCTCTACTATCAACGGGAAGATGCGCGAGCCAAGCTGCGTTTTGGCGCAACCTGGCGCGTGACGCCCACCGACCGCTTGTTGATCGACTTGCGGACGTTGGTAGGCAATGAGCAGGTGGACTTGGAATTTGACTAAAATAGGAATGCTATGAGTCTGAATTTTCTTGATTTTGAACAGCCGATTGCAGAGCTGGAAGCGAAAATTGACTCGCTGACTGCAGTCAGCCGTCAAGACGAAAAATTAGATATTAATCTGGACGAAGAGGTTCAGCGCCTGCGTGAAAAGAGCGTTGAGCTGACGCGCAAGATTTTTGCCGATCTTGGGGCCTGGCAAATTGCCCAATTGGCACGCCACCCGCGCCGTCCTTATACCCTGGATTATATCAAACACATCTTTACCGACTTCGAAGAGTTGGCGGGCGATCGCGCTTACGCTGACGACAAAGCGATCGTCGGTGGCATTGCGCGCCTGGATGGCCGCCCGGTGATGATCATCGGGCACCAGAAAGGCCGTGAAACCAAAGAGAAGATCCGCCGCAACTTCGGCATGCCGGCGCCGGAAGGCTACCGCAAGGCGCTGCGCCTGATGGAAATGGCCGCACGCTTCAAGATGCCGATCATCACCTTTATTGATACCCCGGGCGCTTATCCGGGCGTGGGCGCGGAAGAACGCGGCCAGTCGGAAGCTATCGCGCGCAATCTGCGTGAGATGTCGCGTCTGAACGTGCCGGTCATCTGCACCGTCATCGGCGAAGGCGGCTCCGGCGGCGCGCTGGCGATCGGCGTGGGCGACAAGGTGAACATGCTGCAGTACAGCACCTACTCGGTGATTTCGCCGGAAGGCTGTGCTTCCATCCTGTGGAAGAGCGCCGATAAGGCCCCGCTGGCGGCAGAAGCGATGGGCATCACCGCACCGCGTCTGAAAGAGCTGAAGCTGATCGACTCGGTGATCCCGGAGCCGCTGGGTTCCGCGCACCGCGACGTGCCGGCGATGGCCGCCGCGCTGAAAGCGCAGCTGCTGGCCGATCTGAAAGATCTGGATGGTCTGAACGACGAAGAGTTGCTCAACCGCCGTTACCAGCGTCTGATGAACTACGGCTACTGCTGAGTTCTGTGCTTCGCTGCAAGAAACCGCCTCCGGGCGGTTTTTTTTTGGCTACACACCGCCGGATTTTCGTGGTGTTATAGAGACTTGGCCGTTAACTGACAGGAGCTGCCGATGAATATCATCGCCATCATGGGCCCGACGGGCGTCTACTACAAAGATGAGCCGATTCGCGAGCTCCACGCTGCGCTGGCCGCCATGGGATTCCAGCTGGTGTACCCCAAAAACAGCGGTGACCTGCTGAAGCTGATCGAAGCCAACGCCCGCATCTGCGGAGTGATCTTCGACTGGGACGACTACAGCCTGGAGCTGTGCAGCGAGATCAACGAGCTGAACGAATACCTGCCGCTGTACGCCTTTATCAATACCCACTCCACCTTCGACGTCAGCCTGCATGAAATGCGCATGGTGCTCTATTTCTTCGAGTACGGCCTGAATGCGGCGGACGACATCGCGCAGCGCATCCAGCAGTACACCGCGGAATACATCGACACCATTACGCCGCCGCTGACCAAGGCGCTGTTCAACTATGTGCGCGAAGGCAAGTACACCTTCTGCACGCCGGGCCACATGGCCGGCACCGCGTTTCAAAAAAGCCCGGTGGGCTGCCTGTTCTATGACTTCTTCGGCGCCAATACCTTGAAGGCCGACATCTCGATTTCGGTCACCGAGCTCGGTTCGCTGCTGGATCATACCGGGCCGCACCTGGAGGCCGAAGAGTATATCGCGCGCACCTTCAACGCCGAGCAGAGCTATCTGGTCACCAACGGCACCTCCACCGCCAACAAGATCGTCGGCATGTATTCGGCGCCGGCGGGCAGCACGGTACTGATCGACCGCAACTGCCACAAATCGCTGTGCCACCTGCTGATGATGAGCGATATCGTGCCGATCTATCTGCGCCCGCTGCGCAACGCCTACGGTATCCTCGGCGGGATCCCGCAGCGCGAATTCACGCGTGAGAGCATCGCCGCCCGGGTGCAGGCGACGCCGAACGCCACCTGGCCGGTGCATGCGGTGATCACCAACTCCACCTATGACGGCCTGCTGTACAACACCGACTACATTAAGCAGACGCTGGAGGTGCCATCGATCCACTTCGACTCCGCCTGGGTGCCTTACACCAACTTCCATCCGATTTACGACGGCAAGAGCGGCATGAGCGGCGAGCGGGTGCCCGGCAAGGTTTTCTACGAAACCCAATCTACCCACAAGCTGCTGGCCGCCTTCTCGCAGGCCTCGATGATTCATATCAAGGGCGACTACGATGAGAGCACCTTCAACGAAGCCTACATGATGCACACCACCACTTCGCCGCACTACGGCATCGTGGCGTCGATGGAGACCGCCGCCGCCATGCTGCGCGGCAACCCGGGGCGCCGTTTGATCAACCGTTCGGTGGAACGCGCGCTGCATTTTCGCCGTGAAGTGCAGCGGCTGCGCGAGGAAAGCGACAGCTGGTTCTTCGATATCTGGCAGCCGGAAGAGATCGATGAGGCGCAGTGCTGGCCGCTGGATCCGGACGATAACTGGCACGGTTTCGGCCAGACCGATCGCGATCATATGTACCTCGATCCGATCAAGGTGACGATCCTGACACCGGGCATGAATGAGCTGGGCGCGCTGGAAGAAGAGGGGATCCCGGCGGCGCTGGTGGCGAAGTACCTCGACGAACGCGGCATCGTGGTGGAGAAGACCGGGCCGTACAACCTGCTGTTCCTGTTCAGTATCGGCATCGATAAAACCAAGGCGATGAGCCTGCTGCGCGGCCTGACCGACTTCAAGCGCGCCTACGATCTCAACCTGCGGGTGAAGAACATGCTGCCGGATCTGTACGCCGAAGATCCGGATTTCTATCGCCATATGCGCATCCAGGATCTGGCCGCCGGCATTCATCGCCTGATCCGCCAACACGATCTGCCAGGCCTGATGCAGCGGGCGTTCGACGTGCTGCCGGAAATGAAGCTGACGCCGCACCAGATGTTCCAGGAGCAGGTGCGCGGCAATGTCGAAACCTGCGAGCTGGATCAGCTGGTGGGCAAGGTGGCGGCCAATATGATCCTGCCTTATCCGCCGGGCGTGCCGTTGGTGATGCCGGGGGAAATGATCACCGAAGAGAGCCGTGCGGTGCTCGATTTCCTGCTGATGCTATGCTCGATCGGTGAGCGCTATCCCGGTTTTGAAACCGATATCCACGGCGCCAAACTGACGGAAGACGGGTGCTATCTGGTGAAGGTGCTGAAAGCCCCGCAGCCATAAGGCCATAACGTGCCCGGCGGTTTGGCAAGATAAGCCGGGCTTTTTCATTGACGGCATCGCCGCCGCCGGATACCGTGCCCCATCAGAATGAACAGGAGAGGGTTTCTATGCTGGCATTACGTCAGGTGCATCACATCGCGATCATTGGCGCGGACTACGCCGCCAGCAAGCGTTTTTACTGCGACATTCTCGGGTTTACCCTGCTGAGCGAAGTCTACCGTGAGGAGCGCGGCTCCTGGAAAGCGGATCTTGCGCTCAACGGGCAATACACCATCGAGCTGTTTTCTTTCCCCTCGCCGCCGGCTCGCGTCAGCCGCCCGGAGGCCTGCGGCCTGCGCCATCTGGCGTTCAGCGTCGACGACATCGATCAGGCTATCGCTCATCTGCAGGCGGCCGGCGTTGCCTGCGAACCGGTGCGTGTCGATCCCTACACCCAATCCCGCTTTACCTTTTTCAGCGATCCCGATGGTTTACCGTTAGAATTATACGAGAGTTAACGGCTTAATCGCCCCCCGGCGGCCACAGCCGGGGGCGGTTATGCTATGATCGCGCCCTTGCCCTACATGCCTACAGAGTTATTTCCGCCATGCAAGAGCCTGCTTTTCGCGTCGGGGAGTGGCTGGTTACTCCTGCCGACAACACCATCAGCCGCGATGGTCGCCAGAAAACGCTGGAACCGCGCCTGATCGACATGCTGTGCTATTTCGCCCGGCACCCCGACGTGGTGCTGAGCCGCGACGAGCTGATCGACAACGTCTGGAAGCGCAATATTGTCACCAACCACGTGGTGACCCAATGTATTTCAGAGCTGCGCAAGTACCTGAAAGACGGCGACAGCGACAGCCCGGAATACATTATCACCGTGCCCAAGCGCGGGTATAAGCTGGCGACGTCGGTGATCTGGTGTGAAGAGGGGGAGACACAACCCGCGATTGCACTGGCGCCGCAGATCGCGGTGATTATGCATGAGCCGGAAGACGGCAGCGATGATGAAGAGGATACGCCCTATGTGCCGCCGCGCCGGGCAAGCGTGCCGGCTGCCGCGCCCGGCGAGAAGAAGCCGCATTTTTATCGCCGCTCGACGTTCTGGGTGTGGCTGGCGTTTCTGAGTGCGCTAAGCGTCTGCGTGGCGTTTGTCGGCATCGCCACGCTGTCGCAGCGCGTGCCGGTATCGACCATGCCGGTGCTGCTCAACCCGCGCGATATCGATATCCGCATCCAGGGCGGCGAGAGCTGCAGCAACTGGATGCCCCAGCTCTCTTACGTGGTGGGCGTCAGCGAGCTGATCACCGATTCGCTGAACACCTACTCGACTTTCCTGGTGCATGACCAAACTAATTACAACTATTCCGGCCCCAGCAACTCGGGTAAGTCGCTGTATATCGAGTTCGTCAATCAGCGCCACTACCGCGCCCAGCAGTGTTTCCTCTCCGTGCGGCTGGTGGATAACGCCGACAGTTCGATCATGTTGGACAAGCGTTACTTTATCACCGCCGATAACCAGCTGAAGATCCAGACCGACTTCCTCGCCAGCCTGTCCGCGGCGCTGAAGCAGCCTTGGCCGCCACAGCTGGAGCAGCGTCTGGCGCAGTTGCTGCCCGACAACGGGCCGTTGCTGCAGCGTTTCTACCAGGCGCATCAGTTGCTGATCCGCGGTGACGCCGATTCGTTGACCCGCGCCAGCGCCCAGCTGAGCGAGCTGATTAACAGCGCGCCGAACTTCCGCTATCTGCTGGCTGAAAAAGCGTTGGTGGATCTGCTGCGCAATTCTTATCAACCGTTCGACAGCCCGGCCTTGGGGCAACTGCGCGCCGATATCAGCCATCTGGCGACGATCCCCGAATTGAAGAACACGCCGATCATGCAGCAGGTTCTGGCGGTAGATGCTTTGACGCAGGGGCGTATTGACGAGGCGCACCGGGCGATCGATCTGGGGATTGAATTGCAAATGTCGTGGCTGAATTATGTGCTGCTGGGCAAGGTGTATGAAATGCAGGGGCAGAATCATTTGGCGGCCGACTCTTATATTACCGCCTTCAATCTTCGCCCCGGTGAGGATACCTTGCATTGGATCACCAATGGCGTATTCCAGACGTCATTGACCAACGTGGTGCCTTATTTAAATAACTATCAGCGCCAATAATTAACCCAATATCACGCCGCCCTTATTCTTCGGGGATCATGGCGGCGTTATTTATTGGTGAAGTCATGTTGCATGAATGTATTATTTTGCTGCGCGATATTATTTCTTTTTTGCCATTTGTTATGCTTTATTAACCTTGTCATCTTTTTGTTTTTAAATGATGTTTATCTTTTCTTTAGCCTGTCTTTTTATCTTGATGTGTTAATGAAAAACCTCAGGTTATCATTTGTATGATCATGAGCGTAATCTCACTTTATCTTTAGGACTTTATTCCCCCCGATGGTTAGCATCCTGACTATCAAGCCGGCTCATTAAAATCTTTTATTTATGGGCGTGGCTTATAAGAAACGTAAATCAGGAGAAACTGACCATGGCTTCACCCAAGAAAATAGGGCTTATTGCCTGCACCGGCGTGGTCGCCGGTAATATGATGGGGAGCGGGATTGCCTTATTGCCCGCCAACCTGGCGAGTCTCGGATCCATCGCCATTTGGGGATGGGTGATCTCGATTATCGGGGCGATGTCGCTGGCTTATGTGTATGCCCGCCTCGCCACCAAAAACCCACAGCAGGGCGGCCCTATCGCCTACGCCGGTGAAATTTCCCCGGCCTTCGGTTTCCAGACCGGCGTGCTTTATTACCATGCCAACTGGATCGGTAACCTGGCCATCGGCATTACCGCCGTTTCTTATCTCTCCACCTTCTTCCCGGCGCTGAATAACCCGGTACCTGCCGGCATCGCCTGTATCGCCATCGTGTGGGTCTTCACCTTCGTGAACATGCTGGGCGGAACCTGGGTCAGCCGTTTGACCACCCTGGGCCTGGTGCTGGTGCTGATCCCGGTGATCGTGACCGCCACCCTTGGCTGGCACTGGTTTGACGCCGCCACCTACCAGGCTAACTGGAACACCTCCGGCACCACCGACAGCCATGCGGTCATCAAAAGTATCCTGCTGTGCCTGTGGGCGTTCATCGGCGTGGAATCCGCGGCGGTCAGCACCGGCATGGTGAAAAACCCGAAACGCACCGTACCGCTGGCGACCATGCTCGGCACCGGTCTGGCGGGCATCATCTATATCGCCGCCACCCAGGTGATCAGCGGTATGTTCCCGGCGTCTGAAATGGCCGCCAGCGGCGCGCCGTTCGCCATCAGCGCCTCGGCGATTATGGGCAACTGGGCCGCACCGATGGTTTCCGCGTTCACCGCCTTTGCCTGCCTGACCTCGCTCGGGTCATGGATGATGCTGGTCGGCCAGGCCGGGGTGCGCGCCGCCAACGACGGCAACTTCCCGAAAGTGTACGGCGAGCTGGATAAAAACGGCATTCCGAAGAAAGGCCTGCTGCTGGCCGGTTGCAAAATGACCGCGCTGATGGTGCTGATCACCCTGATGAGCTCCGCCGGCGGCAAAGCGTCCGACCTGTTCGGCGAGCTGACCGGCATCGCGGTGCTGCTGACCATGCTGCCTTACTTCTACTCCTGCGTAGACCTGATCCGCTTCGAAGGGGTCAACGTGCGCAACCTGCTGAGCCTGATCGCTTCAGTGTGCGGCTGCGGCTTCTGCTTCATCGCGCTGATGGGCGCCAACTCTTTCGAACTGTCCGGCACCTTTATCATCAGCCTGATTATCCTGATGTTCTACGCCCGGAAAATGAATACCCGCCAGGCTGCCAGCGCAGCGGCGGTCGATGAAAACACCACGGCCAAAGCGCACTGATTCGCGTCCGCTGACCGACTGAATTTACCCAGCCCCTTTCTTTCCGACCTGTCAGCCGCGACGGGAAGGGGCTTGCTTTGCCAGGAGAAATGCATATGAACGTTATCGCCATCATGAATCACATGGGTGTCTACTTTAAAGAAGAGCCTATCCGTGAACTGCATCAGGCGCTGGAAAGTCTGGATTTCCGCATCGTTTACCCTAACGATCGCGAAGACCTGCTGAAACTGATCGAGAACAACGCCCGCTTGTGCGGGGTGATCTTCGACTGGGACAAATACAACCTGGAGTTGTGCGAAGAGATCAGCCAACTGAACGAGTACATGCCGCTGTACGCATTCGCCAACACCTATTCGACGCTGGACGTCAGCCTGAACGATCTGCGCATGCAGGTGCGCTTCTTCGAGTATGCGCTCGGCGCGGCAACCGACATCGCCGCCAAGATCAAACAGAATACCGACGAATATATCGACACCATCCTGCCACCGCTGACCAAGGCGCTGTTCAAATACGTGCGCGAAGGCAAATACACCTTCTGTACGCCGGGCCACATGGGCGGCACCGCGTTCCAGAAAAGCCCGGTCGGCAGCCTGTTCTACGATTTCTTCGGCCCGAATACCATGAAGTCGGATATCTCGATTTCGGTGTCCGAGCTGGGATCGCTGCTGGATCACTCCGGCCCGCACAAAGAGGCGGAAGAGTACATTTCCCGCGTGTTCAACGCCGAACGCAGCTATATGGTCACCAACGGCACTTCCACTGCCAACAAGATCGTCGGCATGTATTCGGCGCCGGCGGGCAGCACGGTGCTGATTGACCGTAACTGCCACAAGTCGCTGACTCACCTGATGATGATGAGCGACATCACGCCGATCTATTTCCGCCCGACCCGCAACGCTTACGGCATCCTCGGCGGCATTCCGCAGAGCGAGTTCCAGCGCGCCACCATCGCCAAACGCGTGAAGGACACCCCGAACGCCACCTGGCCGGTGCACGCGGTGATCACCAACTCCACCTATGACGGCCTGCTGTACAACACCGACTTTATCAAGAACACCCTGGACGTGAAGTCTATCCACTTCGACTCCGCCTGGGTGCCTTACACCAACTTCCATCCGATCTATAAAGGCAAGTGCGGCATGAGCGGCGGCCGCGTGGAGGGCAAGGTGATCTATGAAACCCAGTCCACCCACAAACTGCTGGCGGCCTTCTCGCAGGCGTCGATGATCCACGTGAAGGGCGACATCAACGAAGAGACCTTCAACGAAGCCTACATGATGCATACCACCACTTCGCCGCACTACGGCATTGTGGCCTCGACCGAAACCGCTGCGGCGATGATGAAAGGCAACGCCGGCAAGCGCCTGATCCACGGTTCTATCGAACGCGCGATCAAGTTCCGTAAAGAGATCAAACGCCTGAAAGTCGAGTCCGACGGCTGGTTCTTCGACGTCTGGCAGCCGGAGCATATCGATGAGCCGGAATGCTGGCCGCTGCGCTCCGACAGCGCCTGGCACGGTTTCAAGAACATCGACAATGAACACATGTATCTGGACCCAATCAAGGTCACCATTCTGACGCCGGGGATGAGCAAGGAAGGCGAGATGCAGCCGTTCGGCATCCCGGCCAGCATCGTGGCGAAATACCTCGACGAGCGCGGCATCATCGTCGAGAAAACCGGGCCGTACAACCTGCTGTTCCTGTTCAGCATCGGCATCGATAAAACCAAGGCGCTCAGCCTGCTGCGCGCGATGACCGACTTCAAACGTTCGTTCGACCTGAACCTGCGGGTGAAAAACATGCTGCCTTCGCTGTATCAGGAAGCGCCTGATTTCTATGAAAACATGCGCATTCAGGATCTGGCGCAGAACATTCACCGCCTGGTGGAGCAACACAACCTGCCGGACCTGATGTACCGCGCGTTCGAAGTGCTGCCAACCATGGTGATGAATCCGTACCAGGCGTTCCAGAAAGAGCTGCACGGCGAAGTGGAAGAGGTCTATCTGGAAGAGATGGTCGGTAAGGTCAACGCCAACATGATCCTCCCATACCCGCCGGGCGTGCCGCTGGTGATGCCGGGCGAGATGCTGACCGAAGAGAGCCGGCCGGTGCTGGAGTTCCTGCAGATGCTGTGCGAAATCGGCGCGCATTATCCGGGCTTTGAAACCGACATTCACGGCGCCTACCGTCAGGCGGACGGACGTTATCGGGTGAAAGTGCTGAAGGCGAAATAACCGCAGCCAAAAACAGGGGAGGCGCTCGCGCTTCCCCTTTGTCGTTCACCGACTGATGGGAGACCACCATGAAAACACCCTCACAGCCGCGCGCAATCTACTATGTCGTAGCGATACAAATTTGGGAATATTTCAGCTTTTACGGCATGCGTGCGTTATTGATCCTCTATCTGACCCACCAACTCGGCTATACCGACAGCCACGCCATCGATCTCTACAGCGCTTACGCTTCGTTAGTTTACGTCACTCCTATTCTTGGCGGCTGGCTCGCCGACCGCCTGCTGGGCAACCGCGTCGCGGTGATCGCCGGTGCGGCGCTGATGACCCTGGGGCATATCGTGCTCGGCCTGAGCGCGGTCTCCGCCCAGTCGCTCTATCTGGCGCTGGCGATCATCATCTGCGGTTACGGCCTGTTCAAATCCAATATCAGCTGCCTGCTGGGCGAGCTGTACCCGGCGCAGGACTCGCGCCGCGAAGGAGGCTTCTCGCTGCTGTACGCCGCCGGCAACGTCGGTTCCATTTTGGCGCCGATCGCCTGCGGGTTGGCGGCCGAGCGCTATGGCTGGCACGTCGGTTTTGCGTTGGCCGGGATCGGCATGTTCGCCGGTCTGGTGATTTTTCTGCTTGGCGGACGCCATTTCCGCCACACCCGCGGCGTGAATGCCCCGCTGATGCGCGCCAGAAGCCTGGGCCTGCCGCACTGGGGATGGCTGCTGGCGGCGCTGCTGGCGTCGCCGCTGTTCTTCACGTTGCTGTTTGAACGCGACTGGACCGGCTATTTGCTCGGGTTGGTGTGCGTGGCGGCGGTGGCGCTGGTGGCGCGCATTATGCTGCGCGCGGACGCCGGCCAGCGGCGGGGGCTGTGGCAGATCATCGTACTGATGCTGCTGGGCACGCTGTTCTGGGCTTTTGCCCAGCAGGGCGGCAGCTCCATCAGCCTGTTTATCGATCACTTCGTCGACCGGCGCTGGTTCGGCTGGACGGTGCCGACCGCGCTGTTCCAGTCGGTTAACGCCTGCGCGGTGATGCTGGGCGGCGTGGCGCTGGCCTGGCTGGCGAGCGGCGGTGGCGCGGGCGACCGGACGCTGCGCATTTGGTGCAAGTTCGCCTTCGGTCTGCTGTTGATCGGCGTCGGCTTTATGCTGATGGCGCTCAATACGCGGCTGCACGGGCCGGGTTCGATGGGGCTGATGATCGCCGGCCTGGCGGTGATGGGCTTCGCCGAACTGTTTATCGATCCGGTGGCGATGGCGCAGATCACCCGGCTGAATATCCCCGGCGCCACCGGCGTGTTGACCGGTATCTATATGCTGGCGACCGGTTCGATCGCCAACTATCTGGCGGGCATCATCGCCAATCAGACCGCCGAAGACCACATCGAGGGGGCGGCGATGCAGGCGTATGGCCGCATTTTCGCTCAGATCGGCTGGGGGGCGGCCGGGTGCGCGCTGGCGGTGATCGCGGTGCTGGGCGGCTGGTGGCTGCTGACGCGGCGCCAGGCCCGGACGGTTAATGCTTGATTGATGGCGGTAGGCGGAGTTAACGTGCAGCTATGTAGAAGTGACAAAGCCTACCGATGGATACTGATCAATTAACGACGCAGGTGGCGGACCAGCTGGGCGCGCAGCAGCGGCTGCTGGTGGCGTTCAGCGGCGGCCTGGATTCCAGCGTGCTGCTGCATCTGCTGGCGGCGTTGCGCCGCCACCGTCCGGCGCTGCAGCTGCGTGCGCTGCACGTGCATCATGGCCTGAGCGTTTTCGCCGACCGCTGGGTTGAGCATTGCCGCAGCCGATGTGCCGACTGGCAGGTGCCGCTGACGGTGACGCACGTGCAGGTGGACGCCCGCCAGGGCGGCATCGAAGCGGCGGCGCGTGCGGCGCGCTATGCCGCCTTCAGCGCCGCCCTGGCGGAGGGCGAAGCGCTGCTCACCGCTCAACACCTTGACGATCAAAGCGAAACTTTCCTGTTGGCGCTCAAGCGCGGCAGCGGGCCGGCGGGGCTATCGGCGATGGCGGCGCGCGCCACGCTGGGCGAGCATTTGCTGTTGCGGCCGTTGCTGGGCTGCTCGCGTCAAACGCTGGAAAGCTACGCGCAGCGCCACGCCTTAAGCTGGATAGATGACGACAGCAATCAGGACACGCGCTTCGATCGCAATTTCCTGCGTTTGCAGGTTTTGCCGCAGCTCAACCAGCGCTGGCCGCACTTCGCTTCGGCGGTGGCGCGCAGCGCCAGCCTGTGCGCCGAGCAGGAGCAGCTGCTGGACGAACTGCTGGCGGAACCGCTGCAAAGCCTGTTGGCGGCGGACCGCTCATTGGCGATCGACGGCCTGACCGACTGTTCGCCGGTGCGGCGTTTCGCCTTGTTGCGGCGCTGGATCGCGTTGTTTAACGTCACTATGCCGGCGCGTGAGCAGCTACAGCGCCTGTGGGTGGAGGTGGCGCTCAGCCGGGAAGACGCCGAACCGCAGCTGCAGCTCGGCGCCTATCAGATCCGCCGATTCCGTGGCCGACTGCACCTGCTGCCGCCGCTGGCGGCGCTGCGCGGTGTGCATCTGCACTGGCGGCCTGACCAGCCGCTGACGTTGCCGGACGGGTTGGGGCAGTTGGTTGCCGGTGAGGGCGATCTGGCGCTACGCGCGCCGCAGCCAGCGCAGCGGATCAGCATTCGTTTCGGCGGCGTGCAGGGCGCCGTGCGTATCGTGGGGCGCGCCCATTCGCGGCCGATAAAAAAACTGTGGCAGGAGCTGGGGATCCCTCCCTGGCAACGTGATCGCATCCCGTTGATTTATTATGATGAGCAGCTGATCGCTGCTTTGGGCGCATTCGTCTGTGAGGCGGGGCAGGTGCCGGAAGGCGAACGCCCGTGGCGGCTGCGCTGGGAAAAAAATCATAATCGCGAGGAGCACTGATGAAGTTAGTGGGGATCACGCTGTTGGCCGCCGGCCTGTTCAGCCTGCCGGCGTTGGCGGCGGGGGATGCGGCCGCCGGTCAGGCCAAAGCCGCCGCCTGTGCGGCGTGCCACGGCGCGCAGGGCAAGGTGACGGTGCCGATGTACCCGAATCTGGCCGGGCAGAACGCCATGTACCTGCAGCACGCGTTGCAGGCGTATAAGAAAGGGGAGCGCAACGGCGGCCAGGCCGAGGTGATGAAGGCCTATGTGTCGGGATTGTCGGATGACGATATCGCCGATCTGGCGGCTTATTACGCCAGCCTGAAACCCTAAATGACGAGGGCAGCCATTGGGCTGCCCTGTTGGGATGGGGTTACCGCTGCTCAGTCCGACAGACTGACGACCACGGTACCGATTTCCGGATGACTGAAACTGCTGATATGGTCCAGACGCAGGTCGCGCTGCTGGCCGTTCTGTTCGATGGTCAGATACTCAACGCGTTTCTTTTGCAGCAGGTCGATCGCCTTGGCCTCGATCACTTCTCCGTCGCGTAACTCCAGCTTCAGAATAAGTTTATGCTGACAGGCGAGTTCCAGGTTGTCGTAGTCATCGCAATTGATGGGTTGGTACTCATCATTCATCAACATAGTCGCTCACCAATAAGTTAGCGGCGGCAAAGGCCGCCTGTTCCCTAACGGAGGACGGTAGCGCGTCGTTCGCTGCGACATCGTCCAATGCCTTTAACGCACAAGCCAGCGCATCAGGCACGTAGCCAAGATCTCCACTGCCAATCTCGGCGTAAGTACGGCGTACTAACTCACAGTATTGTTGCACAGTTTCCTCCCTTAAGAACCTCTGCATCATCAAGACCGCTCTCGCGATGAGGCGCAGGCTCTCGGAGTTTTATCCTATCCTAGACGACTATAGCACAGCTGTTATGGAGTTATCAGCACCCCGACACGCCTTTCGTTCTGCGCCGAGCTGGGCTGCGCTGGCGGCGTTCACCCCTGATCAAGTACACTGTCGCCGGATAATTACGAGGTCACCCATGGCGCTGAAAGCAACCATTTATAAAGCCGCGGTCAATATCGCTGATATGGATCGTCATTTCTACCACGACGCCACGCTGACGCTGGCGCAACATCCGTCCGAAAATGAACAGCGTATGATGCTGCGCCTGTTGGCCTGGATCTGCCATGCCGACGAGCGGCTGGTGTTCACCAAAGGGCTGAGCGCCGACGATGAGCCGGAGATCTGGCAGCGCAACGACCATAACGGGCTGGAAATGTGGATCGAGATGGGGTTGCCTGACGAGAAGCGCATTCGCAAGGCCTGCAACCAGTCGCCGCGCGTGGTGTTGTACGCTTACGGCGAGCGCGCCGCGCACGTGTGGTGGCAGGGAATGCAGGGCAAGGTGGCCGGTTATAAGAACCTGAGCGTGCGTTTCCTCGATGACGAGCAGCTGGCGCGGCTGACGGCGCTGGCCAGCCGCACCATGACGCTACAGGCGACGCTGCAGGAGGGAACTATTTGGCTGTCCGATGCTCAGAATAGTCTGGAAATCCAGTTTGCCGAGTGGCAGCGGGCGCAGGTGTGACCGGTGCTGGAACTGTCAAGAAACGTCGCCATACCGGATAATGAGCTGGAATTGACGGCGATCCGCGCGCAGGGCGCGGGCGGCCAGCACGTGAACAAAACCTCAACGGCGATCCATTTGCGCTTTGACATCCGGGCATCCAGCCTGCCAGAGTATTATAAGGAAAGGCTGCTGGCGCTGAATCACCATTTAATTACCGCCGATGGCGTGGTGATTATCAAGGCGCAAGAGTATCGCAGTCAGGAATTGAATCGCGAAGCGGCGTTGGCCAGGCTGGTCGCGTTGATTCAGCAGGCGATGGTGGTGGAAAAAACGCGCAAGGCGACCAAGCCGACGAAAGGAGCGAAACTGCGTCGCCTGGAAGGCAAGACGCGTAAAGGCGCCACCAAGGCGCTGCGCGGCAAGGTTCGCACTTAGGAATACATGAACACAGTAGGAGAATAACTGTGAAGAAAATTACGATAGCCCTGTTCTTGGCGGCAGGCGCACTCTCGTTGTTGGGATGCAACAATCATTATCAACCGAAGGAACAACCGCTGCAGGCGATGCCGCAGAGTTATCAAGGGGTGTTGCCTTGCGCCGATTGCGGCGGTCTGGATACAGCGCTGTTCCTGGATGAAGATGGCACCTTCGTGCTGCAGGAAACCTATCGCGGCAGCAAAGACGGCGATCAGACCTTTGCCGACTACGGCAAATGGGCGCGCACCGCGGATAAGCTGGTGCTGACCGACAGCACCGGCGAGAAACGCTACTTCCGTCCGGTGGGCAAGAGCCTGGAGATGCTGGATCGCAGCGGCGCGCCGATCGAGTCCAAGCTGAATTACCGTCTGGAGCCGGTCGAAAAGCCGTTGCCTAAAACGCCAATGGTGATGAAAGGCAGTTATACCTATATGGCGGATGCGGCAGTCTTCAAGGACTGCGCCACCGGCATCACTTTCCCGGTGGATAACAACATCGCGCTGGAGCAAGGTTACGCCAAGGCCAATAAGACTGCCGGCGAGCCGGTGTTCCTGACTTTCAACGCGCACTTCAGCGTGCAGCCGTCGATGGAAGAGGGGCAGATTGAAAAAGCGGTGGTGCCGGACGGCAAGATCGCGTTCGACCGCAGCAAAAGCTGCAGCAGCAAGTAACGCGTTTCGGATATAAAAAAACCCGCCTAGGCGGGTTTTTTATTCTCTGGCGATCGGCGCTTAGCGTTTGATCTGGCCCAGCAGGAAATCAACGATTTCGCCGGTTTTGATCATTTGCTTCTCGCCGACGCGGCGGTTCTTGTACTCGATCTCTTCGTTATCGAGGTTACGATCGCCGATAACGACAGAGTGCGGCACGCCGATCAGCTCCATATCCGCGAACATCACGCCCGGACGCTCTTTGCGGTCATCGAGGATCACGTCGATGCCGTGGGAACGCAGGGTGTTGTACAGCTCTTCTGCCAGCGCCTGTACGCGGAACGACTTGTGCATGTTCATCGGCAGGATCGCCACCTGGAACGGCGCGATGGCGTCCGGCCAGATGATGCCGCGTTCGTCGTGGTTCTGCTCGATGGCGGCGGCCACGACGCGCGTGACCCCGATGCCGTAGCAACCCATGGTCAGCACCTGGTTGCGGCCGTCTTCACCCTGCACGGTCGCTTTCATCGCTTCCGAGTACTTGGTGCCGAGCTGGAAGATATGGCCCACTTCGATGCCGCGTTTGATCAGCAGCGTACCCTGACCGTCCGGGCTGGCGTCGCCTTCCACCACGTTACGGATATCGGCCACCTGCGGCAGCGGCAGATCGCGCTCCCAGTTGATGCCGAAGTAGTGTTTGCCGTCAACGTTGGCGCCGGCGCCGAAATCGCTCATCGCCGCCACGCTGCGGTCGGCTACCACTGGCATCGGCAGCTTGACTGGGCCAAGCGAGCCTGGGCCGGCGCCGACGATGGCGCGGATCTCTTCTTCGGTGGCGAAGGTCAGCGGCGCGGCAACCTGCGCCAGCTTCTCGGCCTTGACTTCGTTCAGTTCGTGATCGCCGCGCACCAGCAGGGCGACCAGCTTGTGGCCGCTCTCTTCGGTGGCGCGCACCATCAGCGTCTTCACGGTTTTTTCCACCGGCAGCTGGAATTGCTCGACCAGCTCGGCGATGGTTTTGGCGTTCGGCGTATCCACCAGGCGCAGCTCTTCGCTGGCTGCGGCGCGCGGCTCTGCCGGCGCGACCGCTTCCGCCAGCTCGATGTTGGCGGCGAAATCGGAACCGGTGGAGAACACGATATCGTCTTCACCGCTCTGCGCCAGCACCTGGAATTCGTGCGAGGCGCTGCCGCCGATCGAGCCGGTATCCGCCTGCACCGGGCGGAAATCCAGGCCCATGCGGCTGAAGATTTTGCTGTACGCTTCGTACATCGCGTCGTAAGTCTCCTGCAGAGACTCCTGTGAGGTGTGGAAGGAGTAGGCATCCTTCATCAGGAACTCACGGGAACGCATCACGCCGAAACGCGGGCGCACTTCATCACGGAACTTGGTCTGGATCTGGAAGAAGTTCAGCGGCAGCTGCTTGTACGAGCTGATCTCGTTGCGGATCAGATCGGTGATCACTTCTTCATGCGTTGGGCCCAGCACGAACGGACGATCGCCGCGGTCGACGAAGCGCAGCAGCTCGGGGCCGTATTGCTCCCAACGGCCGCTTTCCTGCCACAGATCGGCAGGCTGAACCACCGGCATGGAAACTTCGATCGCGTTAGCATTGTTCATTTCTTCGCGAACGATGTTTTCAACCTTCTTCAGAACGCGCAGGCCGGTCGGCAGCCAGGTGTAAAGACCGGAGGCCAGCTTGCGGATCATCCCGGCGCGCAGCATCAGCTGGTGGCTGATCACTTCGGCGTCGGCAGGTGTCTCCTTCAGTGTGGAGAGCAGATATTGGCTAGTACGCATGGTGTTTTGGTTCCGTTAGAACTGCAAATTGCATCGGGCTGCCAGAGTGGCGGCCAAAAGTGACAAAAGTGGTTTAGTTTACCAGCGCGAGCGGGTCGCCAAAAGAGAGGCGGCGGAATTTTAACGCGGGTCGAGCGCCAACACTTCGGTGTGGCCGTCCACGACACGCCAGCGCACGTTGAAATCCAACAGCCAGACGGCGTAATCCCGTTCGATGTCCTCTCCTTTACGATAGGCGGGACGGGGGTCTTGCGCCAGCACCTGGCTGATAAAACGCCTTAATTGCGGGTAGCGCGCCTGATGTTGCTGCAGCTGTTGCTCGGCCTGCGGTGCGAAACGCACCGGCATATCGCCGGCGGGCGCGGCCTGGGCAAAGCCGGCGCGGGCCTGCGGCTGGCTCTCGGCGAACGGCAGATAAGGCTTGATGTCCACCACCGGGGTGCCGTCGACCAGGTCGAGGCTGCCCAGTTCCAGCGCCACTTCACCGTTTTTCACCCGCACGCCCTTCAGCTCAATGAGCGACATGCCGAGCGGGTTGGGGCGGAAGGTGGAGCGGGTGGCGAACACGCCCATGCGGGCATTGCCGCCTAAACGCGGCGGACGCACCGTCGGGCGCCAGCCGCCTTCCATGGTTTGATGGAAAATGAACATCACCCACAGATGGCTGAAATCGCTGAGGCCGCGCACCGCTTCCGCCTGGTTGTAAGGCGGCAGCAGCAGCAGTTCGCCGCCGCCGTCTTCGACCAGCCCCGGTTGGCGGGGCACGGCGAATTTCTCTTTATAGGGCGAGCGGATCACGCCGATCTGCTCGAAAACGAATTCGGTCATTTGGACGAGACGTTAAGCGCCGAGCCCTGACAAACGGCCTGTTGATAGCAACCGGCGACGCCGCTGACAATCTGGCAGTCGTGCAGCAGCACGGCGTTGGCCTTCATGTAAGACGCACGGATTTGCATGCGTTTACGGGCGGTGGCCAGATTCGGTGGAGAGTCTTGCACGGTGGTTTGGCACGATTCGCCGGACACTTCACCCAGATCGCGGAACGGCTTGCCCACGAGCTCTTCTGCACTTTTATACAGTTTTACCGGAGCGGGGCGGGCGGCCGGCGTGGTCTTGGCCGGAGCGGTGCTGGTCGGCTTGCTGGTGCTGCTTGTTGAGGACGGCGCGATACGCTGCGATGAACATCCGGCCAGCGCGAGCGCTAACAAACAGAGAGGTAAAACACGCATTGAGATTCCTCTGCCTTAATGAAAGTGGCGCTATTGAAGCAAGCTATGGCGGAAATAACAAGACGGGCCTTGGCCCGTCTTGCAATTATAGGAATAAAATGAGTGAATAAGCGCTTACCAGCCTTTCACCGCGCCGCCGTTGAAGATTTTGTTGGCGGCCGCGTCAACGTCGTCAGACTGATAGGCCTGAACGAATTTCTTCACGTTTTCCGCATCTTTGTTATCTTCGCGCGCAACCAGCAGGTTGACGTAAGGCGAGTCTTTATCTTCCACGAACAGACCGTCTTTCGCCGGCGTCAGGCCGATCTGGCTGGCGTAGGTGGTGTTGATCACTGCCAGCGCGATCTGCTGATCGTCCAGAGAACGCGGCAGCTGAGGCGCTTCCAGCTCAACCAACTTCAGGTTTTTCGGGTTCTCGGTCACGTCCAGCACGGTCGGCAGCAGGCCAACGCCGTCTTTCAGCTTGATCAGACCGACTTTCTGCAGCAGCAGCAGCGAACGGCCCAGGTTGGTCGGATCGTTAGGCAGCGCGATCTGCGAACCTTCTTTCAGCTCGTCCAGCGATTTGATTTTCTTGGAGTAACCAGCGATCGGGTAAACAAAGGTGTTGCCGACCGGCACCAGCTTGTAGCCGCGGTCTTTGATCTGCTGATCCAGATAAGGCTTGTGCTGGAAGGCGTTCAAATCGATATCGCCTTTACTCAGCGCTTCGTTAGGCAGCACGTAGTCGTTGAAGGTGACCAGTTCAACGTCCAGACCGTATTTCTCTTTCGCCACTTTCTGCGCCACTTCGGCGACTTGCTGCTCTGCGCCGACGATCACGCCGACCTTGATGTGGTTCGGATTCTTTTCATCCTGGCCACAGCCCGCCAGAGCCAGCGTGCCGATCAGTGCGCCAATTGCCGCGATGGATTTAAATTTTAACGACATATCCCTTCCTCATTAGACTCGCATTAATATGCGGTGAAATTATTTATGGGTAACGGCTTTGACGATGCGATCGCCGCAGAATTGGATCAGATAAACCAAAACTACCAGTAATACTAATACGGTATTCATCACTGTGGCGTTATAACCGATATAACCGTATTGGTAACCGATTTGGCCCAGACCGCCGGCGCCGACTGCGCCGCCCATGGCGGAGTAGCCCACCAGGGTGATCAGGGTGATGGTCGCGGCGTTAACCAAGCCCGGCAGAGCTTCCGGCAGCAACACTTTCTTGATGATCTGCATCGGCGTGGCGCCCATGGCGCGCGCCGCTTCCACCAGACCGGACGGGATTTCCAGCAGGGCGTTTTCCACCATGCGCGCGATGAACGGCGCGGCGCCCACGGTCAACGGCACGATGGCCGCCTGCAGGCCGATCGAGGTGCCGACGATCATGCGGGTAAACGGAATCATCCAAACCAGCAGGATGATGAACGGAATGGAACGGAAGATGTTCACCAGCCCGGACAAAATTTTATACAGCGAATTGTTGGCGATGATCTGCCCCGGGCGGGTGACATACAGCAGCACGCCTACCGGCAGGCCGAGCACGAAACCGAAGAAGCCGGAGACAAAGGTCATCATGACGGTTTCCCACACGCCACGCGCCATCAACCACATCATTGCCTCAGACATAACCCAGAACCTCTACTTTTACCTGATTTTCTTGCAGGAACTTAATCGTCGCCAGCGCGTCTTCGTCGCTGCCGTGCAGCTCCGCCAGCATCACGCCGAATTTCACGCCGCCGGCATAATCCATCTGGGCGCTGATAATGTTGTTGTTCACGTTGAAGCGGCGAGCGGCTTCAGACAGCAGCGGCGCATCGACCGACTGACCGGTGAACTCCAGGCGCAGCAGCGGCTGGCGGTCGCCCTGACGCTCCGGCGACAGGCGCGCGGCGTAGTCGTCCGGGATATCCAGATGCAGCGTGGACTGAATGAACTGCTGGGCCAGCGGGGTTTTCGGGTGTGAGAACACTTCGCTGACGCTGTCTTTTTCGATCAGCTGCCCCTGGCTGATGACCGCGACCTGGTCGCAGATGCGTTTCACCACGTCCATTTCGTGGGTGATGAGCAGAATGGTCAGGCCCAGACGGCGGTTGATGTCTTTCAGCAGCTCCAGGATGGAACGGGTGGTGGCCGGATCCAACGCGCTGGTTGCTTCGTCGCACAGCAGCACTTTAGGGTTGCTGGCCAGCGCACGGGCGATCGCCACGCGCTGTTTCTGACCGCCGGACAGGTTGGCCGGGTAGGCGTCGTGTTTGTCCGCCAGGCCAACCAGCTCCAGCAGTTCGGTCACGCGCTTTTTGATCTCGGCGCGCGGCGTATTGTCCAGCTCCAGCGGCAGCGCCACGTTGCCGAACACCGTGCGGGAAGAGAGCAGGTTGAAGTGCTGGAAGATCATGCCGATTTGGCGACGGGCGCGCGTCAGTTCGCTTTCCGACAGAGACGTCAGATCCTGGCCATCGACCAGCACCTGGCCGGAGGTAGGGCGCTCAAGCATGTTGGCGCAGCGGATCAGCGTGCTTTTGCCGGCGCCGGAAGAGCCGATAACGCCATAGATTTGCCCGGCAGGGACGTGAAGGGTCACGTCAGAGAGCGCGGTAATGGTGCGCGAACCCTGCTGGAACACTTTAGTGATGTTAGAAAGTTTAATCATATTCTTCTTATTTTAGCGTGGTTGCCCGTGGCTAGATAAAAGTAAACCTCGGCGTGGAACCAAGGTATGGATCAGATGTTAAGGCGTCTAGACGTCTAAGTCAACGACCAGCGACGTTCTCCGGCGTTCTCAGTGCGGGGTAAAACATGCGATACTTGTCAGCGTATTCAGCCCCTCAGGAGCAAAGCGGTGACACAAAGCGTTCCAGCAATTTTTCTCGATCGTGACGGTACGATTAACGTTGACCATGGTTATGTCCATGAAATCGACAATTTCCACTTTATTGACGGCGTGATTGACGCCTGTCGCGAACTCAAAAAGATGGGGTTCGCGCTGGTGATGGTGACCAACCAGTCGGGCATTGCGCGCGGCAAGTTCAGCGAAGACCAATTTATGTACCTGACCGAGTGGATGGACTGGTCGCTGGCCGATCGCGACGTCGACTTCGACGGCATCTATTTCTGCCCGCATCATCCGGAGGCGGTAGTGGAAGAGTATCGTCAGGTCTGTGACTGCCGTAAACCGCAGCCGGGCATGCTGCTGCAAGCGCAGCAGGAATTGAACATCGATATGGCCGCTTCTTATATGGTGGGTGATAAACCGGAAGATATGCAGGCGGCGATCGCGGCTGGCGTCGGCACCAAGGTGCTGGTGCGTACCGGCAAGCCGGTGACGGAGCAGGGCGAAAAGTTGGCCGATTGGGTGCTAAATAGCCTGGCGGACCTGCCGGCAGCCATCAAAAAGCGGGTTTAATAGGCGTTACGCATGAATAGTGAGCGGTCAGATAAAAAATGCATATTATCGCTTGTCATTCTGAACCGGCTCCCTATAATGCGCCTCCATCGACACGGCACAAGTGATTCACTTCACACAGCGGCCGGGAAGAAAGAGAAAAAATCCTGAAAATTAGGGTTGACTCTGAAAGAGGAAAGCGTAATATACGCCACCTCGAGTTAGCAAGCGAAAGCGCCTAACTCACTGCTCTTTAACAATTTATCAGACAATCTGTGTGGGCACTCCACAAGACGATATCCAG
>NZ_JBAKGW010000010.1:0-188126 GCF_049065515.1 Serratia sp. SA088
TGCCCTGGGCAGTCAACGTGCGCGTAGTGACGAGTCGGGGTGTCATACTCAACGTGGG
Source organism: Serratia sp. SA088 (assembly GCF_049065515.1). Lineage (NCBI taxonomy): Bacteria > Pseudomonadati > Pseudomonadota > Gammaproteobacteria > Enterobacterales > Yersiniaceae > Serratia > Serratia sp. SA088. Next base: position 59 of record NZ_JBAKGW010000010.1, read on the forward strand.
AGGTGTTGATGGTGATACCACGAGCTTTTTCTTCTGGCGCGTTATCGATCTGGTCGAAAGCACGTGCAGAACCGCCGTAGGTTTTAGCCAGAACGGTGGTGATCGCTGCAGTCAGGGTAGTTTTACCGTGGTCAACGTGGCCGATAGTACCAACGTTAACGTGCGGTTTTGTACGTTCAAATTTTTCTTTAGACACGGCTATATTCCTTACTATAGCGCTCTCCCCTTCTGGAGAGAGCACGGGACTTTGGTTTTAACCCTGCGGCTTATTTGCCACGGGCTTCGATTACGGCCTGAGCGACGTTGTTCGGTGCATCATCATACTTCAGGAATTCCATGGTGTATGATGCGCGACCTTTAGTCAGAGAACGCAGCTGAGTTGCGTAGCCGAACATTTCGGACAACGGTACTTCAGCGTGGATCTTAACGCCAGTCACTTCAGATTCCTGACCGCGCAGCATGCCGCGACGACGGCTCAAGTCACCGATAACGTCACCGGTGTTCTCTTCTGGAGTCTCAACTTCAACCTTCATGATAGGCTCAAGCAGAACTGGTTTCGCTTTCTTAAAGCCTTCTTTAAAGGCGATAGACGCGGCCAGTTTAAACGCCAGTTCAGAGGAGTCAACGTCGTGGTAAGAACCGAAGTGCAGACGAATACCCATGTCTACTACCGGGTAACCAGCCAACGGACCAGACTTCAGCTGCTCCTGGATGCCTTTATCAACGGCAGGGATGTATTCGCCAGGAATTACACCACCTTTGATGTCGTTGATGAACTCGTAACCTTTCGGGTTAGAGCCCGGCTCCAGTGGGTACATGTCGATCACAACGTGACCGTACTGACCGCGACCACCAGACTGCTTGGCGTGCTTACCTTCAACATCGGTAATCTTCGCGCGAATCGCTTCGCGGTAAGCTACCTGAGGTTTGCCCACGTTAGCTTCAACGTTGAATTCACGCTTCATGCGGTCAACGATGATGTCGAGGTGCAGTTCACCCATACCGGCGATGATGGTCTGGTTAGACTCTTCGTCAGTCCATACGCGGAATGACGGGTCTTCTTTAGCCAGACGGCCCAGAGCCAGACCCATTTTTTCTTGGTCAGCTTTGGTTTTTGGTTCAACGGCGATAGAGATTACCGGCTCAGGGAATTCCATACGCTCCAGGATGATTGGAGAGTCTGGATCACACAGGGTGTCCCCGGTGGTCACGTCTTTCAGACCGATCGCAGCGGCGATGTCGCCTGCGCGAACTTCTTTGATCTCTTCACGCTTGTTGGCGTGCATCTGAACGATACGGCCGAAACGCTCGCGCGCAGCCTTAACGGAGTTCAGCACGGTGTCGCCGGAGTTAACAACGCCGGAGTACACGCGGAAGAAGGTCAGGTTACCCACGAACGGGTCGGTAGCGATTTTGAACGCCAGCGCAGAGAACGGCTCGTCATCACTTGCGTGACGCTCAGCCGGAGTGTCTTTGCCATCGTCCAGGATACCGTTGATCGCAGGAACGTCAGTTGGTGCCGGCAGGTATTCGATTACCGCATCCAGCATCGCCTGTACGCCTTTGTTCTTGAACGCAGAACCACAGGTAACCAGGATGATTTCGTTGTTCAGCACGCGCTGACGCAGAGCGGATTTGATTTCTTCCTCGGTCAGCTCTTCGCCGCCCAGGTATTTTTCCATCAGCTCTTCGGAAGCTTCCGCAGCGGACTCGATCAGGTTCTGGCGCCATTCTTCAGCCAGATCCATCATGTCAGCCGGCACGTCTTCGTATTCGAAGGTTACGCCTGCGTCTTCTTCGTTCCAGTTGATCGCCTTCATCTTCACCAGGTCGATAACGCCGGTGAATTTGTCTTCTGCGCCGATAGCCAGCTGCAGAGGAACAGGGTTGGCGCCCAGACGAGTTTTGATCTGGCCTACAACTTTCAGGAAGTTAGCGCCCATACGGTCCATTTTGTTAACGAACGCGATACGTGGCACTTTGTATTTGTTAGCCTGACGCCATACGGTTTCAGACTGTGGCTGAACACCACCAACAGCACAGTAAACCATTACCGCGCCATCCAGCACACGCATGGAACGTTCTACTTCGATGGTGAAGTCAACGTGCCCTGGGGTGTCGATGATGTTTACGCGATGCGGTTCGAACTGCTTGGCCATACCAGACCAGAAGGCAGTAGTCGCTGCAGAAGTGATGGTAATACCACGCTCCTGCTCCTGTTCCATCCAGTCCATGGTGGCAGCGCCGTCATGAACTTCACCGATTTTGTGGTTTACACCGGTGTAGAACAGAATACGTTCGGTAGTGGTGGTTTTACCGGCGTCGATGTGAGCACTGATACCGATGTTACGGTAGCGTGCAATGGGTGTTGTACGAGCCATTTGATTCCTCTATTCCTAGGGCGTTCAAGTTCAGTTAACCCAAGCGGGCCGATTTGACGCGCCCGCTTGGTTAGCATGACTACAGCCGGATGATTACCAGCGGTAGTGGGCGAACGCCTTGTTGGCTTCGGCCATACGGTGAACGTCTTCACGCTTCTTAACAGCAGAACCTTTGTTCTCTGCTGCGTCAGACAGCTCGTTCGCCAGGCGCAGAGCCATGGATTTATCACCGCGTTTACGTGCAGCATCAACGATCCAACGCATTGCCAGAGCATTACGACGAACCGGGCGGACTTCAACTGGTACCTGATAAGTAGAACCGCCAACGCGACGCGACTTAACTTCTACAGTCGGGCGAACGTTGTCGAGAGCGACTTCGAAAGCTTCCAGGTGATCTTTACCAGAACGCTGAGCCAGGGTCTCCAGCGCGGTATAGACGATTGCTTCTGCAGTAGATTTTTTACCGTCTACCATCAGGATATTTACAAATTTGGCCAGCAGCTCAGATCCGAACTTAGGATCTGGCAGGATTTTACGTTGGCCGATTACGCGACGACGTGGCATGGAAATACTCCGTTGTTAATTCAGGATTGTCCAAAACTCTACGAGTTTATTTTGACATTAAAGTTAAAACGTTTGGCCTTACTTAACGGAGAACCATTAAGCCTTTGGCTTCTTCACGCCGTACTTGGAACGAGCTTGCTTACGGTCTTTAACACCGGAGCAGTCAAGTGCACCACGGACGGTGTGGTAACGCACACCTGGCAAGTCTTTTACACGACCGCCACGGATCAGGATTACGGAGTGTTCCTGCAGGTTGTGGCCTTCGCCACCGATGTAGGAAGTCACTTCGAAACCGTTGGTCAAACGCACACGGCAAACTTTACGCAGTGCGGAGTTTGGTTTTTTCGGGGTAGTGGTATATACGCGGGTGCATACGCCACGTTTCTGCGGGCAGGCTTCCAGCGCTGGAACGTTGCTTTTAGCAGCCTTCACAGAGCGTGGTTTGCGAACCAGCTGGTTAATTGTTGCCATTAAAAAAGCTCCTGGTTTTTGCTTCGTACTAGCTTCGTAAACATGTGATAAATCCCCTCGTATGCACTACTGGCAAAGTACGAGGACGCAGAATTTTAGGGCTGACCAGTATGGGTGTCAAGAAATATACAACATCACTCTTATCACCAGGCCATTTGGCTGCGGTGTTGTTCGGTTAATTCAACGAAGTGATTATAGCCGACGACAGTGATTTCGTGCGAAAAATGACCAACCAATCCCCGGGCTTCCAGGTCGTCCTGCAGCGCATAAAGGGATATGGGGGCGGCGAGCAGCAATTCAAGATGAGCGCTGCCGGCAAGGCCTGCCAGCACGCCGTCCTGCAGCAGCAACAGCGCGTCGCCCTGCGCCGTCAGGCGCAGCAGCGCAGGCAGGTCACATTGGTTTGGCGAATGGCTCAGGGTATACAGCATCAGAGGATCCTAAAACGTCATCACGGCGTCGTAGCCGTCCAGTTCGCGGCGCAGCTCGTCCGGCGCCAGCACCTCGGCGTCCAGCACCCAATCGGTCACCTGGCTCAGTCCGCGTTCCTGCAGTGAAGCCTGGCACAGATAGCACCGCTCCACGTCATACAGCGGCAGCACGCCAAAGGTGGCAATGTAATTGCGCGCCAAAATCTTTTCCGGCTGTTGGCCCGGCAACAGCTGCAATACGCCATCGCCGACAAAAAACACCCCCACATCTTCACTGAGCGCCGACGTGGCGAGCAGCGCATCCAGCCCTTCCCTGCCGCTGGCGCCGCCGTGCGGCCCATGGGTGAAAACAAAAGCGACTCGTTTCATCCTATCCTCAGAACTGCACCAGACGGTCGCAACTTAGCGACGCTTCGGCCAGGGAACCCAACCCGCTCAGGGTAAAACCGGGCTGCAGGTTGGCGCTTGCCAGCCCCTGCTGCGCCGCCTCCCGCTCATCGGTGACGCCGCGGCGCAACGCGGCGGCCACGCAGACGTTGAGCGCCACGCCGTGTTGCTGAGCCAGCTGCGCCCAACCGCGCACCAGGTCGAACTCATCGCTGGCGGGCGCGGTCAGCTGGTTGGCGTTCAATACCCCTTCACGGTAGAAAAAGACGCTGGAAAGCCGGTGTCCTTTCGCCAGCAGGGCCTGAGCGAACTGATAGGCGCTGCTGGCCTGCTGCGTGCCGTAAGCCGGACCGGTGACCAACAGACAATAATCGAGCATCAACGGTCGCTTCCCAACAGATCGCCGCTCTTGAACTGGCGGATGTACAAATACACGGTGTGTTTGGAGATATTCAGGCGATCCGCCACCTGATTGATCGCATCCTTGATGTCGAAGATGCCTTTCTCATAGAGGTTTAGCACTACCTGGCGGTTCTTGGCGTTATTGGATACCGAGCGATCGGCATTCACCTCTTCGATGGTGAACTCCAGCGTCTGCGCCACCAGATCGTCGACGGAAGAGGCGAAATTCACCGACGACGGCACGTCCTGCGTGGCCGGCGGCATAAAGGTCTGCATGATCTGCGAGAACGGCACATCGAGGTTCATGTTGATGCACAGCAGGCCGATTACCCGCTGTTCGCGATTGCGAATGGCGATGGTCACCGACTTCATCAGCACGCCGCTCTTGGCGCGGGTGAAGTAGGCTTTCGACACGCTGCTGTCGTCGCCGGCCATGTCGTGCAGCATGCGCAGCGCCAGGTCAGTGATCGGCGAACCGATTTTACGCCCGGTATGTTCCCCGTTGGCGATGCGCACCGCCGAACTGTTCAGGTCTTCCAGCGCGTGCAATACGATCTCGCAGTGGCCGCCGATCAACATCGCCAGCCCATCGACCACCGCTTCATAGGATTTCAGGATTTCATGATCCGTTTGAGTAAACGGACGTTCATTCAGCAAATCAAGTTCGCTGGCTTCGCTGGATAAAAGCGAATTCGACATCGAAGATACCACCCTCATAGATCGCCTGTGCCAGGGGGCGCAGCTAAAACCGCTCGGACCGGATCGCTGCCGTCGTCGGCACGCCGCAGCGCGGCTGGCTGAGAGCAGCATAAACGGCACGATGACATCCGCGGGCGAGGCGGCCGGGAACAATTTTAGGTACACGCCCTAAGGGGCAGACGCATGACTGATAAGTCAGAATTATTAGTCTAGCAAAGCGACCGGAGCAAAGTCCTTGCGTTTGCGCGTGGTATTGACGTTAAGCCCGATGCCCGGCAGGCGTCAAGCGTTCAATGGAGAGAGAAGCGGCGGCGGTCGAAATGAAAACCGCCGCGGAGGGCATCCGCGGCGGTGGCAAACAGAGCGACGAGATTATTTCGCTTTAGCGTCTGCTTTCGCGTCAGCCGATTTTTCGGCTTTAGCGTCGGCTTTCGGCGCCGCTTTCACGTCCAGCAGCTCAACGTCGAACACCAGCGTGGAGTTAGCCGGGATGCCCGGAACGCCGGTTTTGCCGTAGGCCAATGCCGGCGGGATCACCAGCTTGATTTTGCCGCCTTTCTTGATGTGCTTCAGGCCTTCGGTCCAGCCCGGGATCACGCCATCCAGACGGAACGACAGCGGCTCGCCGCGGGTGTAGGAGTTATCGAACTCAGTACCGTCGGTCAGGGTGCCTTTGTAGTTTACTACCACGGTGTCGCTGTCTTTCGGCGCTTCACCCGCGCCCGGTTTCTCTACCTGGTACAGCAGGCCGGATTCGGTTTTCTTCACGCCTTTTTCTTTCGCGAAGCTGTCGCGGTACTTGGCGCCTTTGGTTTCGTTGTCCTTGGCGTCCTGTTCCATCTTCGCCTGAGCGGAAGCCTTCACGCGCGCTTCGAAGCCCTGAAGGGTCTTCTCGATGTCGGCGTCGTTCAGCTTGCTCTTGTTGGCGAACGCGTCCTGAACGCCGGCGATCAGCTGATCTTTGTCCAGTTTGATGCCCAGCTTCTCTTGCTCTTTCAGAGAGTTGTCCATGTAACGGCCGAGAGAGGCGCCCAGTGCGTAAGCGGCTTGCTCGTCGTCGTTTTTGAACTTGCCGGTGCTCGGAGCTGCCGCCGCGTCCGCTGGTTTAGCGGCTTCTGCCGGTTTGGCGGCATCGGCTGCCATGACCTGGGTCGCATTCAGAGCAAAAGCCATGGTGGTTGCCAGAAGCGTGACTTTAAACAAAGATTTCATCCATTTCTCCAGTGTCTGAAGCAATGCCCCAAACAATCATTAGGTAAGATAACCGGGCTACTATAGCTGCCTGAAACAAAACAAAACAGTCGCACAGGTAACCAATCGAGTCAAAGTGTGACTCCCGCTTTGCCAAGAAGTTTCCCCCTGTGTGCTACTCGCATGATAAATCAGATTTTTCTTGCAGAATATTCGGCGAGGTTAGCAAAAAACGGCGTATCGGGCGTGCAACTTTTCAGCACTTTACACTGCCGATCGCAACGTTGCGCGCCGCCTGGAGAAATAGCGCGAGCAAACCCGGCGTCAGCTGTTACCATAGCGCCGAATCAGGATTTTATCGCGTCAGAGGTAGCCTCATGCACAACGCCGACATTCAACGCCTGCTACAGCGGCTTGAAGAACTGGAGAGCCGCCAGGCCTTCCAAGAGCTCACCATCGAAGAGCTCAACCAGACCGTCATCCAGCATCAAATGGAAATGCTGAAGATGCGCGAACACCTGCGCATGTTGACCGACAAGCTGCGCTCGACCCAAACCTCAATGATCGCCTCGCAATCGGAAGAAACCCCTCCGCCGCACTATTGAGGGCCCGCTGCGCGGTTATTTCAGGCGTGCCAGCCCGTCGACGGCACGCTCGAGATAGCGGCGCGGGCACCCCAGGTTGATGCGGATAAAACCGCTCCCCTGCGGGCCGAAACCGCTGCCCATCGACGGCGCCAGCTTCGCCACCGCCACCAGCGCCTGCTGTAAGTCAGCATCGTTCAAACCCAGTGCACGGCAATCCAGCCAGGCGAGATAAGTCCCTTCAGCCTGGGTCATCGTGCACCAGGGCGCGGCGGCCGCCAGCGCCTGCTCAAACCAGCGCCGATTCTCCGCCAGGTAGTCGAGCAGCTCATCAAGCCAGGCAACGCCCCGTTGATAGGCCGCGGTCGCCGCCGTCATCGACAGCGCGTTGAATACATCCAGCCCGTGGGCGTTCAGCCGATCGACAAACGCCTGCCGCAGCCGGGCATTGGGGATCAGAAAATTCGAAATGCGCAGCGAAGAGAGTCCGAAGGTTTTGCTGGCGGACGTCGCCGCAATCACCCGCTCGCGATATTCCTCGTCCAGATGCAACACCGATGTAAACGTCTCGCCGGGCAGCAGCAGATCGGCCCAAATTTCATCGGAGATCACCGTGACATCGTGGGCGTGGCAGAGCGCCATGAGCCGCTCCAGTTCCTCGCGGCGCCAGCAACGGCCGGTCGGATTGTGCGGATTGCACAGCAACAACAGCGGCGGTTTGCGCTGCGCCAGGCAGGCGGCCAGCTGGTCGAAATCGATCCGGTATCCCTGCGGGGTTTCCAGCAGCGGATTTTCAATCACCTCTCTGCCGTTCATGGTGACTATCTTGGCGAACGAGCCATAGTACGGCCCCTGCACCACCACGCCGTCCCCCGGCTTGCTGAGCAGTTGGATCAGCATCGCCAACCCCGGCACCACCCCTTCAATCGACGTGAACCACTCGCGCCGCAGCGGCAAGTCGTGCCGCTTGGCAAACCAGTCGATCGCCGCCTGGTAGTAGGCGTCGTCGCGTTCGCTGTAGCCAAAGACGCCGTGGTCCACCCGCTGATGCAGCGCCTGTTGCACCTCCGGCGGGCATGGAAAGTCGAAATCGGACACCCACATCGGCAACAATTCGCTGCCGTCCAGTTGCAGATAGCGGTCGATGAAGTCCCACTTCACGGAGCCGGTATTGTGGCGATCGATGATGGCGTTGAAATGACTCGTCATGTCAGGCTTCCTACGCTGCAAGTCGTTCTGAGGTTGGAGTTTGGCGATACCGAAGCCGGTGAAGCCATAAATCAGGGCGAACACCACTGCGACATAACATTGGATCGCCCACGGCAGCAGATCGAGCGTGCTCACTCCCAGCGTGGTCGCCATGTAAATACCGGCGGCCGTCCACGGGATCAGCGGCTCGATGACGGTGCCCGCATCTTCGACGGTGCGCGACAGGTTTTTGTTGTCCAGCCCCATGCGTCGATAGGCCCCTTTGAACAGCTCCGCCGGGATCAGCAGCGCCAGCTTGCCGTCGCTGGTCGCGCCGGTCACCAGGATGGTGGTGGCAACGGTAGCGGCGATCAGTTGACCGGTGGTGTGCACCACTTTCAGCAGCCGGCTGATGATCACCGTCAACGCGCCGGTCAGCGTCAAGGCGCCGGCGAAGGAAAAGGCGCAGAACACCAGCAGGATCGTACTCATCATCGAGAACATGCCGCCACGGTTCAGCAGGCGCGGCACATCGGCGACGATCCCTTCAACGTTATGGCCCTGGCTGGCGAACATCGACAGATGGAAACCGTCCATCAACGCATTCAGCCCCTGTTGCAGGCTAAAACCCTGCAGCGCGACGCCGATGGCGATCGCCAGCGCGCAGGCGGCCAGCATGACGGGGATCACCGGCCGTTTGGTCACCGCGCCCCACAGCACCAGCACCGGCGGCAGGATCAACAGCAGATTGAAATGGTACAACCCCTCAAGCGCGCTGACGATTTCGGTCACTTTTTCCGGCGTTGCCACGCTGCCCACCGCGCCGGTGTGGCCGGCGATCAGGTACACCACGGCGGCCAGGATGAAGCTCGGCAGCGTCGTGTACATCAGATGCTGGATATGGCTGTAGAGATCGGTATCCGCGACGATAGCCGCGAAGTTCGTCGAATCGGACAACGGGGAAATTTTGTCGCCGAAGTAGGCGCCGGACACCACCGCCCCGGCCGCGGCGGCCAGCGGCACGTCCAGACCGGCGGCCACGCCCATCAGCGCCACGCCCACGGTGCCGGCCGCCCCCCACGAGGTACCGGTGCACACCGAGATCACGCTGGTGATGAAGAACGCGGCGATCAGAATGTATTGCGGGCTAATCAGCTTCAGCCCCCAATACACCATGTAAGGGATTGTGCCGCTGATCATCCAGGTGCCGATCAGCCCGCCCACGCAGATCAGGATCATGATCACCGGCATCGCCTTAGCCAGCTTGGCCACGATGGCCCCGATGATGTCATCCCAGCGGTAGCCTTGCCACCAGGCCAACGCGGCGGCGTTGCGGTGGTAGTTAAACTCGCGCATCGCCTTCTCGACGCGTTCGCGGGTCACCGGCTCAACGTAGGCGGTATTATTGATCACCCGGCTGACGGTGGCCGTGGAAACGCCGGCGCGCCGCGCAACGTCTTTCATGGTGGCCATGGCATGTCCTGTTGTGCCGTTCGGCGCCCGGTGCGCCGCGCATAAAAAAGGGCAGCCGATGGCCGCCCTCTTGTCTCGTGATCGCGTTCTGCTTAGTGGCAGCCGCAACCGCCGTTACCGCAACCGCCTTTACCGTGGTCGTGACCATGGTCGTGATCGTGGCTGTGGCCGTGACCGCCGCAGCAGCCTTCACCGTGTTCGTGGTGATGGTCGTGCTCGCCGTGTACGTGACCGTGCGCCAGTTCTTCTGCGGTCGCTTCGCGGATCGCGACAACTTCCACGTTGAAGTTCAGGTTTTGGCCGGCCAGCATGTGGTTGCCGTCAACCACCACGTGGTCGCCGTCAACTTCGGTGATTTCAACCGGTACCGGGCCCTGATCGGTGTCAGCCAGGAAACGCATGCCGACCTGCAGTTCGTCAACGCCCATGAAGACGTCTTTCGGTACGCGCTGCACCAGGTTTTCGTCGTAGTTGCCGTACGCGTCGTTCGCGCCGACGTGAACGTCAAAACGATCGCCAACGTCGTGGCCTTCGAGCGCTTTTTCCAGACCTGCGATCAGAGAACCATGCCCGTGCAGATAGTCCAGCGGTGCGCTCACCGGAGACTCATCAACCAAAACACCGTCTTCTGTACGTACTTGGTAAGCCAGGCTGACTACCAAGTCTTTTGCTACTTTCATGATATCTCCTACCGTTGGCTACTAGGACGCACACCGTTATCGGGATGCGCGCCTTTTCCGGACAGATTGTAACGGAAATCTGCCTCGCTGTACCCTTCGGGATAAAAAAACGCTACTTCGGCTGAAAAATGCCGATCACCTGCTCTTGCGGTCGAACGTGTTTTTCCACCTGTTGTTCGGTCTGGCGCTGGTGATGGCCGCACTTGACGCACTCCACCACTTCCACCTGATCCTCCCGCCACACCGCCAGCGTATCCATGGCGCTACAGCTTGGGCACACCGCCCCGGCGATAAATCTCTTACGTGTTGCAGACATCGTTATGCTCCCGCTTATTCGTATTCATCCCAGCCGTCAAACTGGCGACTTTCTTTTTGCATTTCGCGATGGAACAGCTCTTCCAGCTCGCGCCGCGCCTCTTTCACGCGGGAAATTTGCGCCACGTCGCCCTGATGCGGCGGCATCAGTTCACGCAGCATGCGCATATCCAGGCGGCGGAAATGCTGCTGGGCGCGGAAGGCCTGATGGGGGTGCATGCCCAACTCCATCAACGCCTTGCGCCCCAGTTCCAGCGCGCTGGAGAAGGTTTCGCGGCTGAACTGTTTTACGCCCGCCTGCAGCAACTCATGCGCCTCCACGCGGCCGCGTGCCCGCGCCAGAATACTCAGATTCGGGAAGTGCTGCTGGCACAGCCGCACGATCTCCATGGTGTCTTCCGGCTCATTGCAGGTAATCACGATCGACTTGGCCTTTTCGGCGCCCGCCGCGCGCAACAGCTCCAACTCGGTGGCGTCGCCGTAATAAACCTGATATCCGTAACGCCGCAGCACCCCGACGGCGCTGACGTCGCGTTCCAGTACGGTAATGCGCATTTTGTTGGCCATCAACAGGCGGCCGATCACCTGGCCGAAACGCCCGAAGCCAACGATGATCACCTGAGGATCGTCGTCCTCTACGTACGGCGTCTCCTCGTCTTCGCCTTTGGCGTTATAGCGGCGCGCCAAAATGCGGTCGATGGCCTGCATGAGTAACGGTGTGGTCATCATCGACAGCGTCACTACCACCAACAGCAAAGAGAGTTGATCCGGCTGCAGCACCTTTTGCGCGCCCGCCGCAGAAAACAGCACGAAGGCAAACTCACCGCCCTGGCTGAGCACGCCGGCAAACTGCAGGCGCACCGAACTACGCAGGCCGAACAGGCGCGACACGCCGTAGAGCACGCCGGATTTCACCGCCACCAGCGCCAGTACGCCGATCAACACCTCGGCCAGATGGGTGTAGAGCACGCCGATATTCAACACCATGCCCACCGAGATAAAGAACAGTCCCAGCAGCAGCCCTTTAAACGGCTCGATGGAGATCTCCAGTTCGTGGCGGTATTCGCTCTCCGCCAGCAGCACGCCGGCAATGAAGGTGCCGAGCGCCATCGACAGGCCAAGCGTCTCCATAAACAGCGCCGAGCCGAGCACCAGCAACAGCGCCGCGGCAGTGAAGATCTCGCGCACGCCGGAAGCGGCGATATAGCGGAACAGCGGCCGCAGCAGGAAGCGGCCGCCGATCAGCATGCCGCCGAACGCCGCCACCTTGAGCGCGATCTTCGCCCAGTCGTCGCTGGTGCCGCCGGCGCCGGCCAGGATGGGGATCAACGCCAGCGCCGGGATCACCGCCATATCCTGGAACAGCAGCACCGAGAAACCCAGCTGCCCGCCTTCGTTGCGATTCATGCCCTTTTCGCGCATCAGCTGCAGCGCCATGGCGGTGGAAGACATCGCCAGGCCGATACCGCCGATCACCGCCGCCTGCCAGGCGAAGTGCGTCAGGTACAGCAACGCGCCCAGCACCGCCGCGGTGATCAACACCTGGCCGGCGCCGGCGCCGAAGATCGAGCGCCGCAGCTCCCACAGCTTGCTGGGGTTCAGCTCCAGGCCGATGATGAACATCAGGAACACCACGCCCAACTCGGAGAAGTGCAGGATCTCGTCAACGTCGCGAATGAAGCCCAATCCCCACGGGCCGATGGCGATACCGGCGATCAGATAGCCCAGCACCGCGCCGATCCCCAGACGGCGGGCGATCGGCACCGTCACCACCGCGGCGAACAGGAACAGCAAAATGGCGGTCAGTAAGGTCGATCCTTCCATGATCATCGTCCTCCGTGCGGCAGCGGGTGGCTCAGCCAGTCCCCGTAGGCGTCCGCATGGCTGCGCAGCACCTCCGGCTTTTGCCGCCGCGCCCAATACACCACGAACGGCGTCAACCAATGCATATGGCACATCCCGGCGGTCAGCTCGAACGGCCGCAGGATATCTTCCATCGGATAGTGGTTATAACCGCCGGTACGGTAGGCGCCTTCCGGCTCGCCGGTGGTGATCACCGAGCGCCAGTACTTGCCCGCCAGCGCATTGCCGCCCACGCCGCTGGCGAAGCCGCGCGCCAGCACGCGATCCAGCCACTCCTTCAGCAGCGCCGGGCAGCTGTAGGTATAAAGAGGATGCTGAAACACGATGACCTGGTGCTCACGCAGCAGCTGTTGTTCGTGATGGATATCGATAAAAAAATCAGGATAGTGCGCGTAGAGATCGTGCACGGTGACATGTTCCAACTGCTGCGCCGGTCGAAGCAAAACCCGGTTCGCCACCGAGTCATGAGATTCCGGATGGGCATACAGCAGCAAGACCTTGGGCGGCTGCGACATCATTCCCCTCCAAAGCGTCGTCAGGGTAGCGGTTTTCCGTTACCATGCATCGCAAAGACAAAAACAGCGCGCGGTGCGCGTTCTGTTACCTTAATGATAATTTAACATACTCTGAACATACGGCGCTTTATGATTGTATTCTCCTCGCTACAAATCCGACGCGGCATCCGCGTCCTGCTGGACAACGCCACGGCGACGGTTAATCCAGGTCAGAAGGTCGGCCTGGTGGGCAAAAACGGCTGCGGCAAATCCACGCTGTTGTCGCTGCTGAAGGGCGAGATCGCGGCGGACGGCGGCAGCTTCACCTTCCCCGGCAACTGGGCGCTGGCCTGGGTCAACCAGGAGACGCCGGCGCTGGACGTGCCGGCGATCGAGTATGTTATCGACGGCGACCGCGAGTTTCGCCAGCTTGAAGCCGAGTTGCAGGCGGCCAACGATCGCAACGACGGCCACGCCATCGCCACCCTGCACGGCAAGCTGGACGCCATCGACGCCTGGACCATCCGTTCCCGCGCCGCCAGCCTGCTGCACGGCCTCGGCTTCTCCAACGAACAGCTGCAAAGCCCGGTGCGCGACTTTTCCGGCGGCTGGCGCATGCGCCTCAACCTGGCGCAGGCGCTGGTGTGCCGTTCCGATCTGCTGCTGCTCGACGAACCGACCAACCACCTGGATCTCGATGCGGTGATCTGGCTGGAACGCTGGCTGAAAAGCTATCCCGGCACGCTGGTGCTGATCTCGCACGACCGCGACTTCCTCGATCCGATCGTCGACAAGATCCTGCATATCGAACAGCAGACGATGAACGAGTACACCGGCAACTACTCGTCGTTCGAACGCCAGCGCGCTACCAAGCTGGCGCAGCAGCAGTCGCTGTATCAGCACCAGCAAGAGAAAGTGGCGCACCTGCAAAGCTATATCGACCGTTTCCGCGCGCAGGCCACCAAGGCCAAACAGGCGCAGAGCCGCATCAAGATGCTGGAGCGCATGGAGCTGATAGCCCCGGCGCACGTCGACAACCCGTTCACCTTCAGCTTCCGCCCGCCGGAAAGCCTGCCGAACCCGCTGCTGCGCATGGAAAAAGTCAGCGCCGGGTATGGCGATAAAGTGATCCTGAAGTCAATCAAGCTGAACCTGGTGCCCGGCTCGCGCATTGGCCTGCTCGGCCGCAACGGCGCCGGGAAATCGACGCTGATCAAACTGCTGGCCGGCACCCTGGAGCCGCTGAGCGGCGAGATCGGCCTGGCGAAAGGCATCAAGCTGGGTTACTTCGCCCAGCATCAGCTGGAATTTTTGCGCGCCGACGAATCGCCGCTGCAGCACCTGAGCCGCATCGCCCCAAGGGTGCTGGAGCAGCAGCTGCGCGACTATCTGGGCGGTTTCGGCTTCCAGGGCGACAAGGTCAGCGAAATGACCGAGCGTTTCTCCGGCGGCGAGAAGGCGCGGCTGGTGCTGGCGCTGATCGTCTGGCAGCGCCCGAACCTGCTGCTGCTCGATGAACCGACCAACCACCTGGATCTCGACATGCGTCAGGCGCTGACCGAGGCGCTGATCGATTTCGAAGGCGCGTTGGTGGTGGTATCGCACGACCGTCACCTGCTGCGCTCCACCACCGACGATCTGTACCTGGTGCACGATGGCCAGGTCGAGCCTTTCGAGGGCGATCTCGACGATTATCAGCAGTGGCTTGTCGACCTGCAGCGCCAGGAAAGCCAGCAGGACGCGCCGGAAAAAGAGAGCGGCGGCAACAGCGCGCAGGCGCGCAAGGATCAAAAACGCCGCGAGGCGGAGTTCCGTACGCAAACCCAACCGCTGCGCAAGCAGATCGCCAAGCTGGAACAGCAGATGGAAAAACTGGGCGCCGAACTGGCGGCGGTGGAGGAACAGCTGGCGGATCCCGCGCTGTACGACATCAGCCGCAAGGCCGAGTTGACCGACTGCCTGCAAAAGCAAAGCCAAGCCAAATCCGCGCTGGAAGAGACGGAAATGACCTGGCTGGATGCGCAGGAACAGCTGGAGCAGTTAACGCAGGCGTTCGAAGCCTAAGCCTCAGGCCTTGTAAAAAGGTTTATCCCCCAGAATGGTCGCGCGGTGCATGATGCGCCGCTGCGGCAGATAATCCGCGTTGGCGTAGTGCTGCGTCACGCGGTTATCCCAGATCGCCACGTCATTTTCCTGCCAGCGCCAGCGCACCTGAAACTCCGGCTTAGTGATGTGAGCGAACAGGAAATTCAGTAAAGCATCGCTCTCCTTCGGCGCCACATCCACGATCCGCGTGGTGAACCCTTCATTGACGAACAGCGCCTGTCGGCCGCTGACTGGGTGAGTGCGCACCACCGGATGCAGCAGCGGCGGGTTTTTCTGCACCGCCAGTTGCCAACGCTGGTGTTCTTCTTCGCTACCGCGATGCTTGTGCTCCGGGAACGACTTGGTGAAGTCATGCTCTGCGCGCAACCCCGCGAGCAGCGTTCTGAACGGCGCCGACAGCGCTTCGTAGGCCGCGATGCCGCTGGCCCACAGCGTATCGCCGCCGGTGGCAGGCAAGGTCTTGGCCGCCAGGATCGCGCCCAGCGGCGGGTTCTCGATAAAGGTCACGTCGGTGTGCCAGTTGTCGTTGTCCGGCGGATTGTCGTCGTGAGTATCGAGCACGATGATCTCTTCCACGTCGGTGGCGTGCGGATAGACCGGATGGATATGCAGATCGCCGAAGCGCCCGGCCAGATCGCGCTGCTGCAACGGCGTGATCGGCTGGTTGCGGAAGAACAGCACCTGATGCTTGAGCAACGCATGATAAAGCTGTTCAAACTGGCCGTCGCCCAACGGCCGGGCCAATTCGACGTTTTCCACCAGCGCCCCGATGTAAGGCCCCAGCGGGGTGATATTCAGACGTTCGTTCATTGCTGTACTCCATGCCACGGGGTCAATCGGCGCTGCAGGGCGCGCAGCCCCAGCTCCAACCCAAATGCAATCACCGCAATCACGCCGATGCCGGCCAACACCACGTCGGTCGCCAAAAACTCGCCGGCGGATTGCACCATAAATCCCAGGCCGCGCGTGGCGGCGATCAGTTCGGCGG
Organism: Serratia sp. SA088; assembly: GCF_049065515.1. Lineage (NCBI taxonomy): Bacteria > Pseudomonadati > Pseudomonadota > Gammaproteobacteria > Enterobacterales > Yersiniaceae > Serratia > Serratia sp. SA088. Next base: position 16,276 of record NZ_JBAKGW010000010.1, read on the forward strand.
CCACCAGCGTCGACCAGCCGACGCCCAGCCCGATGCGAATGCCGGTCAGGATCTCCGGCAGCGCGCTCGGCAGCACCACGAAACGCAGCACCTGCCAACGCGTGGCGCCCAACGCGCGGGCGGCGCGCACTCGTACCTGCGCCACGCTGCGCACGCCGGCCACGGCGGAGAGCGTCACCGGCGCGAAGATCGCCAGATAAATCAGCAAGATTTTCGAGGTCTCGCCGATGCCGAACCAAATCACCATCAGCGGCAGATAGGCCAGAGGCGGCACCGGACGATAGATCTCAATCAGCGGATCGAGGATGCCGCGCACCGTGTCGTTCAGCCCCATGGCGATGCCCACCGGAATACCGACGATCACCGCCGCCAGCAGCGCCACCAAAATGCGCCCCAGGCTGGCCGCCAGATGCTGCCATAGCGTGGCGTCCATAAAGCCTTGCGGGCTGGCGATGGTGATCAACTGGTGCAGCACCTGCTGCGGCGCCGGCAAAAACAGCGGGCTGATCAGCTGCAGCGCCGTCACGCCCCACCAGACGATCAACACCGTCAACAGCGTGGCGCCGCTCAACCAAACGTTGCGCGGCACGCTGAAACGGCGCGCCGCTTTGCCCTGCGGCTGGGCTGCAGCCTTCAGAGTGGAATGCAGGCTCATAGCAAGGCCTCGCGCTGTTGGAAAACTTTGCCCAGCACATATTCGCGCTGAGCGATAAATTCAGGATCGGACTTGATGGCGCGGCAGGCTTCGCCGTCGGCATAGCGCTGGCCGAAGTTCAGCGACAGCCGCTCCACCACCTGCCCCGGCCCCGGCGACAGCAGTAACAGTTCACTGGCGAGGAACACCGCCTCTTCGATATCGTGGGTGATCAGCAGCACCTGTTTGCCGGTATCTCGCCAGATGGTTAGCAGCAGCTCCTGCATCTGCTCGCGCGTGAACGCGTCCAGCGCGCCGAACGGCTCATCCAGCAACAGCAGACGCGGATCGGCGGCCAGGGCGCGGGCAATGCCGACGCGTTGGCGCATGCCGCCGGAAAGCTGCCAGATGAAGTGCTGTTCATAGCCTGCCAGCCCCACGCGCTGCAGCATCTGCTCCGCCACCTGGCGGCGCTGCGCCTTGCCGATGCCGGCCAGCTGCAGGCCGAACTCAACGTTGTCCACCACGTTACGCCACGGCAGTAAGCCCTCATGCTGGAACACCACGCCCCGTTCGGCGCCCGGGCCGTGAACGGGCGTTCCATCCAGCGTGATGCTGCCAGCTGAAGGCTCGATAAACCCGGCGATCAAATTCAGCAGCGTGGTCTTGCCGCAGCCCGATGGGCCGAGCACCACCACCAGTTGCCCGGCGGCGATCTGGAACGACACGTCACGCAGCGCGGGCCGCCCCTGATACTCTGCTGAAAGATGATTGACGTTTAGCATCCTGCTTCCTTACGACTGCGGCGCAGCCTGCACCTGTTTCACAAAACGGTCGGTGACGTAAGCGCTGTAGTCGCTGTCGACCTGCGGGATCTTGCCCTGCTGCTTGAGGAATTCGGCGGTATCGCGGATTGCCTTGTCCACCGGCTGGCCGAGTTGGGCAACCTGATCGGCCACCGGCAGATATCGGTTCCCCTTCACCAGTTCCGGCACCTGCGCTTCCGGCACGCCGCTCAGGCGCGCCAGCGTGCTGAGATGGCTCGGATCTTTCAGCCACTGTTCCGGCGCCGCCAGGTAGGCCTTTTGCGCCTGCAGGGCGCTGGCGGCAAAGGCGGTTACTACGTCGGGATGTTTCTCTGCGAAGTCTTTGCGCACCACCCACACGTCCAGCGTCGGCGAGCCCCATTCGCCCACCTGCGCGGAGTCGGTCAGCACCTTGCCCTGTTTGGCCAGTTCGTTGACCACCGGCGCCCAGACGTAAGCGCCGTCGATGTCGCCGCGCTGCCAGGCGGCGGCGATGGCCGGCGGCTGCAGATTGAGGATCTTCACCTGTTCAGGCTTGATGCCCCAATGTTTGAGTGAAGCCAGCAGGCTGTAATGGGTGGTGGAAATAAACGGCACCGCGATGCGCTTGCCGATCAGATCCTGCGGGCTTTTGATGTCATTTTTCACCACCAGCGCTTCGGAACTGCCGAGCTGCGAGGCGATGAGGAACACTTCGATGGGGAGTTTCTGGCTGGCGGCCACCGCCAGTGGGCTGGAGCCGATATTGCCGATCTGCGCATCGCCGGAGGCCAGCGCACGCAGCACGCTGGAACCGCTGTCGAACTTACGCCAGTCGACGGTCGCGCCGGACTGTTTGGCGAAGCTGTTTTCCGCCTGCGCCACCTTGGCCGGCTCCGCCGACGTCTGGTACGCCACGGTCACGTCCACCGCGTAGGCGCTGGCCGCGCTGAGCGACAACGCCAGCAGCGCCGCGTTGCGTAAAGAAAAGAGTTTGCCCGCCATGTTCCGCTCCGTTGATAACAATCTGTTCAGTTGCTGACAGTTTTATCTGAGCGATGACGGGCGATAAAAGAATAAAAAAGTCTTCTTTATTACCTTAGGTAATATTAAAGCGAATCACAGCACGATCGTCCCACGCAGGAACACGTGAGCGTAGCCCCCTAGCAGCGTGCGGTCCCCTTGCAGTTCGCAGAACAGCTCGCCGCCGCGCGCCGAAATCTGCCGGGCGTGCAGCCGATGGCGGCCGAGACGCGCCGTCCAGTAAGGCATCAACGTGCAATGCGCGGATCCGGTCACCGGATCCTCGCCGCCGTCGAGTGTGAAATAGCGCGAAACGAAGTCCACGGTGTCACCCGGCGCGGTGACGATCACCGCGCGGCCGGCCAATGCGATCAGCGCCGGGATGTCCGGCCGCAGCGCGCGCACCTGCGCCTCATTTTCCACCACCACCAGCAGCGCTTTCGCCTGCCACACTTCCTGCGGCTGCACGCCCAGCAGCGCCGCGAGGCCCGCCGGTTCGGCGACTTTCTGCGGCGGCCTGGCGGGGAAATCAAGCACCAGCCGCTCCCCGTCCCGCTCATCGCGCTTGACGAACAGCTCGCCGCTGGCCGAACGGAAGCGAATATCCTTCAGCGCCGGGTTAACCGCGCTGAACATCACATGCGCCGCCGCCAGCGTGCCGTGGCCGCAAAGATCGACCTCACGCTCCGGGGTAAACCAGCGGATGGCGGTCATGTCGCCGTCATCCCAGACAAAGCTGGTCTCCGGCAGGCCGATCTCGTTGGCGATTGCCTGCAGCCGCTCCGTCGGCAGTGTCTGCGTCAGCAGGCAGACCCCGGCCGGGTTGCCGCGCAGCCCCTCACCGGTAAAGGCGACCACGTGATAATAGTTTTCCGCCATCGTTCCGCTCCTTAATGCCAAATCAGTAATACACAGGCTGCAGTCAGCAGCCCCATGGAAACGTTGAAGATAACCCAGGCCTTTTTACTGCGCAGCAGGCGGCCAATCAGGGTGCCGAACGCCAGCCAGATAATGCCGGCGACGATGTTCACCACCACAATGCCCAGCGCGATCGCCGCAATGGAACCGTTGTACTTATCGCCCGCCAGGCTGAAGCTCGCCACCGCCCCCAGCGCCATCAGCCAGGCTTTCGGGTTGAGGAACTGCAGCAGCCAGCCCTGATACAGCCGCACCGGCTGCGGTGGCGCCACGTCGGTTTCCAGCTTTTCATAGGCGGCGGTGGCGACTTTCCACGCCAGCCACAGCAGGTACAGGCTGCCGAGGATTTTCAGGATCAGGTGCAGCGACGGGTAGACCAGGATCAGGCTGCCGACGCCGAACGCCACCAGCAGCAAGATGCTTTGCATGCCGAGCATGATGCCGACCATCAGCCACAGCGATCGCATAAAGCCGAAGTTAGCGCCGGAGGTGGTCAGCAGCAGATTATTGGGGCCAGGCGTGATGGCGGCGACCCACAGGAAGCCCAGCATCGAAAGGAATAAACTCGGTTCCATGGCACGGGTGCTCCTCACCCAAGGCGCTTTTTTGCAGTATCATTGATAATTCTTGGTATTGAAGCTAACAGTGCGCTAGAGATCTCACAATAGCCGCCCACAACATTTTACTCAGCCTATGCCTAACACCTTTCGCCCTCTGACCGGGGCCAGTAACCCGCACCTGCAAACGCTGTTGCCGCGGCTGGTGCGCCGCCGCGTGTTATTGAAACCGCATTGGCAACGGCTGGAATTGCCCGACGGCGATTTCGTCGATCTCGCCTGGAGCGAGGATCCGGCGCAGGCGCGCGACAAACCGCGTGCAGTGCTGTTTCATGGCCTGGAAGGCAGCTTCTACAGCCCCTACGCGCACGGCCTGCTCAACGCCTGGCGCGAGCGCGGCTGGCTCGGGGTGGTGATGCACTTTCGCGGCTGCAGCGGCGTGCCCAACCGCAAGCAGCGCATCTACCACTCCGGTGAAACCGAAGACGCGCGCTTCTTTCTGCGCTGGCTGCGCGATAGCTACGGCGAGGTGCCGACCGCGGCGGTAGGCGTTTCGCTCGGCGGCAACATGCTGGCCTGCTATCTGGCGCAACAAGGCGCCGACAGCCTGCTGCAGGCGGCGGTGGTGGTCTCGGCGCCGCTGATGCTGGAACCCTGCGCCTACCGCATGGAGCAAGGCTTCTCCCGCGTTTATCAGCGCTACCTGCTGGGGCAGCTGAAACAAAACGCCACCCGCAAGCTGTTGCACTACCCGGACACTCTGCCGCTCAAACTGTCACAGCTGAACGGGTTGCGACGCATCCGCGAATTCGACGACGCCATCACCTCGCGCATTCACGGCTTCAGCGACGCCACCGACTATTATCGCCGCTGCAGCGCCCTGCCGCTGTTGCCGTCTATCCAGACGCCGCTGCTGATCATCCATGCGAAGGACGACCCTTTCATGACCCCTGAGGTGATCCCCGACGTCGCCGGCCTGCCGCGCAATATCGAATATCAGCTGACTGAGTTCGGCGGCCACGTCGGCTTCGTCGGCGGCACGCTGAAAAAACCGCACATGTGGCTGGAGCATCGCATTCCGGCCTGGCTTTCCCCTTATCTGGACATTCCGACGTGATTATTCCCTGGCAAGAACTGGCAACCGACACCCTGAACAGCCTGATCGAATCCTTTGTGCTGCGCGAAGGCACCGATTACGGCGAACACGAACGCTCGCTGGAGCAGAAGGTGGAGGACGTGCGCCGCCAGCTGAAAAACGGCGAAGTGGTGCTGGTGTGGTCGGAACTGCATGAGAGCGTCAACATCATGCCGCGCGGCCAATTCCGCGCCGGGCAGGAAGAAATTTAGTGGCGCCCGGTTCTATGACTGACGGAAAAAATCAGGTAACAATGGGGCATTGCAAACCAGCGCGCGCCATTTTTCCTGACATAGAGAGCGTCAACAAGAGCCACAATAATCCCCTGACGCCGGCGCATTCAACACGGAGTGACAACCATCATGTCTGCCAAACATCCCGTTATCGCGGTGACCGGTTCCAGCGGCGCCGGCACCACCACCACCAGCGTGGCGTTCCGTAAAATCTTCCAGCAGCTCAATATCCGCGCCGCCGAACTGGAGGGCGACAGCTTCCACCGCTATACCCGGCCGGAAATGGACGCGGCGATCCGCAAGGCGCGCGATCTGGGCAGACACATCAGCTATTTCGGCCCCGAGGCCAACGACTTCGGCCTGCTGCAGCAGAGCTTTATCGACTACGGCAAAAACGGCACCGGTCGTTCGCGCAAGTACCTGCACACCTACGACGAAGCAGTGCCCTACAATCAGGTACCGGGCACCTTCACCCCGTGGGAGCCGCTGCCGGCGCCGACCGACGTGCTGTTCTACGAGGGGTTGCACGGCGGCGTTGTCACCGAGCACCATGACGTGGCCAAACACGTCGATCTGCTGGTCGGCGTGGTGCCGATCGTCAACCTGGAGTGGATCCAGAAGCTGATCCGCGATACCGGCGAACGCGGCCACTCCCGCGAAGCGGTGATGGATTCGGTGGTGCGCTCGATGGAAGACTACATCAACTACATTACGCCGCAGTTCTCGCGCACCCACATCAACTTCCAGCGCGTGCCGACGGTGGACACCTCCAACCCGTTCGCCGCCAAGGCCATTCCCTCACTGGATGAAAGCTTCGTGGTGATCCACTTCCGCGGCCTGGACCAGATCGACTTCCCCTACTTGCTGGCGATGCTGCAGGGATCGTTTATCTCGCACATCAATACGTTAGTGGTGCCGGGCGGCAAAATGGGGCTGGCGATGGAGCTGATCATGGCGCCGCTGGTGCAACGGTTGCTGGAAGGCAAGAAGATCGAATAAATGCGTTGAGCGCGGCGCCGGCCGCGCTCCGCCTCGATTACGCCGGTTGGCGGATCTCGAAGCTGTGGGTTACCGTGGCGGCCTTGTTGAGCATCAGCGCCACCGAGCAGTATTTCTCCGCCGACAGGTTCACCGCACGTTCGACGATCTTGTCGGTCAGATCCTGGCCGGTCACGATGAAGTGCAGGTTGATATGGGTGAACAACCGCGGGGCTTCTTCGCGGCGCTCGGAGGTCAGCTTCACCTCGCAGTCGCGCACGTCGTTGCGCCCCTTTTGCAGGATGGATACCACGTCGATCGCGCTGCAGCCGCCCACCGACATCAGCACCATCTCCATCGGGCTGGGCGCTTTATCACCGGCGTTGCCGTCCATCAGCACCTGGTGGCCGGAGGCCGATTCACCCAAAAACGTTAACCCTTCCACCCATTTAACTCTTGCCTGCATTCTGGTCACTCCGGTTGATTTCTTAAAATCAGAGTACGCTTTCGCATAGAAACAGGCAACGTAACCTGATGCTAATCATGCTGAAGCGAGACAACACGAGACACCCGCCTTACTCTGTGCTACAAACAGAGCCGCAATAAATCTTTCCGGGACACTGCATTTCAGGGAAACGCCCAGAGAAAGGCTCCTTTACCGGTATGTTAACAGAATGTAGCTTGCAGCGCTTACGGCAAGTTAATATGCTAGAGCGACAGCGTATTTTTATGACACGCCTCAAAACTTGCCGGTAGCCCTCGCTCATAACTGCGGCTACAGGCGGGTTTTACAGGGAACTCTGACCCCTGTGACACAAGGCAGCGATAACAACAGAGGATAACAGCGAATGGTTCTCGGCAAACCGCAAACAGACCCTACTCTCGAATGGTTCCTGTCTCATTGCCATATCCACAAATATCCATCGAAGAGTACGCTGATTCACCAAGGTGAAAAGGCCGAAACGCTTTACTACATCGTGAAAGGCTCCGTCGCGGTGCTGATCAAGGATGAAGAAGGTAAAGAGATGATCCTGTCCTACCTCAACCAGGGGGATTTCATCGGCGAGCTCGGATTGTTCGAAGAAGGCCAGGAGCGCAGCGCCTGGGTTCGCGCGAAAACCGCCTGTGAAGTGGCCGAAATTTCCTACAAGAAATTCCGCCAGCTGATCCAGGTGAACCCGGACATCCTGATGCGTCTGTCCGCCCAAATGGCGAGCCGCCTGCAGGTCACCTCCGAAAAAGTGGGCAACCTCGCCTTCCTGGACGTGACCGGCCGCATCGCGCAAACCCTGCTGAATCTGGCGAAGCAACCTGACGCCATGACTCACCCGGACGGCATGCAGATCAAGATCACCCGTCAGGAGATCGGCCAGATCGTCGGCTGCTCGCGTGAAACCGTTGGCCGTATTCTGAAAATGCTGGAAGATCAAAACCTGATTTCCGCCCACGGCAAAACCATTGTCGTCTACGGCACCCGTTAATCCCCGAAGAAACGGCGCAGCCTGCGCCGTTTTTTTATCTGCTCTCTGCCATGTGGCGCCGCCTGATCTACCACCCGGAAATCAACTACGCACTGCGACAAACGCTGGTGTTGTGCCTGCCGGTGCTGTTCGGCTTGTTAATAGGCCAGCTGCAGCTCGGCCTGATGTTCTCTCTGGTGCCCGCCTGCTGCAATATCGCCGGTCTGGACACGCCGCATAAGCGCTTCTTTAAACGGCTGATCGTCGGCGGCTCGCTGTTCGCCTTCAGCAGCGTGCTGCTGCAACAGGCACTGCTGTGGCACGTGCCGCTGCCGGCGCTGATGCTGGGCCTGGCGCTGCTGCTCGGCGTCACCGGCGAAATCAGCCCGCTGCACGCCCGGCTGTTGCCGGCGGCGCTGGTGGCCGCCATTTTCGCCCTCAGCACGGCCGGCACGGTACCCCTCTGGCAGGCGCCGCTGCTGTACGCGATCGGCACCGTCTGGTACGGCTTATTCACCTGGTTCTGGTTCAAGCTGTGGAAAGAACAGCCAATGCGCGAGACGCTCAGCCAGCTCTATCTGGAGCTGGCTGACTATTTCGAAGCCAAATACTCGTTGCTGACCCAGCACACCGATCCGCAAACCGCGCTGCCGCCGCTGCTGGTGCGCCAACAAAAGGTGATGGATCTGATCAGCCTTTTATACCAACAGCTCAATTTCCTGCCGCACGCCAACAACCTCGAACAAAAGCGCCTGCAGCGCGCCTTTCAGGTGGCGATGGATCTGCAGGAGCACATCACCGTCAGCCTGCATCTGCCGGAGGAGGTGCAAAAACTGGTGGAGCAGAGCCAGGCCGAAGCGATCATTCGCCGCAACGCTCAGGTGATCGCCGGCCGGCTGCGCGTGGTGGCGCACGATATTCTCTACCATCAACATTCGAAGCGCTTCTCCATGAGCCACGAACTGGCGGCGCTGGAAAAAATGGCGGCGCAGCATCCCGATAACCCGGTCGGCCAGTTTTGTTATTACCACTTCAGCCGCATCGCTCGCCTGCTGCGCACCCAGCATCCGCTGTACCGCCGCGACCTGATGCCCGGCCAGCACCGCCTGCCGTTTTGGCCGGCGCTGGCCAGCTACCTGTCGTTCAAATCCACCGCCCTGCGCAACGCCGCGCGGCTGGGGGTGACGCTGGCGGTCGGCAGCAGCCTGGGTGCGGTTTTCAACCTGCCGAAGCCTTACTGGATCCTGCTCACCATCATGCTGGTGAGCCAAAACGGGTATAACGCCACCCGGGTGCGTATTCAGCACCGTGCGCTGGGCACGATTGCCGGGCTATTGCTGGCGGCCGGGCTGTTGCAGCTGCAGCTGCCGGAAGGAGAAACGCTGAGCATCATGCTGGTGATCACGCTGCTGGCCTACCTGGTTTCGCGCAAGAACTACGGGCTGTCGGTGATTGGCTTTACGGTCACGGCGGTTTACACCCTGCAGCTGCTGGCGCTGAACGGCTCGCATTTTCTGGTGCCGCGTCTGATCGATACGCTGATAGGCTGCGTGCTGGCGTTCGGCGGCACCATTTGGCTGTGGCCGCAGTGGCAAAGCGGGCTGCTGCGCAAGAATGCCCATCAGGCGCTGGAGAACGATCAAGCCGCGCTGCGGCTGATGCTGAAGCAGCCGGAACCGGATGCCACCGCGTTGGCCTATACCCGCATGCAGGTCAACCAGGCGCACAATGCGCTGTTCACCTCGCTCAATCAGGCGATGCAGGAGCCGGGGTTCGCGTCGAATTATCTGGCGGACATGCGGCTGTGGGTCACGCACAGCCAGTTCATCGTCGAACACCTGAACGCCATGACCATTCTGGCGCGCGAGCACTACATGCTGACGCCGAAACTGGCGGAAGCCTATCTGCAAACCTGTGAAATTGCGCTGCAAAGCTGCCAGCAGCGGTTGGAATACGACGGCCCGAGCAGTGACAACAGCGGCATCATGCAGCCGCCGGATCTGCATCCGGACATGCCCGTCACCGAGATGGAACGTCATTTGCGGCGCATTTTGTCGCACCTGAGCGTGATGCATACCATTTCGTCGCTGGCCTGGCGCCAGCGCCCGCACCACGGCATCTGGCTCAAGCGCAAACTGCGCGATCAATAAGGGCGCGGCATGCCGCGCCCCGTTATTCGCCGCACGGGCTTCAGGCGTTGATCACATCCTGCACCGCCAGCTCGAACAGCGCCATGCCGGCCTCGATGTCCTGCAGCTCCACCACCAGCGACGGCGCGAAACGGATCACGTTCGGCCCGGCATTGAGGATCATCAGCCCACGCGCGGCGGCGGCGGTGAGGAAATCGCGCGCTCTGCCGTGATAATGCGGCGTCAGTTCGGCGCCGATCAGTAACCCCATGCCGCGAATGGCGGTGAAAATACCGTATTTATCGCCGATATTCTGCAAAGCCTGCACATACAGCGCGTGGCGCTGTTCGATGCCGCTCAGCACTTCCGGCGTATTGATCACATCCAACGCCGCCTCCGCCACCGCGCAAGCCAGCGGGTTGCCGCCGTAGGTGGTGCCGTGGGTGCCCACCTGCATCACCGACGCAATCTCTTCGGTGGTCAGCATGGCGCTCACCGGGAAACCGCCGCCCAGCGCCTTGGCGGTGGTGAGAATGTCCGGCGTCACGCCATAATGCATATAGGCGAACAGCTTGCCGCTGCGCCCCATGCCGCTTTGCACTTCGTCGAACACCAGCAGCGCCTGATGTTGGTCGCACAGCTCGCGCACGCCTTTGAGGAAGCCGGCGTCGACCGGCGTAATGCCGCCCTCGCCCTGAATCGGCTCCATCACCACCGCGCAGGTGTGGTCGTCCATCACCGCTTTCACCGCCGCCAGATCGTTGAACGGCACGTGCACGATGTCGGCCGGCTTTGGCCCGAACCCGTCGGAGTATTTGGCCTGCCCGCCCACCGACACGGTGAACAGCGTGCGGCCGTGGAACGCGTTATAGAAAGCGATGATTTTGGTTTTATAGGGGCTGTGGCGGGTGATGGCGTAATGACGCGCCAGTTTGAACGCCGCTTCGTTGGCCTCTGCGCCGGAGTTGGCGAAGAACACCCGATCGGCGAAGGTGGCGTCGATCAGTTTGCTCGCCAGGCGCAGCGCCGGTTCATTGGTAAAGACGTTGCTGGTATGCCACAGAGTCTCACCCTGACGTTTGAGCGCCTCGACCAGCGCCGGATGGCAGTGCCCCAGCGCCGTTACCGCGATGCCGCCGGAAAAATCGATGTACTCTTTTCCCTGCTGATCCCAGACCCGGCTGCCTTGGCCGCGCACCGGCACAAACTGGGCGGGTGCATAAACAGGCAGGATAACCTGGTCAAAGGTGCTGCGGCTCACTGCGGATTTTCCAGTCATTTTTTCGGCTCCACCCTGAAGGTTTTTCAGCGCTATCGTAATGTTAGATTGAAAACATAATCACGAAATATGCATAAAAAACCAATCAAGCGCAAACGCAAAACGCCCGACGAGCGAAAAAAACGCATCGGGATTAACGGTTGAGGAAGTTATCCAGCAGCTGATGGCCCTGCTCGCTGAGCACGCTTTCCGGATGGAACTGCACGCCTTCCAACGCCAAAGCGCGGTGGCGGATGCCCATGATCTCGTCGCGCACGCCGTCGCGTTCGCTCCAGGCGGTCACTTCAAAGCAGTCCGGTAGCGTATCGGCTTTCAGCACCAGCGAGTGGTAACGTGTCACGGTCAGCGGATCGCTCAGGCCACGGAACACGCCGACGCCCAGATGGCGAATGGCCGACGTTTTGCCGTGCATCACCGCGCGGGCGCGCACCACCTCGGCGCCGAACGCCTGCCCCAGCGCCTGGTGCCCCAGGCACACGCCAAGGATCGGCAGTTTGCCGGCGAAATGACGAATGGCGGCCAGCGAGATACCCGCTTCGTTCGGGGTGCAGGGGCCGGGGGAAATCACCAGATGCTGCGGCGCCAGCCGCTCGATATCGGCCAGCTGCAGCTCATCGTTGCGCTTCACCACCACCTCGGCGCCCAACTCGCAGAAGTACTGGTAAAGGTTATAGGTAAAGGAGTCGTAGTTATCGATCAGCAGCAGCATGTCAGGTCCGGCAGAGAAAAACGCCGCCATAGTTTACTGATTTAACCCGCCGCTGCCGACGATAATTTCCGCTTACTTTTTACGGCCGCCGGTGATCGAGCCCAGCACGCCGCGCAGGATCTGGCGGCCGAGATCGCGCGCCATGCTCTTGGCGGCGGTCTGGACGATGCCGTCGCGTTTGCCGCCGCGCGGGCCGGTGGAACCGAACAACAGCTCGTTCAAACCATCCATCAGGCCGCCGCCCGCCTGCTGTTGTTGCTGTTGCGTCTGCGGTTGTTGCCCCTGCTGCGGGGTGCCGATGGTGGCGAAACCGCCCGACGACAGCTTCTCGTAGGCGGACTCGCGGTCAATCATGTCTTCATAGCGGCCATACAGCGGCGACTTGTTGATCGCGCTGTTCAGCCCTTCCGCGCCAAGCATGCCCATTTTGGATTCCGGCGCGATGACCATCGCCCGCTCCACCACGTTCGGCCGGCCCTTCTCGTCGAGGAACGACACCAGCGCTTCGCCCACGCCCAGCTCGGTGATCGCCGTTTCGGCATCGAAGGCCGGGTTGGCGCGCAGGGTTTGCGCCGCCGTCTTCACCGCCTTCTGATCGCGCGGGGTAAAGGCGCGCAGCGCATGCTGCACGCGGTTGCCCAACTGGCCCAGCACGCTGTCCGGGATGTCCAGCGGGTTCTGGGTGACGAAGTAAATGCCGACGCCTTTGGAGCGGATCAGACGCACCACCTGTTCAATCTTGGTCAGCAGCGCCGCCGGTGCATCGTTGAACAGCAGGTGCGCTTCATCGAAGAAGAACACCAGCTTCGGCTGTTCAGGGTCGCCCACTTCCGGCAGGTGCTCAAACAGCTCGGCCAGCAGCCACAGCAGGAACACCGAATACAGCTTCGGCTGATTGATCAGCTTGTCCGCCGCCAGCAGATTGATCACGCCGTGGCCGTTGGCGTCGGTTTTCATCAGATCGTTGATGTCCAGCATCGGCTCGCCGAAGAACTGATTGGCCCCCTGCTCTTCCAGCGTCAACAACCCGCGCTGAATGGCGCCGATAGAGGCGGCAGAGATATTGCCGTACTGGGTTTGGAATTGTTTGGCGTTGTCGCCGACGAACTGCACCATGGCGCGCAGGTCTTTCATGTCCAGCAGCAGCAGCGCATTGTCATCGGCGATTTTGAACACCAGCTGCAGCACGCCGCTTTGCACCTCGTTCAAATCCAACAGGCGCCCCAGCAGCAACGGCCCGAGATCGGAAATGGTGGCGCGGATCGGGTGGCCTTTTTCACCGTAAATATCCCACGGGATAATGGTGCAGGCCTGCGGTTGCCAGTCGGTAACGCCGATCGCCGCCAGACGCGCCTGCAGTTTCTCGGAAGGCACGCCCTCGGCGCCGATGCCGGACAGATCGCCCTTCACGTCCGACAGGAACACCGGCACGCCGATGCGTGAGAACTGTTCGGCCATTTTCTGCAGCGTCACCGTTTTGCCGGTGCCGGTTGCCCCGGTGATCAAGCCGTGGCGGTTGGCCAACGCCGGCAAAATCACCAGATCCTGTTCCGGTTTTCCGTCTTTCATCGCTTTGGCGATAATCCGTGGTTCACTCATTTTCTGTTCCTTTGACGCTGACGCGGCGCGAAACGCGCCTGTTGATGCAATAAAGCTATAAGCGCCGCGTAACCCCGTCAAGGACAAACAAAATGGGCGCCGTCGGGGCCTGATGAATTCAGATTGCGCTTAGCGTCAGAGCGTCTTTGCTTGAACAATAAAGCACCAGTGTTATAGTGAGCATTACGCTGTATATACGAGGTAAATACCATGTCTGAATCTACCGTGGTAATCCGCGTGGATGACGAGTTAAAAACCGCTTTCGCCAGCGCGGCAAAGGCCGCCGATCGCACGGCTTCGCAACTGCTGCGCGATTTCATGCGCGAGTTTGTCAGCCGCCAGGCGCAGCAGGAAGAGTACGACCAGTGGTTAAAGGAAAAGGTCGAGGTGAGCCGCAAGGCGTTGCGTGAAGGCAAGTTCGCCGACGATGAAGAGGTGGCTGCTTATTTCGCCGAACGCAGAGCTAAATCAACGCAATAAAACACAAAAGGACTTTTGTGAAACTGACATGGACGGTACCCGCCCTCGCCGATCGTCTGGCGATTTATGAATGGTTGGAACTTAAAAATTCGGCCGCCGCCGCAGAAAATGATGCAAAAATCGCTGACGCGGCGGCACGCCTCGTGCATCATCCCACCAGCGGGAAAACGGGTCGGATAGCCGGCACGCGCGAGCTGGTCATCTCCCCGTCCTATCTGTTGGTCTATGAATTGGCGGCTCAACGCGTCATCATATTGGCCATCGTGCATACTCGCCGCCGGTGGCCGCCGGCATAGTCACCCTCGCAGCCCCAGTTGCTCCTTCAGCGCCTTCAAATAGCGCCGGCTGACCGGCACCGGATCGCCGGCCGACATGATCATCTCTGCCGCACCGCCCTCTTCGAAGCGGATCTCGCGCACCTGCTCCAGGTTGACCAGATACTGCCGATGACAGCGCACCAGCGGCGTACGGCTTTCCAGCGTGCGCAGCGTCAATTCGGTGAAACACTCCATGCCGTCGCTGCGCACCACGAATACCCCGCTCAGCTTGGAACGGATCGCCAGCACTTCATCGAACCGCAGCAGATAGATGCGGCTGTGGCCGGTGCAGGGAATGTATTTCAGGTAACCGGCGCTCTCATCCAGCGCCGTCACATCCTGCGGCGCACTGCGCTGCCGCAGGCGTTGCAGCGTCTTGCTCAACCGCGTCGGCTCCGCCGGCTTCAGCAGATAGTCGAAGGCGTGCTCCTCGAACGCCTGCACCGCGTATTCGTCGTAGGCGGTCAGAAACACGATGTGCGGCATCCGATTGGGATCCAGCATGCCGACCATTTCCAGCCCGCTGATACGCGGCATTTGAATATCGAGAAACACCACGTCCGGCTGCAGCCGATGGATCTGGCTGATGGCTTCGATGGCGTTGGCGCACTCGCCGATAATCGAGATCCCCGCTTCAGCTTCCAGCAGGTGGCGCAGGTTGTCGCGCGCGGAAGGTTCATCGTCAACAATCAGTGCGTTTAACATCAGGCTGCCCTCTCCATAGGGACATTAAGCGTAATGCGGGTGTAGGCGTCCGGCCGGCAATCCACCTGCACGCCATAGCCTTCGCCGTAGCGCACGCGAATGCGTTTATCCACCAGGTTCATCCCCAGCCCGCTGCAGTTCGGTTTCGGCTGGAACAGCCCGGCGTTGTCCGTCACCTGCAGCAGCAGATGCTCGCCTTCGCAGCAGGCGCCGATTTCGATGCGGCCCACGCCCAACAGATGCGAGGTGCCATGCTTGATGGCATTCTCGACGATCGGCTGCAGCGAAAACGCCGGCAGCCGCGCCGCCAGCAGCGCCTCCGGCAGCGATACCGCAATCTCCAGCCGATCGGCGAAGCGCGCTTTCTCTATCTGCAGGTAGGCGTTCACATGTTCAATTTCGTCCGCCAGGCTGACTTCGTCATCCGAGCGCTTGAGGTTTTTACGAAAGAAGGTCGAGAGGGACTGCACCAGATCGCAGGCGCGCTCGCCATCGCGGCGGATCACCGCCACCAGGGTATTCAAGGCATTGAACAAGAAATGCGGATTGACCTGCGCATGCAGCAGCTTGATCTCCGACTGCGCCAGCAGCTGCTTGTGGCGCTCGTACTGTCCGGCCATGATCTGCGCCGACAGCAGGCTGGCGATGCCTTCGCCCAGCGTACGGTTGATGGTGCTGAACAGCTGGCTTTTCGGTTCATACAGCTTGATGGTGCCGATGACCCGCTGGTTTTCGCCGCGCAGCGGGATCACCAGCGTCGATCCCAGCTTGCAGGCCGGATTGATCGAGCAGCAGTAAGAGAGTTGATTGCCGTCGGCGTACACCACCTCGTTGTTGTCGATGGCGCGATGCGAATGCACCGAGGCGATCGGCGTGCCCGGCAGGTGGTGATCGTCACCGATGCCGATAAACGCCAGCAGCTTGTCGCGATCGGTGATCGCCACCGCGCCGATGCCCAGTTCCTGATAAATCACCCGGGCGACCTTCATGCTGTTTTCCTGATCGAACCCCTGCCGCAGGATGCCCTCGGTGCGCTCGGCGATCTTCAGCGCCTTGGAAGAGAAAGCGCTGGTGTATTTCTCGAACATCGCGCGCCTGTCCAGCAGGATTTGCATAAACATCGCCGCGCCGACGGTATTGGCGATCATCATCGGCAGCGCGATGTGTTCCACCAGCTGCAACGCCTCGTTATAAGGGCGCGCCACCGCCAGAATGATCGCCATCTGCAGCACTTCCGCCACCAGCGCCACGCCGCCGACGAACAGCGGATTGAACAGCAGCTCGATGCGCCCCCGGCGCATGGCGATGCTGTGTACGATGCCGCCGACCAGCCCTTCGGACACGGTGGAGATCGCGCAGGCCACGTCGGTCATGCCACCGAGCGTATACCGGTGCAGGCCGCCGGTCAGCCCGACCAGAAAGCCCACCGACGGCCCGCCCAGCAGCCCGCCCAGAACCGCGCCTATCGCACGGGTGTTGGCGATCGAATCCTGAATATGCAGCCCGAAGTAGGTGCCCATGATGCAGAACACCGAGAAGATCACGTAGCACAGCAGCTTGTGCGGCAAGCGAATGGTCACCTGCATCAGCGGAATGAACAGCGGGGTTTTGCTCAGCAGATAGGCGATAACGAGATAGACGCACATCTGCTGCAACAGCAACAGCACCTGGTTAAATTCATACATGGCAGCAACTCATCCAGAGACAACAAAGGGCGAACGCCGGATTTCCGGTCTGGTTATTGTCTGCCGATTAGAGCATGGGGCGCGGGAGAAAACAGTGATGAAAGCAAGGCTTCGGGAGGAAGGACGGCCGATCCCGGCGGGATCGGCCAAAAAATTTACGGCAGCACCTTGGCCGACAGAATCACCACCGGCTTGGTCGGCACATTCTGGTAAGGGCCGACGTTGCCGGTCGGCACCTGAGCGATCTTGTCCACCACATCCATGCCTTTCACCACTTTGCCGAACACCGCGTAGCCGAAGTCGCGCTGGCCGTGATCCAGGAAGGCGTTATCCGCCACGTTCAGGAAGAACTGGCTGGTGGCGCTGTCCTTGTCGGCGGTGCGCGCCATCGAGATGGTGCCGCGCAGGTTGCGCAGGCCGTTGTCGGCTTCGTTCTTGATCGGCGCCTTGGTGGATTTTTGCTGCATGTCAGCGGTGAAACCGCCGCCCTGGATCATGAAGCCCGGGATCACGCGGTGGAAAATGGTGTTGTTGTAGTACCCGCTGTTCACGTAATCGACGAAGTTCTGGGTGGAAACCGGTGCCTTCTGGCTGTCGAGCGCCAATTCGATATTCCCCGCCGAGGTCGTCAGCATGACATGGGTCTCACCGGCGGCGAGTGCGGCTGGTGCCACTGCGGACAGGGAACACAGCGCGACGAAGGTCACTAAAGTACGTTTGAACATTAACGGGTCCTTTCTCTGAGAGACAAACAACGGAAAAGCGCTTTGATTCTAAAGAGCTGTATCGGCAAGTGCCAGCCATTTACCTATATTTACCCAATTACGGGACATATCCTAGGCGGCCCTGAATTTTGCTGCGGAAAGTATGGGCGCAGAAGGCTTTTTTGCCAACCGCATCACGCATTTTTTGCCCCGTGCCGCCCTGGGGCGGTTTTTGCGATCTGCCTCCCAGTTTGCACACGCATTGTCGTTACTCTATATAAATGAGAGCGCTCTCATTACAAAAAGAACGGATATTGAAGCATCCCACGGCGGCATCGCCGCGCAACCCCTGGAGAAATGACGTGAGTGAATTGATGACTGAAATCAGCCCCGAGTTTGAAAGCACCATCATGGAACTGCTGGTGTTCTCCGGCAGCGCGCGCAGCAATGCGTTGATGGCGTTGCGACAAGCGCGCGCCGGCGACTTCGCCGCCGCGGCCAAACACATGGCCGAATCCAAAGAGTGGGTGAAGAAAGCGCACCTGATCCAGACCGAGCTGATCGGCCTGGACGAAGGCTGCGGCAAGCTGGCGATCAATCTGATCACCGTGCATGCGCAGGATCATCTGATGAACGCCATGGTGATCCAGGATCTGGCCGACGACATGATCGAGCTCTATCGCCGTCAGTCGCTGACGGAGGGCCGCCCATGAGCACGCTCAAAATCGCCGTGATCGGCGGCGGCAGCAGCTACACTCCCGAGATGGTCGATGGGCTGATCCAGCGCATCGAGGAGCTGCCGGTCAACGAACTGGCGCTGGTGGACGTCGAGCCAGGCCGGCAAAAAGTGGAAACCATCGCCGCCCTGACGCGCCGCATGCTGGCGCGTCATGGGCTGGAACAGGTGAAGGTCAGCGTGCACTTCACGCTGGACGAAGCGATTCGCGGCGCCGCTTTCGTGCTGACCCAGTTCCGCGTCGGGCAACTGCCGGCGCGCGCCGCCGACGAACGGCTGGGCCTCAAATACCAGCTGCTCGGCCAGGAGACCACCGGCGTCGGCGGCTTCGCCAAGGCGCTGCGCACCATTCCGGTGATGCTGGATATTGCCCGCCGGGTGGAAAAGCTGGCACCGGACGCCTGGATCATCAACTTCACCAACCCGGCCGGTATCGTCACCGAGGCGGTGTCTCGCTTTACCAAAGCGAAGATCATCGGCCTGTGCAACGTGCCGATCAGCATGCATCACATGATCGCCAACATGCTGCAGGCGCCTTACGCCGACGTGCAGCTGCGGTTCGCCGGCCTGAACCACATGGTCTGGGTGCATCAGGTCACGCAGCAGGGGCGCGACGTCACCGCCAAGGTGATCGACATGCTGTGCGACGGCGCGGCGCTGACCATGAACAACATCAAGGAAGAGCCCTGGCAGCCGGACTTCCTGCGCGCGCTCGGCGCGATCCCCTGCCCGTACCACCGCTATTTTTACCAGACCCGTGAGATGCTGGCGGAAGAGATGGCCGCCGCCGGCGAGCGCGGCACCCGCGCCGAGCAGGTGATGCAGGTGGAGAAAGAGCTGTTCGAGCTGTATGCCGATCCGCAGTTGAACAGTAAGCCGGAACAGCTCAGCTTCCGCGGCGGTTCTTTCTATTCCGAGGTTGCGCTGGAGCTGATTCGTGCTATCCATAATAATCTCGGCACGCAATTAGTGGTCAACACCGCAAACCGCGGCGCAATCCATGGCCTGCCGGACGATGCTGTGATAGAAATCAACTGTATCGTCGATGCCCAAGGCGCGCATCCGCTGACGTTCGGGCCGCTGTCGGAGCCGATGCAGGCGCTGACGCAGCAGGTGAAAGCCTACGAACGCCTGACCATCGAGGCCGCGGTGCACGGCGATCGCCGCAGCGGCTTGCTGGCGCTGATCGCCAACCCGCTGGTGGGCAACGCCAATCTGGCGCAGCCGTTGCTGGACGAGGTGTTGACGATAAACGCGCCGTATTTGCCGCAGTTCAGGTAAGCGCCTGCGCGCGGTATGACAGGGGTTCGGCGCGCCGAACCCATTTTTTTAGCCGTAATCAGGAGTTGGACGATGGTGACACTGGAAGATGTCGCGGCGCTGGCGGGCGTATCGCGCGCCACCGTATCGCGGGTAGTGAACGGCGACAGCAACGTCAAGGCGCCGACCCGCGAGAAGGTTGAACGCGCCGTCGCCCAGCTCGGTTACACCCCCAATCCGGCGGCCCGCGCGCTCGCCTCCAGCCACAGCAATACCCTCGGGCTGGTGACCACGTCGTATCGCGGCGGCTTCTTCGGCGCGCTGATGGACTTCGTGCAAACCGAGGCCGAATCCCACGGCAAGCAGCTGCTGGTGACCCAGGGCCGCAACAGCGCCGAAAACGAATGGCAGGCGGTGCAGCGGCTGTTCAGCCTGCGCTGCGACGGCGTGATCCTGCACGTGCGTTTTCTCAGCGACGATCGGCTGCGCCAGCTGGCGGCGGAGCAACGTCATTTCGTGTTGCTCGATCGGCTGGTGCCGGGGCTGGAAGACCGCTGCGTCACCTTCGATCACCCGCTCGCCAGCCGCATGGCGACCCAGCAACTGCTCGATGCCGGGCACCGGCGCATCGCCTGCATCAGCGGGCCGCGCGAGCGCCCGTCGAGCCGCCTGCGGTTGCAAGGGTTTGAAGAGGCGATGCAGGCGGCGAATATCGAGCCGGTGGCCTGTCTGGAGGGCGTTTACGATCTGGAAAGCGGTTACCGCTGCGCCGATCGCCTGCTGCAGCAAGCCGCACGGCCCAGCGCCATCTACTGCTGCAACGAAGAGATGGCGATCGGCGCGCTGCTGGCGATCAACGAGCACCGCCTGCGGGTGCCGCAGGATATCTCCTTGATCTGTTACGACAGCGGCGAACGCGCGCCTTTTGTACGCCCGGCGTTGAGCAGCGTACATTTTCCCATCAGCGAGATGGCCCAATACGCGGCGCGCAGGCTGATCGACCCCACCACCCCGGCGCACCCATTTGAGCCGACGATCGTCAACCGTGATTCCATTGTGACGGTACGCAAATAGATCACAATAATGCGTACCCTCCCTTCATAGGTTGCATCAAAAAATCGACAACCATCACAAAAAATCCCGTTGTCTGTGCTAGGATCCGCCCCCTGGTGGCCTGATCGGGACTTTTTTCTGCGTTTGCCAGGAAAAGCCAGCGGCCTTATGCCAGCGTTAAAACCTCTAACAGACATATTCAGGCCTATACAATGAATGACAGTAACCGCATACGGCTTACCTGGATCAGCTTCTTTTCGTACGCGCTGACCGGTGCTTTAGTGATCGTCACAGGGATGGTGATGGGAAACATTGCAGAGTACTTTAATCTGCCGGTTTCCAGCATGAGTAACACCTTTACTTTCCTCAACGCCGGTATTTTGATTTCGATCTTCCTCAATGCCTGGCTGATGGAAATCATCCCGCTGAAGCGTCAGCTGATCTTCGGCTTTGTCCTGATGGTGCTGGCGGTTGCAGGGCTGATGCTCGGCAAGAGCCTGACCATGTTCTCGCTGTGCATGTTTATCCTTGGCGTGGTTAGCGGTATCACCATGTCGATCGGCACCTTCCTGATCACCCACATGTATGCCGGTCGCCAGCGCGGTTCGCGCCTGTTGTTCACCGATTCCTTCTTCAGCATGGCCGGGATGATCTTCCCGATCGTCGCCGCGATGCTGCTGGCTCGCCATATCGGCTGGTACTGGGTTTACGCCTGCATCGGTCTGCTGTACGTGGCGATCTTCGTGCTGACCCTGTGCTCCGAATTCCCGGTGCTGGGCAAGAAAGGCGCCGATGCCGGTCAACCGGTCGAGAAAGAAAAATGGGGCATCGGCGTGCTGTTCCTGTCGATCGCCGCGCTGTGCTACATCCTCGGCCAGCTGGGCTTCATTCAGTGGGTGCCTGAGTACGCCACCAAGTCGTTCAACATGGACATCGGCCAGGCCGGTAAGCTGGTGAGCGACTTCTGGACCTCTTACATGGTCGGCATGTGGGTGTTCAGCTTCATCCTGCGCTTCTTCGATCTGCAGCGCATCGTTACCGTACTGGCCGCGCTGGCTACCGGCGCGATGTACCTGTTCGTCAGCACCGACAATCCGGAACACCTGGGCTACTACATCATGGCTCTGGGCTTCGTTTCCAGCGCCATCTATACCACGTTGATCACCCTCGGCTCGCTGCAGACCAAGGTCTCCTCGCCGAAGCTGGTCAACTTTATCCTGACCTGCGGCACCATCGGCACCATGCTGACCTTCGTGGTCACCGGCCCGATCGTGGCGAAAGGCGGCGCGCACGCGGCGCTGACCACCGCCAACGGCCTGTACCTGGCGGTATTCGTGATGTGTCTGCTGCTGGGCTTCGTGACCAAGCACCGCAGCCACGGTCACGTGACGCACTGATTTCTTCGCATCAAATTCATCAAGGGCGCCCGCAAGGCGCCCTTTTTTTGCGCCTTAGCGCCGAAAATCCACCGTCTCATCCTGCTGCAAATGCAGCGTGGTTTCCGCCGGCCGCGTTTCGGCGATCACCGCCCCCTGGCGAATCGAATAACGCACCGGCGTCTGGCGGCGCACCGCGTCGAAACCGCTTTCCGCCGGCAGGATCACCAGGTTGGCGCTGTTGCCGGCCGCCAGGCCATAGTCGCTGAGGTTAAGGGTGCGCGCACTGTGGCTGGTGATCAGCTTCAGCCCGTCGTCGATTTGGCCATAGCCCATCAGCTGGCACACGTGCAGCCCCATATGCAGCACCTGCAGCATGTTGGCGGTGCCGAGCGGATACCAGGGATCGAACACGTCGTCGTGGCCGAAGCAGACGTTGATCTCCGCCTCCAGCATCTCCTTCACCCGCGTCACGCCGCGCCGTTTCGGATAGCTGTCGAAACGCCCCTGCAGGTGAATGTTCACCAGCGGGTTGGCGACAAAGTTGATGCCAGACATTTTCAGCAGGCGGAACAGCCGCGAGGCGTAAGCGCCGTTGTAAGAGTGCATCGCCGTGGTGTGGCTGGCGGTGACTTTCGCCCCCATCTCCAGCTTCAGCGCCAGCGCCGCCACGGTCTCGACGAAGCGCGATTGCTCGTCGTCGATCTCATCGCAGTGCACGTCCACCAGCCGATCGTATTTTTGCGCCAGCGCGAACGCCTTGTGCAGCGACTCCACGCCGTATTCGCGGGTGAATTCGAAGTGCGGAATGGCGCCCACCACGTCGGCCCCCAGCCGCAGCGCTTCTTCCAGCAGCGCTTCGCCGTTGGGATAAGAGAGGATCCCCTCCTGCGGGAAGGCGACGATCTGCAGCGTTACCCAGGGCGCCACCTCCCGTTTCACCTCCAGCATGGCGCGCAGCGCGGTCAGCGTGGGATCGGAAACGTCGACGTGGGTGCGCACATACTGCACGCCGTTGGCGATCTGCCACTTGAGCGTTTGCCAGGCGCGCTGCTTGACGTCTTCATGAGTCAACAGCGCCTTGCGTTCGGCCCAGCGCTCAATGCCCTCGAACAGCGTGCCGGACTGGTTCCAGGCCGGCTGACCGGCGGTTTGCGTGGTATCCAGGTGGATATGCGGTTCGACGAACGCCGGCAGCGCCAGCCCGCCCTGCGCATCCAACACGTCGCTGCGCCACTCCAGCCCTTCCGGTTGCGGCACCAGATGCGCGATGCGCCCCTGCTCGATCGCCAGTTGCCACAACCCTTCATGCCCGCTTAAACGCAGGTTATCGATAAACTTCAATGGACGTTTCGCCACCCTTCACCTCTGCCGTTGCGCTGGTTTTCTTCATCATACTGGCAGCGGATCGCGCTGACAAAGTCACCGTTTCATGCCTACCCCCTGCGTTTACTCCCTGCGGGGTAATTTGCATGCAAACTGACTCGCTTCAGCTAAAGGTGAATAAAATCCGCAACTTATCAAAAAACGTGAAAAATCATCTATATACCACGTTAGAGGTATATGAGAGTGTGATTGATTTGCATCAATAAATTGCCCCTCGGGAGAGATAAGGTAAGCCTAGGAAACCCGAATTTTGAGGCAATAATGAGCAGAGTCAAACTTGCCGTCGTCGGCAATGGCATGGTCGGCCACCGGTTCATCGAAGATCTGTTGGATAAAGCAGACAAAGACCAATTCGACATCACCGTATTTTGCGAAGAGCCGCGCATCGCTTACGATCGCGTGCACCTTTCCTCCTACTTCTCGCACCACACCGCCGAAGAGCTGTCGCTGGTGCGCGAAGGCTTTTACGAAAAACACGGCGTGAAGGTGCTGATCGGCGAGCGCGCTATCACCATCAATCGCGACGAGAAGGTCATCCACTCCAACACCGGCCGCACCGTTTATTACGACAAGCTGATCATGGCCACCGGCTCTTACCCGTGGATCCCGCCGATTAAAGGCTCGGATAGCCAGGACTGCTTCGTTTACCGCACCATCGAAGACCTGAACGCCATCGAAGCCTGCGCGCGCCGCAGCAAGCGCGGCGCGGTAGTCGGCGGCGGGCTGCTGGGGCTGGAAGCCGCCGGCGCGCTGAAAAGCCTGGGGGTGGAAACGCACGTGATCGAGTTCGCTCCGGTGCTGATGGCCGAACAGCTCGACCCGATGGGCGGTGACCAGCTGCGCCGCAAGATCGAGCGCATGGGCGTCAAGGTGCACACCGGCAAAAACACCCAGGAGATCGTCAACGGCGGCGGCACGGCGCGCAAAACCCTGCATTTCGCCGACGGCAGCCTGCTGGAGGTGGATTTCATCGTGTTCTCCACCGGCATCCGCGCCCAGGACAAGCTGGCGCGCCAATGCGGGCTGGAGATTGGCCGCCGCGGCGGCATCGCCATCAACGACAGCTGCCAGACGTCTGATCCGGACGTGTACGCCATCGGGGAGTGCGCCGCCTGGCGCGATCGCACCTTCGGCCTGGTGGCGCCGGGTTACAAAATGGCGCAGGTGGCCGCCGATCACCTGCTGGGCCGCGAAAACGGCTTCCAGGGCGCCGACATGAGCGCCAAGTTGAAGCTGCTGGGCGTAGACGTCGGCGGCATCGGCGATGCCCACGGCCGCACCGAGGGCGCCCGCAGCTACGTCTATCTGGATGAAAGCAAAGAAGTCTACAAACGCCTCATCGTCAGCGCCGACAACAAAACCCTGCTCGGCGCGGTGCTGGTGGGCGACACCAGCGATTATGGCAACCTGCTGCAGCTGGCGCTGAACGGCATCGAACTGCCGGAAAACCCGGACGGCCTGATCCTGCCGGCCCATGCGGGCAGCAAACCGGCCATCGGCGTGGATTCGCTGCCGGAAAGCGCGCAGATCTGCTCCTGCTTCGACGTCAGCAAAGGCGACATCATCCAGGCGGTCAACAAAGGCTGCCACACCGTGGCGGCGCTGAAGGCCGAAACCAAGGCCGGCACCGGTTGCGGCGGCTGCATCCCGCTGCTCACCCAGGTACTGAACGCCGAGCTGAGCAAGCAAGGCATCGAGGTCAACCATCACCTGTGCGAACACTTCGCCTATTCGCGCCAGGAGCTGTTCCACCTGATCCGCGTCGAAGGCATCAAGTCGTTCGAGGCGCTGCTGACCAAATACGGCAAAGGCTACGGCTGCGAAGTCTGTAAGCCAACCGTCGGCTCGTTGCTGGCTTCTTGCTGGAACGAGTACATCCTCAAGCCGCAGCATACGCCGCTGCAGGATACCAACGACAACTTCCTCGGCAATATCCAGAAAGACGGCACCTACTCGGTGATCCCGCGCTCCGCCGGCGGCGAAATCACCCCGGACGGCCTGCTGGCCATCGGCCAAATCGCCAAGGAGTACAACCTCTACACCAAAATGACCGGTTCGCAGCGCATCGGCATGTTCGGCGCGCAGAAAGACGACCTGCCGGCCATCTGGAGCAAGCTGCTCGCCGCCGGCTTTGAAACCGGCCACGCATACGCCAAGGCGCTGCGCATGGCGAAAACCTGCGTCGGCAGCACCTGGTGCCGCTATGGCGTCGGCGACAGCGTCGGCTTCGGCGTCACGCTGGAGCACCGTTACAAAGGCATCCGCACCCCGCACAAAATGAAGTTCGGCGTCTCGGGCTGCACCCGTGAATGCGCTGAAGCGCAGGGTAAGGACGTCGGCATCATCGCCACCGAGAACGGCTGGAACCTGTATGTCTGCGGCAACGGCGGCATGAAACCGCGCCACGCCGATCTGCTGGCCGCCGATCTCGATCGCGAGACCCTGGTGCGTTACCTAGACCGCTTCATGATGTTCTATATCCGCACCGCCGATAAGCTGCAGCGCACCTCGGTGTGGCTGGAGAGCCTGGAAGGCGGCATCGATTACCTGCGCAAAGTGATCGTCGACGACAAGCTCGGCATCAACGCGCAGTTGGAAGCCGAGATCGCCCGCCTGCGCGACGCGGTGGTCTGCGAATGGAAAGAGACCGTCGAGCACCCGGAAACGCAGCTGCGCTTCGCCCACTTCATCAACAGCCCGCTGCGCGATCCGAACGTGCAGGTGGTGGCCGAACGCGACCAGCACCGCCCGGCGCGCCCGGACGAGCGCATTCCCGTCACCCTGATCGATACCGAGGAGAGTCACGCATGAGCCAGTGGATTACCGTTTGTCCCGTCGCCGACATTCTGCCCGGCACCGGCGTGTGCGCCCTGATCGGCGATCGGCAGGTGGCGGTGTTCCGCCCCTATGCCGACGAACAGGTGTTCGCCATCAGCAATATCGACCCGTTCGCCCAGGCCAGCGTGCTGTCGCGCGGCCTCATCGCCGAGCATCAGGGCGAATTGTGGGTCGCCAGCCCGCTGAAGAAACAGCGTTTCCGCCTGTACGACGGTCACTGTCTGGAAGATGACAGCCGTTCCGTCGCCAGCTTCACCAGCCGGGTGGTCGACGGCATCGTGCAAGTCGCGGCATAACCTTTCGGGAGGCAACATGTTTACCGATACGATCAACAAATGCGCCGCCAACGCGGCACGCATCGTCCGCCTGGCGAAGGAGAGCCCGCTCGGCTTTTGGATCAGTTCGGCGATGGCGGGCGCCTACGTCGGCCTCGGCATCATCCTGATCTTCACCCTCGGCAACCTGGTCGACCCAAGCATACGGCCGCTGGTGATGGGCGCCACCTTCGGCATCGCGCTGACGCTGGTGATCATCGCCGGTTCCGAGCTGTTCACCGGCCATACGATGTTCCTGACGCTCGGCGTCAAAGCCGGCACCATCCGCCAGAGCCAGATGTGGGCGGTGCTGCCGCAAACCTGGCTCGGCAACCTGCTCGGCTCGGTGCTGGTGGCGCTGATGTATTACTACGGCGGCGGCAGCCTGCTGCCGGTGGATACCAGCCTGGTGCACAGCGCCGCGCTGGCGAAAACCACCGCGCCGGCCGAAGTGCTGTTCTTCAAGGGGGTGCTGTGCAACTGGCTGGTTTGTCTGGCGATTTGGATGGCGATCCGCGTTGAAGGCGCCGCCAGGTTCATCGCCATTTGGTGGTGCCTGCTGGCCTTTATCGCCTCGGGTTACGAACACTCCGTCGCCAACATGACGCTGTTCGCCCTCTCCTGGTTCGGCAACCACAGCGAGGCCTACACCCTCGCCGGCATCGGCCACAACCTGCTGTGGGTGACGCTGGGCAACATCCTGTCCGGCTCGGTGCTGATGGGCCTGGGGTATTGGTACGCCACGCCGCGCGCCGAACGCCCGCAGGCGACGAAAGCCGCCGCACGTCAGACCGCCTGAGTTTTCGGGGGCGCCTTTCGCCCCCACCCTGATGACCCCGAGGAGTGCCGATGGATTACCTGCCGATTTTCTGCCAACTGCAACACAAAGCCTGCCTGCTGGTCGGCGGCGGCGAAATCGCCGAACGCAAAGCGCGCCTGCTGCTGGACGCCGGCGCGGCGCTGACCGTCAACGCCCTGGACTTCACCCCGCAGTTCCGCCAATGGGCGGAAGAAGGCCTGGTGACGCTGGCCGAGGGCGAATTCAGCCCGAGCCTGTTGGCGGAAAAATGGCTGGTGATCGCCGCCACTGACCGGCTGGAGGTCAACGCGCGGGTGTACCAATGCGCCAACCAGCAGCGGGTATTCTGCAACGTGGTCGACGACCCGAAACGCGCCAGCTTTATCATGCCGTCGATTATCGACCGTTCGCCGATCATGGTGGCGGTGTCCTCCGGCGGCAAAGCGCCGGTGTTGGCGCGGCTGCTGCGCGAGAAGCTGGAAGCGATGCTGCCGCAGCACCTCGGCAAGCTGGCCCAGCTGGGCGGCTCGCTGCGGCAGCGGGTAAAACAACGCTTCAGCGGCCTCGGCGCACGCCGTCGCTTCTGGGAACGGTTGTTCGCTCACGATCGGCTGGCGCAATCGCTGGCCAACGGCGACGCCGCGCTGGCCGAACGCCAGCTCGAACAGCTGTTCAGCGAACAGCCGGCAGATCGCGGTGAAGTGGTGCTGGTGGGCGCCGGGCCGGGCGATGCCGGTTTGCTGACGCTGAAAGGGCTGCAACAGATCCAGCAGGCCGACGTGGTGGTTTACGACCGGCTGGTCTCCGAAGAGATCATGGCGCTGGCGCGCCGCGACGCCGAGCGCATCTTCGTCGGCAAACGCGCCGGGCACCACTGCGTGCCGCAGGAACAGATCAACCAAATTCTGCTGCAGCAGGCGCTGCAAGGCAAACGCGTGGTACGGCTGAAGGGCGGCGATCCCTTTATCTTCGGCCGCGGCGGCGAAGAGCTGGAGACGCTGGCGGACGCCAACGTGCCGTTCTCGGTGGTGCCGGGCATTACCGCCGCCTCCGGCTGTTCCGCCTACAGCGGCATCCCGCTCACCCACCGCGACCATGCGCAGAGCGTCCGCCTGGTGACCGGCCACGCCAAGGCCGACGGTGGATTGGACTGGGCGACGCTGGCCGCCGGGCAACAGACGCTGGTGTTCTATATGGGGCTGTCGCAAGCGGCGGAAATCCAGCGCCGTCTGATCGCGAACGGACTGCCGGCCGCCACGCCGGTGGCGCTGGTGGAAAACGGCACCTCTTGCCGCCAGCGGGTGATCGAAGGCGAGCTCCACCAACTGGGCGCCTTGTCCCTGCAGGCCGCCAGCCCCAGCCTGATCATCGTCGGCAGCGTGGTCAGCCTGCGCAGCAAGCTCAATTGGTTCGCCTGCGAGGAATCGCCCGCCAGCCTGGCGCAAATGGCGTAATACCGACGTAAAAAAAGCGGCCTTAGGCCGCTTTTTTTATTTGCGCCGGCGTTACGCCTGCGGCGGTACGAAACCGACGGCCTGGTAGACCTTCGCCAGGGTTTCCTGCGCGCGTGCACGGGCCTTGGCGGCGCCGTCGCGCATGACCTGCTGCAGATAGGCTTCGTCGTTGCGGAAGCGGTGGTAGCGCTCCTGCAGCTCAGCCAGCATGCCGGAGACGGCTTCCGCCACCGCGCCTTTCAGGTGGCCGTACATCTGGCCTTCAAACTCGGCTTCCAACTGCGCAATGCTCTTGCCGGTCACGCCGGCGAGGATATCCAGCAGGTTGGAGACGCCCGCCTTGTTGACCACGTCGTAACGCACGACAGGCGGCTCTTCCGAGTCGGTCATTGCGCGTTTGATCTTCTTGGTCACCGCTTTCGGATCTTCCAGCAGGCCGATCACGTTGTTGCGGTTGTCGTCCGACTTGGACATCTTCTTGGTCGGCTCCTGCAGCGACATCACGCGCGCGCCGGATTTAGGAATAAACGGCTCCGGCACTTTGAACACGTCGCCGTACAGCGCGTTGAAACGCTGGCCCACGTCGCGGCTCAGCTCCAGGTGCTGTTTCTGATCTTCGCCCACCGGCACCTGGTTGGTTTGATACAGCAGGATATCCGCCGCCATCAGCACCGGATAGCTGAACAGCCCGGCGTTGATGTTCTCCGCGTAGCGCGCGGATTTGTCCTTGAACTGCGTCATGCGGCTCAGTTCGCCGAAATAGGTGTAGCAGTTCAGCACCCAGCTCAGCTGCGTGTGCTCAGGCACGTGCGACTGCACGAAGATGGTGCTTTTTTCCGGATCGATGCCGCAGGCCAGGTACAGCGCCAGCGTATCCAGCGTGGCCTTGCGCAGCTTCTCGGCGTCCTGGCGCACGGTGATGGCATGCAGATCGACGATGCAGTAGATGCAGTCGTAGTCGTCCTGCATCTGCACCCACTGACGCAGCGCACCCATGTAGTTGCCGATGGTCAGTTCGCCGGACGGCTGCGCGCCGCTAAATACGATGGGCTTACTCATGTTTAAATTTCCTGATTCTCTAAAGATGACAGCCCAAGAGCGGGCAACAAATCGGCGAAGCGCTCCAACACCCGATCGGGGTGGCTCAGGGCGATCGATTCACCGTAGTTATAACCGTAGGTAAAGCCGACGCTCGGGCAACCGGCGCCCTGGGCGGCTTGAATATCGTTGCGTGAGTCGCCGACGAACAGCAGTTCATGCGCGCGCAGGCCAAGCTTGCCGAGCACCAGGTACAACGGCGCCGGGTGCGGTTTCTTTTCCGTCACGTCGTCGCCGCCGATCACCAGCGAGAAATAGTCGCCAATGCCCAACGATGCCAGCAGCGGCGCCACGAACGGCGTCGGCTTGTTGGTCACCAGCGCCATCGGGTAACCGTGCGCGGCCAGGCGGGCCAGCGTCTCTTGCACCTGTGGGAACAGACGGCTGCCGCTGTCGACGGTCTGCGCGTAGAAATGGTCGAAGCGTTCACGCAGCCGGCTGCACTGCTCCGGCGTGCCTTCCGCCTCCGCCCAACGCAGCGCGCGCTGCACCAGCACGTCGGCGCCGTTGCCGATCCAGGTGCCAACCCGCTCCTCACCCGCTTGCGGCAGGCCCATCTCTTCCAGCGCCATATCGATGGCGGCCGCCAGACCCGGCGCGCTGTCGACCAGCGTGCCGTCCAGATCGAAGGCCAATGCGCGGATCGCGCCGAAATCAGCCATGGGTAACCTTCGCCAGCTCGCTGCGCATTTCGTCAATCACCTTGCGGTAGTCCGGCTGGCCAAAGATGGCGGAACCGGCGACGAACATATCGGCGCCTGCGGCGGCGATTTCGGCGATGTTATCCACTTTCACCCCGCCGTCGACTTCCAGGCGGATATCGCGACCGCTGTCGTCGATCAGTTTGCGTACCTGGCGCAGCTTGTCCAGAGTGCCGTGGATAAACGACTGGCCGCCGAAGCCCGGGTTGACCGACATCAGCAGGATCACGTCAATTTTATCCATCACGTAATCGAGGTAGCTTAGCGGCGTCGCCGGGTTGAATACCAGGCCGGCCTTACAACCGTGCTCTTTGATCAGCTGAATGGTGCGATCGACATGTTCGGAAGCTTCGGGGTGGAAAGAGATATAAGACGCGCCGGCCTTGGCGAAATCTGGCACGATGCGATCTACCGGCTTGACCATCAGATGCACGTCAATCGGCGCGGTAATGCCGTAGTTGCGCAGCGCTTCGCACACCATCGGACCGATGGTCAGATTGGGCACGTAGTGGTTGTCCATGACGTCGAAGTGCACCACGTCGCCGCCTGCGGCCAGCACGTTAGCGGTATCTTCACCTAACCGGGCAAAATCTGCCGACAGAATGGACGGGGCAATCAAAAACTTTTTCATCCGCTTCTCCAAACGTAGGGTCGAGTTGTTATGCGCCGGGGTGCCCCCGGCTTAGCGATACAGCGCCAAAAGCTCGTTCACTTTGCTGCGGCCGAGAATATTGCGGCTGATCGTGCGGCGCGCTTTCACCACATACAGCGCAGCATGCTGGTACCAGTCGCGCGTCAGCTCGGTATCGTGATTGGAGATCAATACCGGTACCTGGCTCTCTACCGAGAGCTGGTGCGCCAGATGCGCCAAACTCTGCTGATCGGCAATGCTGAAGCTGTTGGTGTGGTAAGCGGTGAAATTCGCCGTCGCCGACAGCGGCGCGTAAGGCGGATCGCAATACACCACGGCACCGGCCACGGCCTTCGCCATGGTATCGCGGTAATGCTCGCAGACAAAAGTGGCATTGCGCGATTTTTCGGCAAACCAGTAGAGCTCTTCTTCCGGGAAGTACGGTTTCTTGTAGCGGCCAAACGGCACATTGAACTCGCCGCGCAGGTTATAGCGGCACAGGCCGTTATAGCAGTGACGGTTCAGATACAGGAACAGCAGCGCCCGGCGGTAAGGCTCGGTGCTAGTATTGAACTCTTCTCGCAGCAGGTAAAACTGATCCGAGTTATTGAATTCATCGGCGAAAAGCGTGCGGGCATCGCGCACGAAGTCATCCGTGCGCAGCTTAACGATGTTATACAGGTTGATAAGATCGCTATTGATGTCGGCGAGAATGTAGGCGTCGTAATCCGTATTCAGAAAGACGGATCCCGCACCCACGAAGGGCTCGATTAAGCAGTCTCCCGCCGGCAGATGGCGACGAATCTCATCTACCAGCGGGTATTTTCCACCAGCCCATTTTAAAAAAGCGCGGTTTTTCTTCATGCCGTCAATTAGCTACTTATACAATTCAGAGCGGCGGATTGTACTCTGTTTCAGACAGCACATCAGCGCACAAATTTAAATGATTTATTTTTTAAGATCTTGCTGCACTTGGTGTACAGGTCGGACCCATGGTTTTTTCGCCTGCACATCCGCCGGCAACGAAGCAATGGCGCGCTTCGCTTCTGCAGAAGAAGCATAGTTGCCGCTCACCAGCACGTACCACGGCTTGCCGTCACGCTTGGTGGCGTACACCAGGTAATTCTGCAGCTTCTGCTGTTTGGCGTAGGCGTTCAGCGTATCGGAACGCGAAGCGCTGCTCAGCTGCAAGGTATAGTGGCTGCCCGGCGCAGACTGCACAGAGCTGCCGCTGCTGGCGACCGCTCCCGCTTTCGCGGTGGAAGACGGCTTGGCCGGCGGCGTATACACCGTGGTCGGTGATTTATGCTGCGTTGCGGTCGGTTTGGCGGCGGCAGTTTTCGCCGGCGTTTTATGCTGTTGCGGCGCGGTTCCCTGCACAGGACGCGTCGCTTCGCGCGCTGCGGCGCCGCTCATCACCGTCGCCGGTGCGGTCGGCAACGTCGACGCTGCGCCGGTCATGCCTTGGGTCGCCGCATCCACCTGCCCCTGCTGCTGCGACAACGCATCCGCCATGTTGCCCGGCAAATCGACGCGCTGCTGCGCACCGCCCTGCTGAGGCTGCGTTTGCGCTTCGGTCGGCGTGCCGGAGATCGGCGGAACGCTGACGTTCTGCGGTTGCTGCGGCTGAGTCGCGCTCACGCCGTTGTTATCGTGGGTATCCGTGGTACCGCCCGGCACGCCGTTGTTGGCGGTAGTCAGCGACGAAGAACCGGACAGGTTGATATCGCGGGCTCCGCCGTTTTGCGCGCCGTTCTCCTGAGCCGCTTCATGTTTGGTCGGCGCCTTCAGGGCGGAACCGATGCCGATAATCAGCAGCAGCAGCACCAAAATGCCGATGCCAATCATCAAATGTTGGCGCGAAACGGCGAAGCGCGGCGCGGCGGCCGGCTTGCGCGAGCGCGTAGGGCGACGATCGCTGCTATCAGGTCTGAGATCGTCTTCCGGTTTAAACTCGTCCATCTGAAACCCTCCAACTAGAGGCAAAAGCCCACCACCGTAGACCTACCGTGGCACGGGCAGATTAACCCGATGATGGCAAAGCGACACCCGTCGTGCTCTGCTCACTGTATTAATATAGATGCAAATGGCGGCTAAGCCACTGTTACTTAGTCCGATTTAATTACGCGTCTGCTCAGGCAGGCAGGCGGCGATCGACGCCAACACCAGCTCATGCCCTACGCCGCCGCGCACTTCCGCCGCACCGATCGCGGTCGGCAGCACCAGGCGCAGTTCACCCGCCAGCACTTTCTTGTCGCGCAGCATGTGCGGCAGATAGGATCCCGGCGTCATTTCCTGCGGCCCGCAGACCGGCAAGCCGGCGCGCAGCAGCAGCGTTTTGATGCGTTCGATATCTTCAACGGAGAACTGGCCGAGGCGGTGCGCGGTTTCCGCCGCCATCACCATGCCCGCAGCCACCGCTTCGCCGTGCAGCCATACGCCGTAGCCCATTTCGGCTTCGATGGCGTGGCCGTAAGTATGGCCCAGATTCAGCAAGGCGCGCAGGCCGCTTTCGCGTTCGTCGGCGGCCACCACCTCGGCCTTGAGCTCACAGCAGCGGCGGATACAGTAGGCCAACGCCTGCATATCCAGCGCCATCAGCGCATCGATGTTGTTTTCCAACCAGACGAAGAACTCGCGATCGAGGATGATCCCGTATTTGATGACTTCTGCCAGGCCGGAAGAGAGTTCACGCGTCGGCAAGGTTTTCAGGCAATCCAGATCAACCACCACCGAAGCGGGTTGATAGAAAGCGCCAATCATGTTTTTGCCGAGCGGGTGGTTGACGGCGGTCTTGCCGCCCACGGAAGAGTCCACCTGCGACAACAGCGTGGTGGGAACCTGAATGAAGCGCACGCCGCGTTGGTAGCACGCGGCGGCAAAGCCGGTCAGATCGCCGACAACGCCGCCGCCGAGGGCGATCAGCGTGGTATCGCGCCCGTGCGGTTTTTCCAGCAGCGCCGAAAACACCTGCTCCAACACCGCCAGAGATTTGTACTGCTCACCATCGGGAAGGATCACCTGATCCACCACGACGCCGCCCTGCTCCAGCACCTGCCGGACACGCTCAAGATAAAGCGGCGCCAGGGTCTGGTTGGTGACCAACATCGCTTGCTCACCCGCCTTCAACGGCATAAAAGAAGCCGGATCGTTAAACAATCCGGCGGCGATGGTAATCGGGTAGCTGCGCTCCCCAAGCGTTACAGTAATTCTCTCCATGTCGCGCTCAGTTCTCTGTATGGTGCGGCGGTGGTTGATCCCCGCTGCGGCGGGGAACACAAATCAGTTTTCCGCATTGGCCGACGGCGAACGCGGAAAGCGGCAATCAGTTGCTTTCCAGCATGTTGATGATCTGGTTGGCAACCACTTTAGCGCTCTGATCGTCGGTGCGGATGGTGACATCGGCAATCTCTTCATACAACGGATTGCGCTCTTTCGCCAAGGCTTCCAGCACTTCACGCGGCGGAGAATCGACCTGCAGCAGCGGGCGTTTTTTATCACGCTGGGTACGAGCAAGCTGCTTCTCGATCGTGGTTTCCAGATAGACCACCACACCGCGCGCGGACAGACGGTTGCGCGTTTCACGCGACTTCACCGAACCGCCGCCGGTCGCCAACACAATCCCTTGTTTTTCCGTCAGTTCATTAATGACTTTTTCTTCACGATCGCGGAAACCTTCTTCCCCTTCCACGTCGAATACCCAGCCCACGTCAGCTCCGGTACGTCGCTCAATTTCTTGATCGGAGTCGAAGAACTCCATATTGAGTTGCTGAGCTAACTGACGGCCAATAGTGCTTTTGCCGGCACCCATAGGCCCAACCAGAAAGATATTGCGTTTCTCTGCCATGTTTTTCGGTATTACTAAGACAATTCGTTAATGTTAACCCGCCCCGCCAATCAAATCAGCGGCGGGACCTAAACTGAAACCTCATGAGCGATAGTGCGAGATCAGACGAAAAATTATCTCAACACTCTTGGTAGTTTGGCAACCGAATAAATCGCAATCCACGCCGCGGGAGGGAAACCATATGTTTTTAACGGCGTCTTGACGCTAACAAAAAACCTCGGTGCTCAATTCGGTAACCCTTGTAAGCTAAATCGGCCGCAGCGTCAAACGCAGATCCCCCCAAGGAGATAAAAAAGTGTATCTGCTCATCAACTTTAGGAGATTTGCCGCCCGGCCGACAGGCAGCCGCTTATCCCTTAATCAGAGTCGGCGTAATGAAGATCACCAGCTCGCGTTTTTTCTGTTGTGCGCCGCTTTGTCGGAACAAGCCTCCCAATAACGGCACATCCCCCAACCCCGGCACCTTGTCCGCCGTCTTGCCGCTATGCCGTTGAAAAATACCGCCGAGCACCAGGGTTTCACCGTTTTTCACCGTGATCTGCGTCTTAATCTCCTGTTTATCGATGGTCAGTGCCTCACCCGCCCCGCGGCTGATGGCGCGCCCCGGCATATTTTGGCTGATGTGCAGCGTCAGCGTGATGCGCCCGTCCGGCAACACTTTCGGTGTCACCTCCATGCCCAGCACCGCCTCTTTGAACTCGATGGCAGTCGCACCGCTGGCGCCGCTTGACACTTCGTAAGGGATCTCGGTTCCCTGCTTGATACTGGCGGTTTGCAGGTGCGCCGTCAGCAGGCGTGGACTGGCGATGATCTCCACCTGATTCTCCTGCTCCAGCGCCGTCAGCTCCAGGCTCAGCAAACGCCCGCTGATGCGCGCCAGATGGAAACCGGCGTTCACCGCGCTGCGCTCCAGCGGCAGGTTGACACCGACATTGCCCGGCCGCAACGGCCGCGCCGGCCTGTCGTCGGGCGCCAACCCCCAACGCACGCCAAGCTCACGCAGGCTTTCGCGGTTGATGGTCACGATATGCGCCGCCAGTTGCACCTGCGCCAGCGGCGCGTCCATTTCCGTTATCCGCTTTTTCAACTGCGTCAGGATTGGCGCGGTGTCGCGCAGCAGCAGCGTATTGGTGCGTTTATCCGCCAACACGCTGCCACGCTCGCTCAGCAACGCGCCACGTTGGGCGTTGAGGCTTTCGGCAATTTCCGCCGCATCGCCGTTCTGTAACGTCAAGGTCAGGCTATGCAGCGGTTGCCGCTGCGCCAACGCCTCTCGCTGCTGCCTTTTTTCCTGTGCGTCCGGCTCCGGCGAGATCAGTATCACGTTGCCTTCCCGCGTCATCGCCAGTTTTCCCATGCGCAGGGTCAACGCCAGCGCCTGCGGCCAGGGCACATTCTCCAGCCGCAGCGTCAGGTTGCCGCTCACGCCGGGCGCGGCGATCAGGTTCATCTGCCGATAATCCGCCAACGCCTGCAGGATGACCGTGACCGGCGCATCCTGAAACTCCAGGGAAACCCGCTGCTTATCCTGCGCCTGCGCGGTGCCGAGCGCCAGGCACCACAGCGCCAAGCTCAATCCAGCACATCCTTTCATGGTTTGCCATCCTTGTTGTCCATCATGAGCGAGACGTCGCCCTGGCTCGCCGGGCAATCTGGTTCGGCCGTCAGCGCCGTTAACGTCAGGCTACGCGCCTGCACCTGCGTCACCTGCCAGCGTTCGGCCAGCACCCGTTGCTGTGGCCGCAGGCGCAACCATTGCCCCGCCGGCGTCACCACCCAGCCATAGCGCAGCGTCGGTTGCCCGATGACGCCTTTCAGTCGCCAGCCCGCCGGCGACGCCTCCGTTTGGGCACAAGCAGGCATCGGCAGCGGCGCAAACGGGTCGCGCGGCTCAGCGCACAATGCCCATGGCCATAGCAACCACCACCAACGGCCGGGCCTTTTACTCATTGGGCTGATCCTCGGTGGCATCCTGCAAAACCAACCGCGCCGTCATGCCAAGGGACGGCGTCTCCACGCTCAGTTGCTCAAGGCGTAAATCGGTGGGCAGCGTCTCCAGCAGCGCCAGCAAACCGGCGTAGTCAATGCGCAAGCTCAGCGTTTGCCGCGGCGGTTTTTCCTGCCGCTGCCAGCGCAACAACGCGCCTCCCGCCCGTTGCAGCACGCTCGCCAGATCGCCGGTGGTGGACGGAGGTAGCGCCGCCGAGATAGCGGTTTCCGGTACCTCGTCCAGTTGGCGTTGCACCATGGCGATCTGTTGCAGCAGGCGCTGTTGCCGCTCCGCCGCGCTTTCCCGCTGACGCCATTCGTCTTGCAGCATCCAGCCGCCGCCCAACAGCGCCAACGTGCCGATACCCAACCCTTGCGACAGCAGTAATAGCCAGCCCGGCAAGCTCAGCCAGAGGCGCAGCCCGGATGACAAACGGTTATCCATCACGCCCCCACTGCGCCGCCAGATGAAAGGTGTACAGGCCGTCGTCGCGTTGCGCCACCTCAGCCAAACGCAACCGCGGCAACGCAGGCATCCCCGCCAGCCGCCGTTCGAACTGCGTGATGGCCGCAGGAGAGCGGCTCAATCCACGCAGCCGCAGGCCGTTCACCGCATCACTCTCCATCGCTGTGAGCCACAGCGGTGGAGGAATGCTGGAGGACAATTGCTGCAGCAGCTGAAAATAACGCCGGTTATGTTGGGCGTTGCTCGCCTGCCGTTCGGCGCGGGCGCGCTGCAGCGCCCGCTGCGCCCGCTCTTGCTGTTGCTGACGGGCGAGCAACGTCAGTGCCGCCAGCTCTTCACCCAGCATCGCCAGCCGCGCCTGCCGCTGCGCCTGTTGGTGACGCAACTGGCCGGCGACCAGGAACAGCGCCAGCAGCAGTGCCGTTAGCTGCAACAGCAGCACGCCCAACCAGAAATAGCCGCGTCGCCGCTCGCGGCGTTGTCGCCAGGGCAGAAAGTTGACCTGATACATCAGCGATCCTCCTCGCGCAGCGCCAGGCCACCGGCCAACGCGAACGCCGAAGGATGCGCAGGCAACGGCGGACGCAGCTGCGTGAAGGCGCTGAGCGGCGACCAGGCAAGGCAACCGGCGGGCAAGGCACCCGCCAGCACGCTGCCGGCATAGATCGGCCGATCGTCGCCCGCCGGCATCTGGGCTTGCAGCGCCCGCAGCGCCTGCGCGTCATCGTCGCCCGGCGCCAGACCAAAGGCGAACGCGCCGTCGGCCGGCGCCACCCACAGCCATTCTCGTTCGAGACGGTGCATCAGCCCCGCAGCGGGCGGCACGCCTGCCGCCGTCGCCATCATCCGCAGCGCGCAGGGGGTGATATCGACCGCTTGCGGATGCAGGCCAGCCTGACGCAGACAATGCAGCCACTGCTGCAGCTCCTGCCGCCGCGCGGCGGTCAGCAACAGCGCCGCCTCATCCGCCGGCGCGGTGCGATAGTCGAGCGCCAGCGTCTGGCCGTCGAGCGGAAACTGCTTCACACCGTGGCCGCCGATATAGTCGCTGCGTTCCGGCTCGCGCAACCGCGCGTCCGGCTGCGCCATGCGTTGCTGCAACACGCGCTGCGCCGGCAGGGCAATGCGTAAGGAAATATGTCGCGGCAGTTGGACGCGCCATTGCCGCAGCGCCCGGATAAGAAATTCGGAAGGTTCCAGACAGCCATCGCGTAAAACCGCCTGCGGCAGCGCCTGCTGCCACCAGTGGCGCAACTGCCAGCCGTTGCGGCGCCGTTGGGCCGCCACCGCCCGCACGCAGTCGATTTGTATATCCAGCCCCACCTGCCATGCTTGAGGGAACATGTTTCGCAAGCCTCCATAACATCAGATGATAAAAGAACATATCCATGTCGCAGGCTTGCCTTTATACTACCGCGCGGTTGTTTATAAACTGCCCAAATGACTTAGAAATGGGAAATCTCAGGTGAAGTTCGTAAAGTATTTACTAATCCTTGCAGTATGTTGCATCGTGCTGGGAGCAGCCTCGATTTTCGGCTTGTACAAATATGTCGAGCCGCAGCTGCCCGACGTCGCAACGCTGAAAGATGTGCGGCTGCAGATACCGATGCAGGTCTACAGCGCCGATGGCGAACTGATCGCCCAATACGGCGAGAAACGCCGCATTCCGCTGAAACTGGATCAAATTCCGCCGGTGATGGTGCACGCATTCATCGCCACCGAAGACAGCCGCTTCTATGATCACCATGGCGTCGATCCGGTCGGCATCTTCCGCGCCGCCTCCATCGCGTTGGTCTCCGGCCACGCTTCGCAGGGGGCCAGTACCATTACCCAACAGCTGGCGCGTAACTTCTTCTTAAGCCCGGAACGCACCCTGATGCGTAAAATCAAGGAAGCCTTCCTGGCGGTGCGCATCGAGCAGATGCTCACCAAGGATGAAATCCTTGAGCTGTATCTGAACAAGATCTATCTGGGTTACCGCGCCTACGGCGTGGGCGCCGCCGCGCAGGTCTATTTCGGCAAAGACGTCAGCCAGCTGACCCTGAGCGAAATGGCGACCATCGCCGGCCTGCCGAAAGCGCCATCCACCTTCAACCCGCTCTATTCGCACGATCGCGCCGTTGCCCGTCGCAACGTGGTGCTGTCGCGCATGCTGGACGAACACTACATCACGCAGGCGCAGTACGATCAGGCGCGCTCCGAAGACCTGGTCGCCAATTACCATGCGCCGGAAATCAGCTTCTCCGCGCCGTATCTCTCCGAGATGGTGCGTCAGGAGATGATCAAGCGTTACGGTGAAAACGCCTATACCGATGGTTACAAGGTTTACACCACCGTCACCAAACGGCTGCAGCTGGCGGCGCAGGAGTCGGTACGCAACAACGTGCTGGCCTATGACATGCGCCACGGTTACCGCGGCCCATCCAACGTATTGTGGAAAGTCGGCGAAGCGGCCTGGGATCGCAAACAGATTGTCGATTCGCTGAAAAACCTGCCGAACTACGGCCCGCTGGCGCCGGCGGTGATCACCGCCGCCAACCCGCAGGAAGCGACGGCGATGCTGGCCGACGGCAGCAGTATTGCCCTGCCGATGGCGACCATGCGCTGGGCACGCCCATACCGTTCGGACACTCAGCAGGGCCCAACGCCGAAACGCGTCACCGACGTAGTGCAGGCCGGCCAGCAAGTGTGGGTGCGTAAAGTGAACGAAGCCTGGTGGCTGTCGCAGGTGCCGGACGTCAACTCGGCGCTGGTCTCTATCAACCCGAACGACGGCGCGGTGAAAGCGCTGGTTGGCGGCTTCGACTTTAATCAGAGCAAATTCAACCGCGTCACCCAGGCCCTGCGTCAGGTGGGCTCGAACATCAAACCGTTCCTGTACACCGCCGCGATGGATAAAGGCCTGACGCTGGCCACCATTCTGAATGACTTGCCGATTACCCGTTGGGATGCCGGCGCCGGCACCGACTGGCGGCCGAAGAACTCGCCGCCGACCTACGACGGCCCGATTCGCCTGCGACAGGGGTTGGGGCAATCGAAGAACGTGGTGATGGTGCGCGCGATGCGCGCGATGGGCGTCGACTACGCGGCGGAATATCTGCAGCGCTTCGGCTTCCCGGCGCAGAACATCGTGCATACCGAATCGCTGGCGCTGGGGTCCGCCTCCTTCACCCCGATGCAGCTGGTGCGCGGCTACGCGGTGCTGGCGAACGGCGGTTACCTGGTCGATCCGTACTTCATCACCAAAATTGAAGACGATAACGGCAATACGGTGTTCGAAGCCAAACCGAAAGTGGTGTGCGGCAGCTGTAACCTGCCGGTGATCTACGGCGATACCCACCGTTCGGCGGTGCTGTCCGACGACAACATCGAAAACGTCGCCACCTCGCAGGAAGGCAACAACAGCACGGTGCCGATGCCTCAGCTGGAGCAAGTCACCCCGGCTCAGGTACAGCAGGACGGCGACCAACAGTATGCGCCGCACGTCATCAGCACACAGCTGGCCTTCCTGATCCACGACGCGCTGAACAGCAACATCTTCGGCGAACCGGGTTGGATGGGTACCGCCTGGCGAGCCGGCCGCGATCTGAAACGTCATGATATCGGCGGCAAAACCGGTACCACCAACAGTTCCAAGGACGCCTGGTTCTCCGGCTATGGCCCGGATACCGTGACCTCGGTGTGGATCGGTTTCGACGATCACCGCCGCGACCTGGGCCGTTCGACGGTATCCGGCGCTATCCCGGATCAGATTTCCGGCGGTGAAGGCGGTGCCAAGAGCGCCCAGCCGGCGTGGGACGACTTTATGAAAACCGCGCTGGAAGGCATCCCTGAGCAGAAAGTCACGCCGCCGCCGGGCATCATCAGCGTCACCATCGACAAGAGCAGCGGCAAGCTCTCAGGCGGTGGCGGCGGCAGCCGTTCCGAGTACTTCATCGAAGGAACGCAGCCGACGGACTACCCATCGCGCGATACCGGCACCACGTTGACCGATCCGGGCGGCGAAAGCCACGAGCTGTTCTGATCGAAAAGGGCCAGAGAAATCTGGCCCTTTTTTATTCGGTGTGAAGCGTATCAGCGCGACGCGCGCAAAAATGCCTCGGAAAGGAACAGCGCGCTGACGTTGCGCGCCTCGCGGAAATCCGGTTCCGCCAGCAGCGCCATCATGTTGGCGATCGGCCAGCGCACCTGCGGCAAGGGCTCCGGCTCATCCCCTTCCAGGCTCTGCGGATAGAGATCGTGCGCCAGCACGATATTCATTTTGCTGGAAAAGTAGGACGGCGCCATCGTCAGCTTACTGAGAAAATCAAAGCGTTTCGCGCCGTACCCCACCTCTTCCATCAGCTCGCGGTTGGCCGCCTCCAGCACCCCTTCACCGGGATCGATCAGCCCTTTCGGGAACCCCAGCTCATAGGATTCGGTGCCGACCGCATATTCGCGGATCAGCAGCAGGTCATCGCCAATCACCGGCACGATCATCACCGCTTCGCGATCCGAAGGCCGCATGCGCTCATACACCCGCCGAACACCGTTGCTGAATTCCAAATCGACCGACTCGACGTTAAACAAACGCGAACGCGCGACCGTTTCCACTTTCAGAATTTTAGGTTTTTGCAGGTGTTTATCCATGATTGCCTCAAAGAGGTTACCCAGGCGCGGACGGGGCAACCGAAAAAATGATTGGCGTAACGCACGGCTCGTTGGCGCTCAAACGCTGACCAAATTCGATCCTGATCACATTGTGCGTTAAGGGCAAGCTCCGCCGCAACGCGCATGAACAGTAATTTACTTTCTTTTAACAAGCGTAGCCAGCGGCCGGCGATTTTCCGTACTGATTCAGCAAACAGCGCGCAAGAAAATAGGATAATACCGATATCGACGACAGAGGCCGGTTGCTAGTATCACGCAGGCAAGAATCAGTGATAAAATGGCCTTGCGTCATGAAGGAATGAGATCCAGAGCGAGAATCTGTTTGTTCCCTCATTAGTTCTGGGTGCCTCCTGGCGGTTTACTCCGTATAATATTCAGCTTTTCATCAGGTTGGCGAAATTCACGGGTGTGAGATGGGGATTGCATGAGCACAATAGTGTTGATATTGGCCTTAGTGCTTGTCTGCCTGATTGCCGCCGGCCTGTACCTGTGGTTCAAGGCCCGCAACCCGTCGGCGCTGGCGCACGCATTGCCGTTTATCAAGCCTGCCCACCGCAAGCTGACCGACGAAGAGCGCGCCGCGGTCGAGTTCTATCTCAGTCAGCAAAACAAACTGAGCAACAAACTGTTGCCCGGCGGCGGCGCTACGCTGCCCGCGGCCAAGCTGGCGCTCACCCCGCAAAGCGATAACGTATATCCGGTCACGCACGCCATCACCCGCTACGGGCTGGCCAACGACGATCCCAATAAATGGCGCTATTACCTCGACGCGGAAGAGGTGCATCTGCCGCCGTTTTGGGAACCCTATATCACCGCCGACAACCATGTGGAAGTGATCAGAACCCAGACGCTGCCGCTGGTGATTTCGCTCAACGGGCACTCGCTGAAAGATCACATTCACGACCGGCCGCAGCCGCCGGTGGTGGCCGCCACGCCGACCAAAAACGCGTCCATCCGCAAGGAAGATAGCGAGCATGTCGAGCTGGTCAATATTCGCAAGGAAACGCCGGAAGAGCATGCGCTGAACCGGCCGAACGGCATCCGCGAAGCCGTCATCATCTCCGCCGCACTGCTGCTGCTGTTCTTCAGCCTGATAAGCCCGGTGCTGGTTATCCCCTGGATGATTTTTGTGGCGGTGCTGATGATCGCTTGGGGATGCTGGAACCTGTTCCGCCGTCCGGCGTCGCGTGAGCTGAAAGAGATCCACTGCCTGCGCGGCACGCCGAAGCGCTGGGGCCTGTTCGGCGAGTCCGATCAGGGGCAGATCAGCAACATTTCGCTCGGCATCATCGATCTTATCTACCCACCGCATTGGCAGCCGTACCTGACTCAGGATCTGGGCAAAACCACCGATGTGGACGTCTACCTCAATCGGCAGGTAGTGCGCCAGGGGCGCTTCCTCTCGCTGCATGACGAAGTGAAGAATTTCCCGCTGCAGCAGTGGGGCCGCAACGCGGTGCTGGTCGCCAGCTCGGCGCTGGTACTGCTGTTGCTGTTGATCTATATCCCGCTCAACCTGCCGCTGACCCTCAGCATGGCCTGGCTGCAGGGTGCGCAAAAAGTGGAAGTGACCAGCGTGCAGGCCCTGGAAGCCACGCCGCTGCGCATCGGCGACACGCTGAAAGTGCGCGGCAGCGGCATGTGCTATGTGCCGCCGCCGGCCAACGGTGGCGGCACCGTCAATTTTGCGCCGTTCGACTGCTCCGGCATCTATTGGAACAACGCCGCCCCGCTGCCGCAGCCGGAATCGGAAGTCATAGACAAAGCGACGGCCCTGCTGGCCACGGTCAACAGCCAGCTGCATCCGAGCGGCGCCGATCAGAAGGTCAACCCGCAGCTGGCCAGCGCCATCGAGAAATCCGGCATGATCCTGTTGGATGACTTCTCTGATATCGTTTTGAAAACTCAGGATTTATGTCAGGCAGAAAACGACTGCGTGCGGTTAAAAAACGCCTTGGTCAACCTGGGCAACGCCAAAAACTGGAGCGGCCTGATGAAACGCGCCAGGTCCGGCGCGCTGCAAGGCGTCAACGTTCTGCTGCGCCCGGTGAGCGCCGAGTCGCTGGAAAGCCTGACCAAAGTGGCCACGTCATCGTTCATCTTCAATGAAACGCGCCTGGCCGCCGCGGCGCTCAACAGCCCGCCACCGGGCGGTTTCCTGATCCGCAGCGACGAAGGCCGCCAACTGGTCAGCCACCCGCAATCCTCGGTGCCGCAAAGCGAATACAACGCCCTCGACCAGTGGAATGAGCTGCAGCG
The DNA here is from genome assembly GCF_049065515.1 of Serratia sp. SA088. Lineage (NCBI taxonomy): Bacteria > Pseudomonadati > Pseudomonadota > Gammaproteobacteria > Enterobacterales > Yersiniaceae > Serratia > Serratia sp. SA088. Next base: position 60,463 of record NZ_JBAKGW010000010.1, read on the forward strand.
CCTTTCCACTCTGCTGTTGCATACCCCGTTCCAGGCCCAGGGGGTGATCACCAGCCTCAGCGTCGATGCCAACGGCACCCGCCACGTGGCGCTGCACAGCGAACCGGACATGATCACCCTGTGGCGCTACCTCGGCACCAGCCTGCTGTTGCTGGCGGTGGTCGTCAGCCTGGGCTATAACGCCTGGCGGCTGGTGCAGCGTCGGCGCATCAATCAACACCGCGTCGCCGATATCCAGCGTTACTACGACAGCTGCTTCAACCCGCAGCTCAATCCGATGTCGATGCGGCCGATGCCCTGAACCTGACGCCGGGGCCTCCGCCCTGTCATCTGCTTATGCTACGCTAACGCTATTATTCTCATCTGCGGACCGCCCGTCGGTTCGCCCGTGGAGTTTTTATGGTTCCCGAGTTTGATTGGCCGCAGATCGATACCGTGCTGCTGGATATGGACGGCACCTTGCTGGATCTGGAATTCGACAGCCACTTTTGGCTCAGCCTGGTGCCGCAAGCGCTGAGCGAAAGGCGCGCCATTCCGTTTGACGAAGCCCGCAATATTATTGAGCGGGAATATCAGGCGGTGCAGCACACCATGAATTGGTATTGCTTCGATTACTGGAGCGAGCGGTTGGATCTGGATATCTACCGCATGACCAGCGAAGTGGGCAGCCGCGCCCGGCTGCGCGAGGACACCGAGCCATTTTTGCGGGCGCTGCGCGGCGCCGGCCTGCAAACCATTTTGCTGACCAACGCCCATCCGCACAGCCTGGCGGTGAAAATCGAGCATACCGGTCTGGATCGGCACCTTGATTTATTGTTTTCCACCCACACATTTGGTTATCCGAAAGAAGATCAGCGGCTGTGGCAGGCGGTGCAACAGCACACCGGATTCAACCCGCAGCGCACGCTGTTTGTCGACGACGGCGAGCCGATCCTCGACGCGGCGCGCACTTTCGGCATTCGTTACTGCCTGGGCGTGCAAAACCCGGACTCCAGCACGGCGGAGAAAAGCTTCCAGCGCCATCCGTCGATGCGCGACTATCGCCTGCTGATACCGGCGCTGGCCAAGGGGGAAGCATGAAGGAAAAAGCGACGCGCGACGACGCGGTCCGGCTGGATAAGTGGCTGTGGGCCGCACGCTTCTACAAGACCCGCGCGCTGGCGCGCGAAATGATCGACGGTGGCAAGGTGCATTACAACGGCCAGCGTGGCAAGCCGAGCAAGATTGTCGAACTTAACGCCGAGCTCAAGCTGCGGCAGGGCAACGAAGAACGTACGGTGATCGTGCTGGCGCTGACCAGCCAACGCCGCGGCGCCGGCGAGGCGCAGCAAATGTATCAGGAAACCGAAGCCAGCATCGCCAACCGCGAAAAAATGGCGCTGGCGCGCAAGATGAACGCGTTGACCATGCCGCATCCGGACCGTCGTCCGGACAAAAAGGAGCGGCGCGACCTGATGAAATTTAAATTTGGTGAGCCGGAATAACCCCTCACCGCAATGAGAGAAGATTATGTCCAACCATGACCAATTGCACCGTTACCTGTTTGAAAACTACGCGGTGCGCGGCGAGCTGGTTACCGTCAGCGAAACCTATCAGCAGATCCTGAATAACCACGACTACCCGGCGCCGGTGCAAAAACTGCTGGGCGAGCTGCTGGTCGCCACCAGTCTGCTGACCGCGACCCTGAAGTTCGACGGCGACATCACCGTTCAGCTGCAAGGCGACGGCCCGCTGAAGCTGGCGGTGATCAACGGCAACAACCGCCAGGAGATGCGCGGCGTTGCGCGCACCCAGGCGCCTATCGCCGACGACAGCACCTTGCATCAGATGATCGGCAACGGCGTCATGGTCATCACCATTTCCCCGACGGAAGGCGAGCGCTATCAGGGCGTCGTCGGCCTGGAAGGTGAAACCCTGGCCGAATGCCTGGAAGCCTACTTCCGCCAGTCCGAACAGCTGCCAACCCGCCTGTTTATCCGCACCGGCGAAGCGGAAGGCAACGCCGCGGCGGCCGGCATGCTGCTGCAGGTGCTGCCGGCGCAGGACGGCAACCTCGATGATTTCGATCATCTGGTGCAACTGACCAACACGGTCAAAAGCGAAGAGCTGTTCGGCCTGCCGGCCAACGAAGTGCTGTACCGCCTGTACCATCAGGAAGAGGTCACCTTGTACGAACCGCAGGACGTGCAGTTCCGCTGCACCTGTTCTCGCCAGCGTTGCGCCGACGCGCTGCTGACCCTGCCGACCGACGAAGTGGCGGACATGCTGGAGCAGGACGGCAATATCGACATGCACTGCGACTACTGTGGCAGCCACTATGTCTTTGACCCGGTTGATGTTGCCGCGCTGTATGCGGGTAACACCGGCGAAAGCGACCAGTTGCACTAAGTTACACCCTTTCGGCGGGTGCGCCCGGCGCCCGCCAACGCCCGCCGTTTGCACGTTTGCTTTTTTCCGTGTGCTATCTCTCAGATCGTAACGAAATACCGCCTAAAACGTTAAATATTTGATACCCATCGCGGTTACGCACCGTTAGATCCCTACAATTGCCGCCAGAAATTCTGTGACCAAGGAGTAGTAACATGCGCGTTAAAGGTATAACCCCTCAGGATCTGGCCGCTTACGGCATTCACGACGTTAGCGAAATCGTTCACAACCCGAGCTATGAACTGCTGTTTAAGGAAGAAACAGACCCATCTCTGGAAGGTTTTGAGCGTGGGGTAGTCACCAAGCTGGGTGCCGTCTCCGTCGATACCGGCATCTTCACCGGCCGTTCGCCGAAAGACAAATACATCGTCCGCGACGACATCACCCGCGATACCGTGTGGTGGGCCGATCAGGGCAAAGGCAAGAACGACAACAAACCCCTCAGCCCGGAAGTGTGGGCCGATCTGAAACACCTGGTCACCGAGCAACTGTCCGGCAAGCGCCTGTTCGTGGTGGATACCTTCTGCGGCGCCAACGCCGACTCGCGCCTGAAAGTGCGCTTCATCACCGAGGTGGCCTGGCAGGCGCACTTTGTGAAAAACATGTTTATCCGCCCGAGCGACGAAGAGCTGGCTGACTTCGAACCGGACTTCGTGGTGATGAACGGCGCCAAATGCACCAACCCGAACTGGCAGCAGCAAGGCCTGAACTCGGAGAACTTCGTCGCCTTCAACCTGACCGAGCGCATGCAGCTGATCGGCGGCACCTGGTACGGCGGCGAAATGAAGAAAGGCATGTTCTCGATGATGAACTACCTGCTGCCGCTGAAAGGCATCGCCTCGATGCACTGCTCGGCCAACGTGGGCGAGAAAGGCGACGTGGCGGTGTTCTTCGGCCTGTCCGGCACCGGCAAGACCACCCTCTCCACCGATCCTAAGCGTCAGTTGATCGGCGATGACGAGCACGGCTGGGACGACGACGGCGTGTTCAACTTCGAAGGCGGCTGCTACGCCAAGACCATCAAGCTGTCTGAAGAAGCCGAGCCGGACATCTACCACGCCATCAAACGCGATGCGCTGCTGGAAAACGTTACCGTGCTGGCCGACGGCAGCATCGACTTCAACGACGGTTCGAAAACCGAGAATACCCGCGTTTCTTACCCGATCTACCATATCCAGAACATCGTCAAGCCGGTGTCCAAGGCGGGTCACGCCACCAAGGTGATCTTCCTGACCGCCGACGCCTTCGGCGTGCTGCCGCCGGTATCGCGTCTGACCGCCAACCAGACTCAGTACCACTTCCTGTCCGGCTTCACCGCCAAACTGGCCGGCACCGAGCGCGGCGTAACCGAACCGACGCCAACCTTCTCCGCCTGCTTCGGCGCCGCGTTCCTGTCGCTGCACCCGACGCAGTACGCCGAAGTGCTGGTGAAACGCATGCAGGCCGCCGGCGCCCAGGCTTACCTGGTCAACACCGGCTGGAACGGCACCGGCAAACGCATCTCGATCAAAGATACGCGCGGCATCATCGACGCCATCCTGAGCGGTGAGATCGACAAGGCGGAAACCGTCACTCTGCCGATCTTCGATCTGGCGATGCCGACCGCGCTGCCGGGCGTGAATCCGGAGATCCTCGATCCGCGCAATACCTACGCCAGCCTCGAGCAGTGGCAGGAAAAAGCGCAGGATCTGGCCGAGCGCTTCATCACCAACTTCGACAAATACACCGACACGCCTGCGGGCGCCGCGCTGGTCAGCGCCGGCCCTAAGCTGTAATTCGGTAGCATTACCTCTTCAGCTAAGGCGCGGATCCCGCGCCTTTTTTTATTTCAATTGATTGCTTTTTAATCGGCAAGACGAGAAAATAAGTCAATGCAATCATTGATAGCAAAGGAGGTTTAAATGGCGACTATCACCGTCAGAAATCTGGACGACGAAATCAAAGAGCTGCTGCGTATCTCAGCGGCGAAAAACGGTCATTCCATGGAAGAGGAAGCGCGCATGATCCTGAAACAGGCGCTGGTGAAAAAGCCGCCGCGCTATGGATTGGGTACCTGGATGCATCAGCACTTCGCCGAATTCGGCGGCGTTGAGCTGGAGATCCCACCGCGTGACGCCGTGCCGCCACGCATCGTCACCTTTGATGATGAAGATGACAACGCATGATCATTATCGACACCAACGTCATTTCAGAAACGCTGCGTCCCAGCCCGTACTACAACGTCATTAACTGGTTAAATGAAAAGGACAATGACGAGCTCTATCTCAGCGCCATTGTCCTCGCCGAACTGTTCAGCGGCGTGGCCTGCATGCCTGACGGCAAGCGCCAGCGGGATCTCAAACTGAAATTAGCGGACGCCATTGAATTGAAGTTCGAGGGGCAGATATTGCCGTTTGATGGGCTGTGCGCGATGCAATACGCGGAATTGACGGCAAGGAATCGGCTGCTGGGTAAAGCGATGAGCATGCCCGATACCCAAATCGCCGCCACCTGCCTGCATTACGGCGCCGCCCTGGCCACCCGCAATACCAAAGACTTCCTCCACTGCGGCATCGAGTTAATCGATCCGTGGCAGGCGCCGACCGGCCGTCGGTTGCATGAAGATGCGGCGGAATACTACGTGATGAGCAGAAAGTCCTGACGGGGCCGCAGCGGCGCGGCCCACACCAGAGGTCAGGCGTTTTCCCTGGCCGTTTGATGGCCGTTGGTCGACTCTTTTTTCTCCATCGGCAACGGAATATACGCGCGGATCAACAGCCCGCCGCGCTCGCTGGTGCCGATATCCAGTTCGCCGTCATGCGCGTCGATAATGCGCTGCACGATCGCCAGCCCCAGACCGGTGCCGCTGGTGCTGCGCGCGCTGTCACCGCGTACGAACGGCTGCAACAGGTGCTTCAACTCTTCCGGCTTGATGCCCGGCCCGTCATCTTCCACCTGGAACCAACCGCGCTGCAGCTCACGGCCGCTGCTGACCTTGATCCAGCCGTTGCCGTAACGCGCCGCGTTCACCACCATATTCACCGCCGCCCGCTTAATCGACAGCGGATGCACATTCATCATCAGCTCGCCCGGCGACAGCGCGGTTTCAATCACCCGCTCATAGCCGCTCTCGGCCGCGACCACTTCGCCTAAAATGGCGTTCAGATCGCTGCTTTCGGTCGGCATTTCCTGCCCGGTGCGCAGATAATCGATGAACTGCTCGATGATGGCGTTGCACTCTTCGATGTCTTTATTGATCGACTCGGCCAGATAGCCGTCTTCGGCGCTCATCATCTCCGTCGCCAGCCGGATGCGCGTCAACGGCGTGCGCAGGTCGTGGCTGACCCCGGCCATCAGCAACGTGCGGTCATCCGCCAGCTGTTTGACGCCCGACGCCATCTGATTGAATGCGCGAGTCACCGACCGCACTTCGGAAGCGCCATACTCGCGCAGCGGCGGCGGAATAATGCCCTTGCCCACCTGCAGCGCCGCATGTTCCAGCTCCACCAGCGGGCGGTTTTGAATACGAATAAACAGCCAGGCGCCGCCGATCGCCAGCAGCATGATCGCCAGCGTATAGCGGAACAGCGGCGAGAAGTCGCCCTGGTGGATTTCCGTCAGCGGCACGCGCACCCAGATATCGGGCTGCAGCCAGGTTTTCAGCCACACCACCGGGGAGTTCTTGTTTACCTCCACCCGCACATCGGTTGGCCCGCCGAGCTGCTGCGCCATCTGCTGGCTGAGGAACTGGTAGTGCTGCGCCCAGCGCAGGCCGCTCTCCTCCGCCGCCGAGTTGGTGTAGAGAGAGATGCCCAGTTCGCGGTAGATCTCACGGCGGAACGCCGGCGGCACCTCCAGCAGCGTGCCGTCCTCCAGCTGCAGCCGATCGGTCATCAGCATACGCACTTCGTAGGCCAATACCTTGTTGAACTGCTGCAGGCTGGGCAGGATGGCGAAGTTCAGCACCACCAGATAGGTCGTCACCAGGCTGACAAACAGCAAGGTGACGATCAACAACAGAGTTCGGGCAAACGAGCTACGCGGTGAAAAGCGCAATCGCCTCATGCCTTACTGCCGTCCGGGACGAAGACGTAGCCGAGACCCCACACGGTCTGGATATAACGCGGATGCGCCGGATCTTCTTCAACCATACGGCGCAGACGAGAGATCTGCACGTCGATGGAGCGTTCCATGGCGCTGTATTCGCGGCCACGCGCCAGGTTCATCAGCTTATCGCGCGACAGCGGTTCACGCGGGTGGCTGACCAGCGCCTTCAGTACCGCGAACTCGCCGCTGGTCAACGGCATCGGCTCGTCTTCGCGGAACATCTCGCGGGTGCCGAGGTTCAGTTTGAATTTGCCGAACGCGATCACCGCCTCTTCCTGCGAAGGCGCGCCCGGCAGTTCGTTCGCCTGACGGCGCAGCACCGCGCGGATACGAGCCAACAGCTCACGCGGGTTGAACGGTTTAGGAATGTAGTCGTCGGCGCCGATTTCCAGCCCCACGATGCGATCGACCTCTTCGCCTTTGGCGGTGACCATAATGATTGGCATCGGGTTGCTCTGGCTGCGCAGGCGGCGGCAGATGGACAGGCCGTCTTCGCCCGGCAACATCAGATCGAGCACCATCAAATGGAAGGATTCACGAGTCAGCAAGCGATCCATTTGCTCAGCGTTGGCAACGCTGCGAACCTGGAAGCCCTGCTCGGTTAAATAACGTTCTAAAAGCGCGCGCAGGCGCATGTCATCATCGACAACCAGGATCTTATGATTCTCTTGCATGGTATTACTCCCAAAGGCTTTATTGCCTGACTCGAATATTGTTAGAAAACCTTGCCATTTGAGACAGCGTTTAATGGTATGTATTCTAGACGAAATTGTTACAAAGCTTATTCTTTTCCCCATTTATCAACAATTTTCAGTGAATGTCGACGGGGGTTCGTTAAAATTTCGCCCTTTATCGGCGCAATGTGGGGTGACGGCCCAATTTTGCACAATTTCGCCACCGGGAAGCGCCCGGTGGCGTTTAGCTGTCGGATCAGGAAGTCTGCAGGAAACGCGCCAGCTGCCGGCGCAACTGCCGGTTCTCTTGCTGTAGGGCGTCAACCCGGTCGAGCAGCGTTAGCGCCATGGCGATCCCCGGCCAATCCAGATCCAGCTCGGCCCGCAGCCTGCGCGCGCGCTGCAGGTGGCTCAGCGCCGGATAATCGAACTCCCAGCGCGGCTGCGCCGGCTCCAGCGGCACGATAACGCCCAGGCCGACGATCTCGACCAGCTCGTCCTCTGAAATCTCCACCCGCTGGCACAGTTCCACCACGGTGAATGTGATCTCTTTTTTCATCATCTGCTTTACTCCCATTCCGCGCGCGGGTTGAACGCCGCCTGTTCAGCCAGCTCTCGCCACAGGGCGCTGGCCTTCTCGTTCGGCTTCGGCGGCATCACCACCTTGAGAATGACATACAGATCGCCGGGCTCTTTCTTGCCCGCCAGCCCTTTGCCCTTGACCCGCAGCCGCTTGCCGCTCTGGCTGCCGGCCGGCACGGTCAACGCGATTTTGCCGGTCAGCGTCGGCACCTCGATGCTGGCCCCCAGCGCCGCTTCCCATGGGGCGAGCGGCGCCACGATGCTCAGGTTGTGGCCGTCGATCTCGAACAGTGGATGCGGCGCAAGGCGGATGACCAGATACAGGTCGCCGTTCTGGCCGCCGCCCACGCCGGCAACGCCCTGCCCCTTGAGGCGAATGCGCTCGCCGTCGCCCACGCCGGCCGGAATTTTCACGTTCAGCGTCTTGCTGGCTTCGCTTACCTGCCGCCCCAGTTCGTCGTACACCGGCAGCGTGTAGGAAATCTCGCGGCTTTGACCATGCAGCGTTTCCTCGAGGAACAGCGGCACCTCCATCTCCAGATCCTGGCCGCGGAAGCCATGCCCGCCGTGCGAGTGCGAAGCAGAGCGATGCCCGCCCGCCGCCCGCCCGCCGAACATGCTTTCGAAGAAATCGGAGAAGTCTTGCGCGTCGGCGCCGCCGCCGTGCCATGAAGCGCTCTGCTGATAGCCGCCGCGATCGCCGCGCGCCTGGCGGCCAAAGTTCGGATCGTTGCGGTGCAGCCGGATCTGATCGTACTCGGCGCGGCGCTCCTCGTCCTTCAGCACCTCATAGGCTTCGGCCACTTCCTTGAACTTGCTTTCGGCATCGTCTTCAGTGCTCACGTCAGGGTGATATTTACGCGCCAGCCGACGGTAGGCCGTTTTGATGGTTTTCAGATCGGCGTTGGGCTCAACGCCCATCGTGGCGTAGTAATCTTTAAATTCCATGCGGTAATACCTTCAATGTGTTGGGTTGTGCGCCAAAATTCCTTGTCTCTCTCGCCAGATATCCTCCTTTCGTCACATTCCTTTTCCGCTACGCTAAGCATACTCCCGATCGTTAAAAGCTGCGCAAACTGAATAAAAACCGTGCGACAAGGCACAGGCCCGCGCGCCATTTCTAAAGCCCCCCGCATTCACGTACACTGTGGCGGTGGCCCCATAAAGATAAATCACGATGAGAACTCAACTGATAACCCGTGAAGGGTATGACAAGCTCAAACAAGAGCTGGATTACCTCTGGCGCGAAGAACGCCCCGAGGTGACCAAGAAAGTGACCTGGGCCGCCAGCCTGGGCGACAGAAGCGAAAATGCCGATTACCAGTACAACAAGAAGCGGCTGCGTGAGATCGATCGCCGCGTCCGCTATCTGACCAAATGCCTGGAGCAGTTGAAGATCGTCGATTATTCACCGCAGCAGGAAGGCAAAGTGTTCTTCGGCGCCTGGGTAGAGGTGGAGAACGAAGACGGCGAAACCAAACGCTTTCGCATCGTCGGTTACGACGAGATTTTCGGCCGCAAGGATTACATCTCCATTGATGCGCCGATGGCGCGCGCCCTGCTGAAAAAAGAGGTCGGGGACGTCGCCACCGTCAATACCCCGCTGGGCGAGGCGCAGTGGTACGTTAACGAGATAAACTACCCGAAGTAAGCTTTCAGCTTTTTCCTAACCGCCGCCAACGCCGCCGTCTGCGCTGTTCTCCATGCCGCGGCCGCGCGGCGGCGGCCCGCTTCGCTGGCATTTTCCGCGATCAATCCGTATAACTGTCCCCTGTTTATTCACCGTTATCAATACAGATACCAGACCTATGAATGACCCACTGAGCCGCATTATTGCAACAGAACTGCAGGCCCGGCCGGAGCAAGTCGACTCCGCCATCCGTCTGCTGGATGAAGGTAATACCGTGCCCTTTATTGCACGCTATCGTAAGGAAGTCACCGGGGGCCTGGACGACACCCAACTGCGCCAGCTGGAAACCCGTCTGGGTTATCTGCGTGAACTGGAAGATCGTCGCCAGACCATCCTGAAGTCGATCGATGAACAGGGCAAACTGACTGAACAATTGGCGGGGGCGATCAACGCCACGCTGAGCAAGACCGAACTCGAAGACCTCTACCTGCCGTACAAACCGAAGCGCCGCACCCGTGGCCAGATCGCCATCGAAGCCGGCCTGGAACCGCTGGCGGATACGCTGTGGCAGGATCCGCAACAGCAGCCGGAACAACTGGCTGAACGCTACGTCGACGCCGACAAGGGCGTGGCGGACGTGAAAGCCGCCCTCGACGGCGCGCGCTATATCCTGATGGAGCGCTTCGCCGAAGACGCCGCGCTGCTGGCCAAGGTGCGCGACTACCTGTGGAAAAACGCCCATCTGGTGTCCAAAGTGGTCGAAGGCAAGGAAGAAGAAGGCGCCAAGTTCCGCGACTATTTTGATCACCACGAACCGATTTCTCAGGTGCCTTCACACCGCGCGCTGGCGATGTTCCGCGGCCGCAACGAAGGCGTGCTGCAGCTGGCGCTGAACGCCGATCCGCAGTTTGAGGAAGCACCGCGCGAAAGCCAGGCGGAGCTGATCATCATCAATCACCTCAACCTGCGCCTGAACAACGCCCCGGCCGACGCCTGGCGCAAGGCGGTGGTCAACTGGACCTGGCGCATCAAGGTGTTGCTGCACCTGGAAACCGAGCTGATGGGCACGGTGCGTGAGCGCGCGGAAGATGAAGCAATCAACGTTTTCGCCCGCAACATGCATGATCTGCTGATGGCCGCGCCGGCCGGCATGCGCGCCACCATGGGCCTCGATCCGGGCCTGCGCACCGGGGTGAAAGTCGCCGTGGTCGACGCGACCGGCAAGCTGGTCGCCACCGACACCGTCTACCCGCACACCGGGCAAGCGGCGAAAGCCGCCGCCATCGTCGCGGCGCTGTGCATCAAACACAACGTGGAGCTGGTGGCCATCGGCAACGGCACCGCTTCACGTGAAACCGAGCGCTTCTATCTCGACCTGCAAAAGCAGTTCAGCGAAGTCCGGGCGCAGAAAGTGATCGTCAGCGAAGCGGGCGCGTCGGTGTATTCCGCGTCTGAATTGGCGGCGCAGGAATTCCCGGATCTCGACGTATCGCTGCGCGGCGCGGTGTCCATCGCTCGCCGCCTGCAGGATCCGCTGGCGGAGCTGGTGAAGATCGACCCGAAATCCATCGGCGTCGGCCAGTATCAGCACGACGTCAGCCAGAGCCAGCTGGCGAAAAAGTTGGACTCGGTGGTGGAAGACTGCGTAAACGCCGTCGGCGTCGATCTGAACACCGCGTCGGTGCCGTTGCTGACCCGCGTGGCCGGCCTGACGCGCATGATGGCGCAGAACATCGTCAATTGGCGCGACGAGAACGGCCGCTTCAGCAACCGTGAACAGCTGCTGAAGGTCAGCCGTCTGGGGCCGAAGGCCTTCGAACAGTGCGCCGGCTTCCTGCGCATCAACCACGGCGACAACCCGCTGGATGCTTCCACCGTTCACCCGGAAGCCTATCCGGTGGTGCAACGCATCCTGGCCGCCACCGAGCAGGCGCTGCAGGACCTGATGGGCAACGCCTCCGCGGTGCGCAGCTTGAAAGCGGTCGATTTCACCGACGACAAGTTCGGCGTGCCGACGGTCACCGACATTCTGAAAGAGCTGGAGAAGCCGGGCCGCGATCCGCGTCCGGAGTTCAAAACCGCCACCTTCGCCGAAGGCGTGGAAACCCTCAACGATCTGCAGCCGGGCATGATCCTGGAAGGCTCGGTGACCAACGTCACCAACTTCGGCGCCTTCGTGGATATCGGCGTGCATCAGGACGGCCTGGTGCACATCTCCTCGCTGGCGGACAAATTCGTCGAAGATCCGCACACCGTGGTGAAGGCCGGCGACATCGTCAAAGTGAAGGTGATGGAAGTCGATCTGCAGCGTAAACGCATTGCGCTGAGCATGCGCCTGGATGAGCAACCGGGCGAGGGTTCACCGCGTCGCGGCGGCAACGCGCCTGCCCAGACGCGCGACAACGCCAACCGTTCGGCAGGCGGCAACAAGGCCAAACCGCGCAACGCGGCGCCGGCCGGCAACAGCGCCATGGGCGACGCGCTGGCGGCGGCATTCGGCAAGAAACGCTAAGTCGGAACCGACAGGGCGGAGCCTGCTCCGCCCTTTCCGAGAAAGAAAACTTGCGGCATTTTTTTGACCCATCTCAATAAACCTTCATCTTTTTATTTCCCGTTGCTGCGTGACCGCCCTCCCATTGTTAAAGCGGCAAACATCCCTTCTGCAGCCGTTTATTAACAACGTCGTTAACACGCATTTTTCATTTTGCGAATTGTGAGCGAAACACAAATGGTTACCGCTCGCATTACGGCGGAATAATGTTATTGAATTGCCTTTCATCAGAAATAAATAAGGGAAAAACGCCATCAATATTTGCAAACGAGAAAACTCGGCTACAAATACGCAACTGATTTAACTCACCATTCTCATTTGTCGCCGAGTAAAAGCAGTGGTAAAACGGGGCTTATCAAGACGACACAACCAAAAACTGTCGACGCCATAATAATTGGTTACAATACCCCTATCTTTTGTGTTGAATGCGATAATGATAATTACTATTATTTGCGCTCACTTTATTGCATGACCTTATGGATGAATACCGCCGACGGCGTGGCATTTTCGCCGGCAACGTCCAATTATCATCAGCCCGATGTTCATCGGCACCCGGAAGGTTAATCACATGCAGCTTCAACCTAAACACACATATAAGATTGTCGGCTTTTCCGGTGAAATTGCGCCGGCCTACCGCCAGAAACTGTTATCGCTCGGCATGCTGCCCGGCTCTTCGTTCGACGTGGTGCGCGTCGCGCCGCTGGGCGATCCGATAGAAATTAAAACCCGCCGCGTCAGCCTGGTGCTGCGCAGGAAGGATCTGGCGCTGCTGCAGCTCGACGGCCAGTCCTGAACCGGCGCGCCTCCATTTGCCGACGCGCCCTTGCGCCGGCGCGGCTCTCCTTGAAGACGACACGCAGAACTATGAAAAAACTCACCATCGGCTTAATCGGTAACCCGAACTCCGGCAAAACCACGCTGTTCAACCAGCTGACCGGCGCACGCCAACGGGTCGGCAACTGGGCGGGCGTGACGGTCGAACGCAAAGAAGGCCATTTCACTACCCCGCAGTCCGACGTGCGGCTGGTCGATTTGCCCGGCACCTACTCCCTGACCACCATTTCAGAGCAAACCTCGCTCGATGAGCAGATCGCCTGCCACTACATTTTGAGCGGCGACGCCGATCTGCTGATCAACGTGGTCGATGCCTCCAACCTGGAGCGCAATCTCTACCTGACGCTACAGCTGCTGGAGCTGGGCATTCCCTGCATCGTGGCGCTGAACATGCTCGACATCGCCAAAAGCCAGCATATCGATATCGACGTCGCCGCGCTGTCGGCGCGCCTCGGCTGCCCGGTAGTGCCGATGATCTCCACCCGCGCCGACGGCATCGGCGTGCTGAAACAGATGATCGACAATCATCGCCTCAACGAACAGCAGGCGCTGGTGAACTATCCGCCGTTGCTGCTGAAAGCGGTCGCCACGCTGAGCGATGCCATGCCGCAAACGCTGCCGGCGGTGCAACGCCGCTGGCTGGCATTGCAGATGCTGGAAGGCGACATCTACAGCCACCGGCTGGCCGGTCCCGCCGTCGCGCTGCTGCCTGCGGCCATTCAGGCGTTGCAACAGCAGCAGCAAGAAGACCCGGCGCTGGTGATCGCCGACGCGCGCTACCAGTCTATCGCCACCCTGAGCGACGCGGTCAGCAACTCGCAGCAGGCGATGCCCAACCGCCTGACCGACATGCTGGATAAAGTGATCCTCAACCGCTGGCTGGGCGTACCGATCTTCCTGTTGGTGATGTACCTGATGTTCCTGCTGGCGATCAACATCGGCGGCGCGCTGCAGCCGATCTTCGATATCGGCTCGGCGGCGATCTTCATTCAGGGCATTCAGTGGCTCGGCTACACCCTGCACTTCCCCGACTGGCTGACCGTTTTCCTGGCGCAGGGCGTCGGCGGCGGCATCAACACCGTGCTGCCGCTGGTGCCGCAGATCGGCATGATGTACCTGTTCCTGTCGTTCCTGGAAGACTCCGGCTACATGGCGCGTGCGGCGTTCGTGATGGATCGCCTGATGCAGGCGCTCGGGCTGCCGGGCAAATCCTTTGTGCCGCTGATCGTCGGTTTCGGCTGCAACGTGCCGTCCATCATGGGCGCCCGCACGCTGGACGCCCAACGCGAGCGCCTGATCACCATCATGATGGCGCCGTTCATGTCCTGCGGCGCCCGGCTGGCGATCTTCGCGGTATTCGCCGCCGCCTTCTTTGGCCAGGACGGCGCAGGGGTGGTGTTCTCGCTGTACATGCTCGGCATCGCGGTGGCGATCCTCACCGGCCTGGTACTCAAATACACCCTCATGCGCGGCGAAGCCTCGCCGTTCGTGATGGAGCTGCCGGTTTACCACGTGCCGCACCTGAAAAGCCTGCTGCTGCAAACCTGGCAGCGGTTGAAAGGCTTCGTGTTGCGCGCCGGTAAGGTGATCGTGGTGGCCAGCATATTCATCGGCGGCCTTAACAGCTTCTCGTTCAGCGGCAAAACGGTCGACAACATCAACGACTCCGCGCTGGCCACGGTTTCCAAGGTGCTGACGCCGTTGCTGCAGCCGATGGGCGTCCACCGCGATAACTGGCAGGCCACCGTCGGCCTGGTGACCGGCGCGATGGCGAAAGAAGTGGTGGTCGGCACGCTGAATACGCTGTATACCGCCGAGCACATCAACAAAGAGGCGTTCGACGCCGCCAACTTCAACCTGCTCGATGAGCTGGGCGGCGCGCTGCAGGAAACCTGGGACGGCCTGAAAAACACCTTCAGCCTGAGCGTGCTGTCCAACCCGATCGAAGCCAGCAAGGGCGACGGCGAGATGGGCGTCGGCTCGATGGGCGTGATGAGCAGCAAATTCGGCTCCGGCATCTCCGCCTACAGCTATCTGATCTTCGTGCTGCTGTATGTGCCCTGCGTCTCGGTGATGGGCGCCATCGCCCGCGAATCGAGCCGCGGCTGGATGACATTCTCCATCCTGTGGGGGCTGAACGTGGCCTACTCGCTGGCGACGCTGTTCTACCAAGCGGCGACCTTCAACCAACATCCGCAGTACAGCCTGACGGCGATCCTGGCGGTGCTGCTGGTGAATCTGCTGGTGCTGTTCGGCCTGCGCCGGGCGCGCAGCCGCGTCACGGTGCGCCTGGGCAACGCCACGCCGGCGGCCTGTTGTCAGGGCGCCAAAGGGAGCTGTCACTGATGGCCGGGCTGCTGCAGGTGCGCGATGCGCTGGCGCTGCGCGGCAGCGCCCAGGCGCAGCAGCTCAGCCAATCGCTGGCGACGCCGCTGCCGCTGGTGCAGGCGATGCTGGATCGTTTGACGGCGATGGGGAAAGTGGAGCGCATCGAACAGGATGACGGCGCCTGTTTGAGCGGCGGCTGCAAAAGCTGCCCGCAGGGCCAGGGGTGCAGCACGGTGTTCTATCGACTGAAAGCCTGAAGATAAGGGGCGCCAATGACGGGCGCCCCATTACCGTTCAAGGCTTATTGTTTGTCTTTGTAAACTTCGGCGATGGCGCTGAATTTACCGTGTTCGCGGCCTGCCAGGATCACGTAGTATTGACCGCCCTTTTCGTCAGCCAGTTTGGACAGCTCTTCCTTGGCGTCCATCGGTGACGTGGTTTCCGCCGTCGTGGTGACGGTGCCGATCTTCTCGTATTTACCCGGGTTCTTATCCAGATCTTCCTTGGTCAGCAGGGTTGCCGCCATGGAGCCGAAAGACACCGAACCCAGCACTGCCGCTGCAATAATCATCTTCAATGATTTCATGACACTAACCTCTCAATGGATAATTTATCTGTTATGAAAGCCGTCAAAAATCCATGCGTAGTACCGCAGGCTGCCGCGACATCCTCAGGCCTCGTTGCTTTCCCTGACGGGGCCCGTTTCCCAGAGACGAAACGCCAAAATGAAAAGCGCCGCACGCGGTCTTTTCATTTTGCAGCCAACGCATTGACTCACTAAGTATCGAACAGCTTTGTCTTTTATCCACCCGGCGGCGTTTTTTTTCGCGCTCTATCGTGCGTTTTCCCGCTGCATTCAATGTGCTGCAATAAACGCTTCGATCATCGTCACAAATTCATCGGGATGAGAGATAAACGGCGCATGGGCGGCTTTGGCCACGATCTGCGACGTGGAGTTCGGCCAGGCGGCATCGAGCAGCTCGGCGACCTTGCGCGGCACTAACCCGTCCAGATAGCCGTAAATCCGCAGCAGCGGCAGATTCAACTCCGCCAGCGGCGCGCGCAGATCGGCGGTGCGCAGGATCTCCAGCCCGCCGTTCAACACCTCGACGCTCGGCGTCGGCTGGTTAAGCACCACCGCTTTCAGCTGGCGCGCATCCTGACGCGCGCTCTCGGTGCCCAGCGTTTGCAGCGCCAGAAAACGCTCGACGGTGCGCTGGAAATCCAGGCTCAGCTGATGCTGGAAACCGCTCAGCACGTCCGGGCGGATCCCCGGCCACGCATCGCGAGCGGCAAAACACGGCGAGGAGGCCACGGTGATAAGCCCCTTGACCCGCCCGGGCTGCATCAGCGCCGCCTGGCTGGCCACCAGCCCGCCGAGCGACCAGCCAAGCCACCAGGCCTGCGGCGGGGCGGCCGCCAGCACGATATCCGTCATCTGCTCCAGCGACAGGGCGCCGAACCCCTGGCTGCGGCCGTATCCCGGCAGATCGACCAGATGCAGGCGAAAATGCGGCGTCAGTCGCGCCTGGATGCAACTCCACACTTCGGCGTTCAATCCCCAGCCGTGCAGCAGCACAAGATCGCGTTCGCCTTCGCCTATTGTTTGCCAGTACAGCGCTGTCATTGGTTACTGTCCTTTCATGCTTATCCGTGTCGGAGGCCCTATGCTATCAATCCGCAGCCGCTGTTGGCTATGCCGACAGCCGTTGAGCCTGGTGCGCCATGGCATCTGCAGTTGCTGCCTGCGCCATCTGCCGGTCAACCCTCCGTGTTGCCCGCGCTGCGGATTGCCCGCCGGCGAGACGCAAATGCCCTGCGGCCGCTGCCTGCAACGGCCGCCGCCCTGGCAGCGGCTGGTGTTCGTCGGCGACTACGTTGCGCCGCTCAGCCAACTGGTAAAAAGGTTCAAGTTCCACCGCGCGCCCGAGCTGGCGCCGACGCTGGCGCGCCTGATGCTGCTGCGGTGGCAGCAGGCGCGAAGAGAGCAGTATCTGAACAGACCCGACCTGATTTTAGCGGTACCCTTGCATGCATCACGCTGCTGGCGCCGTGGCTATAATCAGAGCGATCTGCTGGCCCGGCCGCTGGCGCGCTGGCTGGGCTGCGCCTATCGGCCCGCCGCCTTGCGCCGGGTGCGCAAAACCGCCCTGCAACAGCGGCTGAGCGCCCCTGCCCGCAGACGCAATCTGCAGCGCGCGTTCGCCTGTACCGTGCCGGTCGCCGGCCGGCATATCGCCCTGGTGGATGACGTGGTGACCACCGGCAGCACCGTCGCGGCGATCGCGGCGCTGCTGCGGCGGCAAGGCGCCGCTTCGGTGCAGATATGGTGCGTTTGCCGCACGTTGTAGTGCCACGGCAATGGGCGTATTATAACCGACTATAGAAGTCAACTATTGAGCTAATGCTATGATCCGTATAACAGATGCTGCACAGGAACACTTTGCCAAACTGCTGGCAAATCAAGAAGAAGGCACCCAAATCCGCGTATTCGTGATCAACCCGGGCACGCCGACGGCCGAATGCGGTGTCTCTTATTGCCCGCCGGACGCGGTAGAAGCGACGGATACCGAACTGAAGTTCGACAAACTGTCCGCCTATGTTGATGAGCTGAGCGCGCCGTATCTGGAAGACGCCGAAATCGACTTCGTGACCGACCAGCTGGGTTCTCAGCTGACGCTGAAGGCGCCGAACGCCAAGATGCGCAAGGTCGATGACGACGCACCGCTGATGGAGCGCGTGGAATACGTGCTGCAGTCGCAGATCAACCCGCAGCTGGCGGGCCACGGCGGCCGCGTAACGCTGATGGAGATCACCGACGACAACATGGCTATTCTGCAGTTCGGCGGCGGTTGCAACGGCTGTTCGATGGTGGACGTCACGCTGAAAGAAGGCATTGAGAAAGAGCTGCTGCAGAAATTCCCGGAGCTGAAAGGCGTGCGTGATTTGACCGAGCACCAGCGCGGCGAGCACTCTTACTACTGATACCCGGCGTTCGCGCCACGGTAGATAACACAATGCCGGAAGGGGGAACCCGTTCCGGCATTGTCGTTTTCACCCCACCGACACCTTGCGGCGCCGCTTGTCCAAATCCTTCAGCAGCCGGTTTATGTGCGGGTCGGCGAACATCTCCTCCAGCGTCTGGGTCAGCTTGCGCCGCCAGTTAGGGTACTGATCGCTGGTGCCGGGAATGTTGACCGGATCCGCCATATCCAGCCAGTCTTCCGGCTGCAGGCCGAGCAAGGCGCTGGCGCTGTCGGCGACATAGCGCTGCAGGCCGCGGTTGAGCAGCGGGCTCATGCCGAGCAGCGCCGCCTTCTTGCCCACCTTCTGCGGCACGCAGCCATAGCGATGCAATCCGTCCAGCAACCCCTGTTTGGCGCGTTCCCGATCGGCGAACAGCGCCTGCAGGATCTCCGCATCCGGGTAAAGGCCCAGCCGATTGCCGAGCGTCAGATCGTCGCTTTGCCAATAGCCGCGCAGCGTCGGCAGATCGTGGGTGGTGATGGTCGCCATCGCCTGCACCGGATAGGCCTGCGGCGCGCGGAAATGGTGCTCGCCGTCGCTTTCGAAATAGAGCACTTTGTAGGAGTAGACGCCGCTGTCGCGCAGCTTGCCGACGATCTCCACCGGCACCGTGCCGAGATCCTCGCCGATCACCATGCAACGGTGGCGCTGGCTTTCCAGCGCCAGCACCGCCAGCAGATCGTCCACCGGGTATTTGACATAGGCGCCGCGATCGGCGGTTTCGCCATACGGGATCCACCACAGCCGCAGCAGCGCCATGACGTGATCGATGCGCAGCGCGCCGCAGCTGGTCATGTTGGCGCGCAAAAGATCGATGAACGGCTGATACCCGCGCGCCGCCATCACGTGCGGATCCATCGGCGGCAGGCCCCAGTTTTGCCCCAGCGGCCCCAGAATATCCGGCGGCGCCCCGACCGACGCTTTCAGGCAGTACAGCTCACGGTCACACCAGGTTTCCGCCCCGCCTTCCGCCACCCCGACCGCCAGATCGCGATACAGGCCAATCGGCATCTGCTGCTGCCTGCTCTGGTCAAAACACTGCGCGAACTGGGTGGCCGCCAGCCATTGCAGCCACAGGTAAAAGCGGACCGCGTCCTGATGTTCGGCGCAGAACTGCCGCACCGCGTCGCTCTGCCCCTGCCGATAGCGCTCGGGCCAGGCCGGCCAGCCCCACTGGCTGGCGTCTTTGGCCGCCAGATGGGCATGCAGCGCATCAAACGCCGCCTGCTGATACAGGCTGTCGCCCCCCTCAGCCACGAACTGCTCGAACGCCTGACGCTGCGCGTCGTTCGGCTGGCGCGCCTGAAACAGCGGGAACGCCAGCTTCAGCGCCGCCAGCTTCAGCTGCATCACGGCGGTGTAGTCCACCCACTCCGCGGCGCGCGCCTTGGCCAGCTGCTTCTGCGTCGCCGGCTTCTGCCACCAGCGCTGCGCCGCGTCGCTGCGCTGGAAATCCTCTACCGCATTGACGTCGATATACGCCAGATTCAGCCAGCGGCGCGATGAGGGGCTGTAGGGGCTGGCGCTCTCCGGGTTGGCCGGATACAGCGCATGGATCGGATTGAGGCCGACGAAGGCACCGCCGCGTTCCCCCACCTGCTCCACCATCAGGCGCAGATCGCCGAAATCGCCGATGCCCCAGTTGCGATCGGAACGCAGCGTATACAGCTGAACGCAGGCGCCCCACAGTTTCTTGCCGGTCAGCAAGGCGTCCGGCTCGAAGCAGCGTCTCGGCGCGACGATCACTCGGCATGGCCACTGCTGCTCGCCCTGGCTCAGCGTCAATTGGTGGTACCCCATCGGCAGATCGCCGGGCAGCGTCAGGGTCTTGCGCGCGCCGACGCGCCCCTGCAGGCATTCGCCGTCTTCACGCTGCAGCGCCCACAGGTACTCGCCTTCACCCGCCGGGGTCAACGCCAGCGGCGCGCCCTGATAGAACACCTTGACCGCCGGTAACGGTGATGCCGCGCCTTCCTGCGCGCCATCGGCCCGATTCATGGCCGCCAACAGCTTGCGCTTGGTCTCCGGTTCAATCGCCTGCCGCTTGCCGTGGGCATTGATAAAATCGGCAGCGATCCCCGCCTGCGCTGCCGCCTGATCGATACGCTTGCGATCCATTCGCTCTCCTTAACGTTTGGCTTGCCAGATACGCTGCTGATAATCGCGGATCGAGCGATCCGAGCTGAACATGCCGACGCGCGCGGTGTTAAGGATAGTCCGCCGCGTCCATTCGTCCCGATCGCGATACAGCTCGTCGACCCGGCGCTGCGCCTGGCAGTACGAGGCAAAGTCCGCCAGCACCAGGTAGGGATCGCCGCCTTCCAGCAGGCTGTGCAGCATCATGTCGAACGCGTGCTTGTCGCCGTGGCTGAAAGCGCCGCTCGCCAGCTCGTCCAGAATCGCCTTCAGGTGCTTGTCTTTCTTGCGGTAGCTGAGCGGATCGTAACCCTTCGCCACTATCGCCTTCACCTGCTCCACGGTATTGCCGAAGATAAAGATATTGTCTTCGCCCACCTGCTCGGCGATTTCGACGTTGGCGCCGTCCAGCGTGCCGACCGTCAGCGCGCCGTTCAACGCCAGCTTCATGTTGCCGGTGCCGGAGGCCTCTTTGCCGGCGGTGGAGATCTGTTCGGAGATATCCGCCGCCGGGATCATCAATTCGGCTACCGACACACGGTAGTCAGGGATGAACGCCACTTTCAGGCGATCCTTCACCAGCGGATCGTTGTTGATCTTCTCGGCCGCCTGGTTAATGGCGTAGATGATGTTCTTCGCCAGGTAGTAACCCGGCGCCGCCTTGGCGCCGAACAGGAACACGCGCGGCACGATGTCCAGGTTCGGGTTGTCGCGCAGCTGGCGATACAGCGACAGGATATGCAGCAGGTTCAGGTGCTGGCGTTTGTACTCGTGCAGGCGTTTGATCTGCACGTCGAAGATCGCGTCCGGGTCGAGCGTCAACCCCATCACGCCGTGCACGTACTGGGCCAGCGCCACCTTGTTGTCGCGTTTGATCTGCTGATAACGCTGGCGGAACGCCGCGTCGTCAGCGAATTTTTCCAGCCCGCGCAGCGCGTCGAGATCGTTCGCCCACTCCACCTTCAGCGTCTCATCGATCAGGCCCGACAGCGCCGGGTTGCACTGTTTCAGCCAGCGGCGCGGCGTGATGCCGTTGGTGACGTTATGGAATTTATTCGGCCACAGCTGGTGGTATTCCGGGAACAGATCTTTCACCACCAGATCCGAATGCAGCTGCGCCACACCGTTGACCGCAAAGCCGCTGACCACGCACAGGTTGGCCATACGCACCTGCTTGTCATGGTGTACAGCCAGTTTGGCCCACACCGCCTCGTCGCCCGGCCAGTGCTTATCCACCAGCTTTTTGAACCTGGCGTTGATCTGTTTGATGATGGAGAAATGGCGCGGCAGCAGGTTGCGCACCAATTTCTCATCCCAGCACTCCAGCGCTTCCGGCATCAGGGTGTGGTTGGTATAGGCGAAGGTGTTGCTGGTGATTGCCCAGGCCGCCTCCCACTCCAACTGGTGCTCGTCCAGCAGAATGCGCAGCATTTCCGGAATGGCGATGGTCGGGTGAGTGTCGTTCAGCTGGATCACTTCATACTTCGGCAGCTCTTCAATCTTGCGGCCGGCCTGATGGTGCTTGCGCAAAATGTCCGCCACCGAGCAGGCGCACTGGAAATACTGCTGCATCAGGCGCAGGCGTTTGCCGGCTTGATGGTTGTCGTTCGGGTAGAGCACCTTGGTCAGCTTGTCGGCTTCTACGCCCTGCTTCTCCGCCTGCAGGAACTTGCCGTCGTTGAAATCGCTCAGGTTGAACGGATGCTGATGGGTCGCCTGCCACAGGCGCAGCGGCTGCGCCACGCCGTTGCGATACCCCAGCACCGGCAAATCCCAGGCTTCGCCGCGCAGGGTGAAGGCGGGGCGCCACAGTTCTCGGCCGTCGGCCTGCTTTTCCAGCTTGCCGCCGATGCCCACGTCCACCGCCAGCGCGGCGTTGTGACGGAACCACGGATAGCTCTCGCGTTGCCAGTTATCCGGCGCCTCTTGCTGTTGCCCATCGCGGAACGACTGACGGAACAGCCCGTACTGGTAGTTCAGCCCATAGCCGGTGGCCGGTTGTTCCACCGTCGCCATCGAGTCGAGGAAACAGGCCGCCAGCCGCCCCAACCCGCCGTTGCCCAGCGCCGGATCGGTTTCCTGCTCCAGCAGATCCGCCAGCTTGACGTTTTGCTCGGCCAGCGCCTGCTCGACGGTGTCGTACCAGCCCAGGTTGATCAGGTTGTTCGCCGTCAGCCGGCCGATCAGAAACTCCATCGAGATGTAGTTTACGTGGCGCAGCGGTTTGGCGCTTTTGCGCGGCGCCGGCTGCGCGGCCAACTGCTCGGCCAGCGCCGCACTGACGGCTTCCCACCATTGATGTTGCGTCATCTGCTGTGCGGAACTGAGGCCGAACCGTTGCCATTGACGGGCGAGCGCCGCCAGAAAAGCATCCTTCTTAAGCGTAGGCTGTGACATAAGGAAAACTCTCTATCCAGTAAGTGGGTCAAATTGCCGCTATCGTGCCGGTGAGAAAGCCTGACGGCATCATCCCGCCTGGGGATTAGCTGGGGAGGAGGATTGGGGCGTAGCTGGAATTGTGATCTCAGGCACTGTTTGACTCCCTTGCAACGATGCAAAAAAGCCCGCCAACGCGTGCGGCGAGCACTGAGAACGTTAACCCTGACGTTAGCACAAGTATTCGCGCTGCTGAAGTTTTGTCCATGGCCGGAAATGCGATCCGCCACCGCATCGCCGCACGCCGGCGCCAAACGTAAAAAAGTGTGATCGATAGCAACTTAACTCCAAGCCGATGCGGAAGCTTGTTGCAATACGTTTAGGGTTGGCAGAAGTTAGGGGGAGCTATTAATTACGAACCATAAAATAATTAGCGCCACTCCAATCCCGGCGGGAACCGCGATTTATACCCTGGAATACTATGCTGATCCCATCAAAACTGAGCCGCCCGGTACGGCTGCAAAATACCGTGATCCGCGATCGCCTGCTGGCCAAACTGGCCAGCGCGGGCAACTATCGTCTGACACTGGTCAATTGCCCGGCGGGATACGGGAAAACCACGCTGATCGCCCAATGGGCGGCCGGCAAGGCCGATCTGGGCTGGTATTCCCTGGATGAGAGCGACAACCAGCCGGAGCGCTTCGCCAGCTACCTGATCGCCGCCCTGCAGCAGGCCAGCGGCGGCCGCTGCGTCAAGAGCGAGGCGCTGAGCCAGAAACACCAGTACGCCAGCCTGTCGGCGCTGTTCGCCCAACTGTTTATCGAGCTGGCCGACTGGCATCAGCCGCTGTACCTGGTGATCGACGACTACCACCTGATCACCAACGACGCCATCCATGAAGCCATGCGCTTTTTCCTGCGCCATCAGCCGGAAAACCTGACGCTGATCCTGCTCTCGCGCACTCTGCCGCCGCTCGGCATCGCCAACCTGCGGGTGCGCGATCAGCTGCTGGAAATGGGTACGCAGCAGCTGGCGTTCACCCATCAGGAAGCCAAACAGTTCTTCGATTGCCGCCTGGCGGCGCCGATGGAACAGCAGGACAGCAGCCGCCTGTGCGACGAAGTCGAAGGCTGGGCCACCGCGCTGCAGCTGATCGCGCTGTCGGCTCGCCAATCCGCCTCCTCGGCTCAGCTGTCGGCCAAGCGGCTGGCGGGGCTGAACGCCAGTCACCTGTCCGACTATCTGGTGGACGAAGTGCTGGATCACGTCGATGCCGATGCGCGCGCCTTCCTGCTGCGCTGTTCGGTGTTGCGCTCGATGAACGACGCGCTGATCGTGCGGCTGACCGGCGAAGACAACGGCCAGCAACGGCTGGAGGAGCTGGAGCGCCAGGGGCTGTTTATCCACCGCATGGACGACACCGGCGAATGGTTCAACTTCCATCCGCTGTTCGCCTCTTTCCTGCGCCAGCGCTGCCAGTGGGAACTGGCGCTGGAGCTGCCGGGATTGCACCGCGCCGCCGCCGAGGGCTGGCTGGCGCTGGGGTATCCGGCGGAGGCCATTCACCACGCGCTGGCGGCCAGCGACGTCAGCATGCTACGCGATATCCTGCTGCAACACGCCTGGTCGCTGTTCCACCACAGCGAACTGGCCTTGCTGGAGGAGTGCCTCAACGCGCTGCCTTATGAGCGCCTGATCCAAAACCCCAAGCTGGCGTTGCTGCAGGCCTGGCTGGCGCAGAGCCAGCACCGCTACAGTGAGGTCAACACCCTGCTGGAGCGCGCCGAGCGCACCATGCGCGAGCAGAAAATCGAGATAGACCAAACGCTGCACGCCGAGTTTGACGCCTTGCGCGCCCAGGTGGCGATCAACGCCGGCAAACCGGAAGAAGCCGAGCGGCTGGCGAGCGAAGCGTTGAAATTCCTGCCGCTGTCGAGCTATTACAGTCGCATCGTCGCCACCTCGGTGACCGGCGAAGTGCACCACTGCAAGGGCGAACTGGCGCGCGCGCTGCCGATGATGCAGCAGACCGAGCAGATGGCGCGTCGTCATCAGGCCAACCATTACGCGCTCTGGGCGCTGCTGCAGCAGAGCGAAATCCTTATCGCCCAAGGCTTCCTGCAGGCCGCTTACGAAACCCAGGACAAGGCGTTCGAACTGATCCGCGAGCAGCACCTGGAACAGCTGCCGATGCACGAGTTCCTGCTGCGCATCCGCGCCCAGATCCTGTGGTCATGGTCGCGGCTGGACGAAGCGGAAGACGCGGCGCGCGCCGGGCTGAAAATCCTGGCTAACTACCAACCGCAGCAGCAGTTGCAGTGTATCGCCATGCTGGCCAAATGCTCGCTGGCGCGCGGCGATCTGGACAACGCCAACACCCACCTGCAGCGCTGCGAAACCCTGCTGCACGGCGCGCACTATCATCGCGACTGGCTGACCAACACCGACAAATCGCGGGTGATCCACTGGCAGATGACCGGCGACACCGCCGCCGCCGCCCAGTGGCTGCGCCACACCGAAAAACCCGGCATGGCGGACAACCACTTCACGCAGGGCCAATGGCGCAACATCGCGCGGGTGCAGCTCCTGCTCGGCCAGTATGAAGAGGCCGGCGTGGTGCTGGATGAACTGAACGAAAACGCCCGCCGCTTGCGACTGGTGAGCGATCTCAACCGCAACCTGCTGCTCAGCAACCAGCTCTATTGGCTGCAAGAGCGCAAGGGCGAAGCGCAGCAGGCGCTGATCGAAGCGCTGTCGCTGGCCAATCGCACCGGTTTTATCAGCCACTTCGTCATCGAGGGCGAAGCGATGGCGCAGCAGCTGCGCCAGCTGATCCAGCTCAACACGCTGCCGGAGCTGGAACAGCATCGCGCCCAGCGCATCTTGCGCGACATCAACCAGCATCATCGGCACAAGTTCGCGCATTTTGACGAGAACTTCGTCGATAAGCTGCTGACCCACCCGCAGGTGCCGGAACTGATCCGCACCAGCCCGCTGACCCAACGCGAATGGCAGGTGCTGGGGCTGATCTATTCCGGTTACAGCAACGACCAGATCGCCGGTGAGCTGGATGTGGCGGCCACCACCATCAAGACGCACATCCGCAACCTGTATCAGAAACTGGGCGTGGCTCATCGCCAGGAGGCGGTGCAGCAGGCGCAGCAACTGCTGAAAATGATGGGGTACGGCGCGTAAAAACCCTGATATCCCTCTGGTCTTAAACGTCGCAGAGTTGGTTACAATAGCGGCGTCCCCCTATTACGAGGCAGTCAGCAGTATGGAACAGTTCGAAGCGATCAACGTTGAGCAGGCGTACACCCGCTGGAAAGAGGGCAGCGCCGCCCTGGTCGACATCCGCGATCCGCAAAGTTTTGAAGCCGGGCATACGCCGGGCGCCTTTCACCTCACCAACGCCACCCTGTCGGCCTTTATGCAACAAAACGACTTCGAGCGGCCGGTGATGGTGATGTGCTACCACGGCAACAGCAGCCGCAGCGCGGCGCAGTACCTGCTGCACCAGGGGTTCGACGCGGTCTACAGCATCGACGGCGGCTTCGAGGCCTGGGCCCGTCAGTATCCGCAAGACGTGGAAACCTCTGCCTGATCCCCGCCGCCCGCCGTGCGTCGGCGGGCTTCCCCTTGGTTTTTTGTGCGCGTTTTCGCGGGTTTTTCGCAGATCCGTTTGCCAGCGCTCAGGATTTCGACGTTATAATCGGCCGTCAGGGTCGCCTGCGAGCAAGCCGCGGCCAAAATCATTCACTTACGACGGAAGAGCAATGGTTAGAGTAATCGCCATATCCAACCCGCGCCTGGCGCTGGCCTTTGTCGACTATATGGCGACCCAGGGCATCCGGCTTGAGCTGCGCAACAGCGGCGAGGCGGCGGAAATCTGGCTGGCCGACGACGGTCACCTCGAGCAGGTGCAACACGAGCTGCAGCAGTTTCTGGCCGATCCGCTCAACCGCCGTTATCAGGCCGCCAGCTGGCAGACCGGCCATACCGACGCCGGCCTGCATTATCAGAGCGAATCCTACCTGCACACCCTGCGCAGCAAGGCCGGGCCGCTGACGCTCGGCGTGATGGTGCTGTGCATCGCGGTCTATATTCTGATGCAGGCGCTGGGCGACGATACCGTGATGTACTGGCTCTCCTGGCCGCAGGACAGCAGCCAATACACCCAGCTGTGGCGCTGGGTCAGCCATGCGTTCCTGCATTTCTCCCTGCTGCATATCCTGTTTAACCTGATGTGGTGGTGGTATCTCGGCGGCCAGATGGAAAAACGCCTCGGCGCCGGCAAGCTGTTCGTGCTGGCGGTGGTGTCGGCCTTCTTCAGCGGCTGGGCGCAATCGTTGTTCAGCGGCGCGCTGTTCGGCGGGCTGTCGGGCGTGGTTTATGCGCTGATGGGCTATGTGTGGCTGTCGGGCGAACGGGCGCCGGAGCGCGGCCTGATGCTGCCGCGCGGCCTGATGGTGTTCTCGGTGCTGTGGCTGGTGGCCGGATATTTCGATATTTTAGGAATGTCGATCGCCAACGCGGCACACATAGCCGGTTTAGTGTTAGGGTTATTGATGGCATTTTGGGATACGCGTCATCGCGCACACAACGAACAATAACAGCCGGGAGCTATGCCCCAATGGGCATAGCGGGCGTTTTAGGGGATTATCGTGAAGCAAACACAGCGTCATGACGCAATTATCGAGCTGGTGCGCCTGCAGGGTTACGTCAGCACGGAAGAGCTGGTCGAACATTTTGACGTCAGCCCGCAAACGATTCGCCGCGATTTGAATGACCTGGCAGACCAGAACAAGATCCAGCGTCACCACGGCGGTGCGGCGCTGCCTTCCAGCTCGGTCAACGCTGCCTATAACGATCGCAAGGTGATGTGGTCGGAAGAGAAGGCCCGCATCGCGCAGCGCGTCGCCAGCCAGATCCCGGACGGCGCCACGCTGTTCATCGATATCGGCACCACGCCGGAGGCGGTGGCTCATGCGCTGATGAACCACAAGAACCTGCGCGTGGTCACCAACAACCTTAACGTCGCCACCCTGCTGACCGCCAAGGAAGACTTCCGCCTGATCCTGGCCGGCGGCGAAGTGCGCACCCGCGACGGCGGCATCATGGGCGAAGCCACGCTGGACTTCATCTCCCAATTCCGTCTCGATTACGGCATTCTCGGCATCAGCGGCATCGATATGGACGGCTCGCTGCTCGAATTCGACTATCACGAAGTGCGCACCAAACGCGCGATTATCGAAAATTCCCGCTGCGTGATGCTGGTGACCGACCATTCCAAATTCGGCCGCAACGCCATGGTCAACCTGGGCAACATGAACCTGATCGACTACCTGTTTACCGACCAACTGCCGCCGCCGAGCGTGATGAAAATCATCGAACAGTACGACGTGCAGCTGGAGCTGTGCTGATCCGGCCTTAACCTGCGGGGCGCGCCGCCGCCCCGTTTCATCCCTTCAGACTCCCCTCACCGACAGCCGTTTGCGCGCCCGCGCCATATCCACCCTATTTATGTGACTATCATCACCAAACTGTTACCTCTATCACGCCTAAATGTTTTTGTTTGGTTAACTCTTGGCTTGCTTGTTGGTTTTTGATTACAATCATGAGCGAAAACGAACATGAAAGAGCTATTTCGAACATCTGGAGGAAGATGACGTGGAAACCAAAGACTTGATCGTTATCGGTGGCGGCATCAACGGTGCCGGCATCGCGGCGGATGCTGCCGGGCGCGGGCTGTCGGTACTGCTACTGGAAGCGCAAGACTTGGCCTGTGCTACGTCTTCCGCCAGTTCCAAACTGATCCACGGTGGCCTGCGCTACCTGGAACACTACGAATTCCGTCTGGTGAGCGAAGCGCTGGCCGAACGTGAAGTGCTGCTGAAACTGGCGCCACACATCGCGTTCCCGATGCGTTTCCGCCTGCCGCACCAGCCGCACCTGCGTCCGGCCTGGATGATCCGCATCGGCCTGTTCCTGTACGATCACCTGGGCAAACGCACCAGCCTGCCGGGCAGCAAGGGTTTGCGCTTTGGACCAGAGTCGGTGCTGAAGCCTGAACTGAAGCGCGGTTTCGAATATTCCGACTGCTGGGTCGACGATGCTCGCCTGGTGGTGCTGAACGCGCAGGAAGTGGAAAAACGCGGCGGCGAAGTGCGCACCCGCACCAAAGTGACCCGCGCATGGCGTGAAAACGGCCTGTGGATGGTGGAAGCGGTCGATATCGACAGCGGCAAAACCTTCACCTGGCGCGCCAAAGGCCTGGTGAACGCCACCGGCCCGTGGGTGAAAAACTTCTTCGACGACGGCCTGAAGCTGAAATCGCCTTACGGCATCCGCCTGATCAAAGGCAGCCACATCGTGGTGCCGCGCGTGCACGATCAGCCGCAGTCTTACATTCTGCAGAACGAAGACCACCGCATCGTGTTCGTGATCCCGTGGAATGACGAATTCTCCATCATCGGCACCACCGACGTGGAGTACAAAGGCGATCCGAAAGACGTGAAGATCGACGAGAACGAAATCGCTTATCTGCTGAAAGTGTACAACGATCACTTCAAGAAGCAGCTGGGCCGCGACGACATCGTCTGGACTTACTCCGGCGTGCGTCCGCTGTGCGACGACGAATCCGATTCACCGCAGGCGATCACCCGCGATTACACGCTGGACGTGCACGACGAGCAAGGCAAGGCGCCGCTGCTGTCGGTCTTCGGCGGCAAGCTGACCACCTACCGCAAGCTGGCCGAACATGCGATGGAAAAACTGGCCCACTACTACCCAGGCTGCGGCCCGGCGTGGACCAAAAACGCCACGCTGCCGGGCGGTGACATCGACGGCGATCGCGACGGCTACGCGGCCAAACTGCGCCGAGCGCACGGCTGGCTGCCGGAAGCCCTGGCGCGCCGCTATGCCCGCACCTACGGCAGCCAGAGCGAGCTGATCCTGGCCGGCGCCAACGGCCTCGCCGATCTGGGCGAAGATTTCGGCCACGGTCTGTATGAAGCCGAACTGCGCTACCTGACCGAGAAAGAGTGGGTCGTGGAGCTGGACGACGCTATCTGGCGCCGCACCAAGCTGGGCATGTGGCTGGACGAAGCGCAGCAGGCGCGAGTGAAAGCCTGGCTGGCGGAACACGCGAAAACGAAAGCGCTGTCTCTGGCTTCCTGAGCCGCAGCGTAACGAAAAAGGGCCGGTTATCCGGCCCTTTGCTTTTTTCCTCTCTCGCTTTACAGCTTCACCGGCTTAATGTGCCAAATTTCATCCGCGTATTCCTGAATGGTGCGATCGGATGAGAAGTAGCCCATATTGGCGATATTCAGCACCGCGCGCCGCGTCCACTCGTCCTGATTGAGATAGACCTCGTCCACCTTGTCCTGCGTGTCCACATAGCTGCGGTAATCCGCCAACAGCTGATAGTGATCGCCGAGGTTGACCAGCGAGTCGAACAAATTGCCATAGCGTTTCGGCTCTTCCGGGCTGAACACCCCGGTGGCGATCTGCGTCAGCGCCTGATGCAGCTCCGGGTCCTGCTCATAGTACTGGCGCGGGTTGTAACCGTTGCGGCGCAGTTCCTCAACCTGCTCGGCGGTATTGCCGAAGATAAAGATATTCTCCTCCCCCACGTGCTCACGCATCTCGACGTTGGCGCCGTCCAGCGTGCCGATGGTCAGCGCGCCGTTCAGCGCGAACTTCATGTTGCTGGTGCCCGAGGCCTCGGTGCCCGCCAGCGAGATCTGTTCCGACAGATCCGCCGCCGGGATAATGATCTGCGCCAGGCTGACGCCGTAGTTCGGAATGAACACCACCTTCAGTTGGGTATGCACGCGCGGATCGTTGTTGATCACTTTGGCCACGTCGTTGATCAGACGGATGATCTGCTTGGCGGCATAGTAGGCTGAGGCCGCCTTGCCGGCGAAGATCACCACCCGCGGCACGCGCTCGATGTCAGGGTCAGCCAGCAAACGGTTATACAGCGTGATGACGTGCAGCACGTTGAGCAGCTGCCGTTTGTACTCGTGGATGCGCTTGATTTGCACATCGAACAACGCATCCGGGTTGACCACCACGTTGAGCGTTTTGGCAATGTACAGCGCCAGCCGCTCCTTGTTCTGCCGTTTGGCGCGCTGCACCGCCTGCAGGAAGCTCGGGTAATCGACGTTGGCCTTGATCTCGCTCAGTTGGCTGAGATCGGTGCGCCAGGTTTGACCGATGCAGTCGTCCAGCACCGCCGCCAGCGGCGGATTGGCCAGCGCCAGCCAACGGCGCGGCGTCACCCCGTTGGTTTTGTTGCAGAAACGGGTCGGGAATAGCCGGGCGAAGTCGGCGAACAGCGACTGCACCATCAGTTCGGAATGCAGGGCGGAAACGCCGTTGACCTTGTGGCTGGCCACCACCGCCAGCCACGCCATGCGCACCCGGCGGCCGTTGGTTTCGTCGATGATCGAGACCCGCGCCAGCAGATCGTTGTCGTCCGGCGCCACTTCCTGCACCATCTTGAGGAAGTGATCGTTGATTTCGAAAATCAGCTGCAGATGGCGCGGCAAGATGCGGCCAATCATATCCAGCGGCCAGGTCTCCAGCGCCTCGCTCATCAGCGTGTGGTTGGTGTAAGAGAACACCTGCTCCACCACTTCCCAGGCGTCGAGCCACTTGAATTTATGCTCGTCGATCAGCCGGTGCATCAGCTCCGGAATCGACAATACCGGGTGGGTGTCGTTGAGGTGAATGGCGATCTTGTCCGCCAGGTTGTCGAAGGTTTTGTGCATCAGCCAATGGCGGTTGAGGATATCCTGCACCGTGGCCGACACCAGGAAATACTCCTGCCGCAGCCGCAGCTCGCGCCCGGACGAGGTCGAATCGTCCGGATAGAGCACGCGCGACACGTTCTCCGAGTGATTTTTGTCTTCCACCGCCGCGAAGTAATCGCCCTGGTTGAACTTGCCGAGGTTGATCTCATTACTGGCCTGCGCGCCCCACAACCGCAGCGTGTTGGTGGCGTCGGTGTCAAAACCGGGGATCACCTGATCGTAGGCGATGGCCACGACCTCTTCAGTCTCCAGCCAGCGCGCCTTGGCCCCCTCCTGCTGCACGCGGCCGCCGAAGCGCACCTTGTAGCGGGTGTTATGGCGCGGAAACTCCCACGGATTGCCGTACTCCAGCCAGTAGTCCGGCGACTCCATCTGTTGGCCATTGACGATGTTCTGCTTGAACATGCCGTATTCATAACGAATGCCGTAGCCGCGCCCCGGCAGCGCCAGCGTCGCCAGCGAGTCAAGGAAGCAGGCCGCCAGCCGGCCCAGGCCGCCGTTACCGAGCCCGGGGTCGTTTTCTTCCTCCAGCAGCTCCGCCAGGTTCAGCCCCATCTCGTTCAGCGCGTTGTCGATATCCTGATAGATGCCCATCGACAGCAGCGCGTTTGACAGGGTGCGGCCGATCAGAAACTCCATCGACAGGTAATACACCTGCCGCACGTCTTGAGACAGCTGGGCGCGGTTGGAACGCAGCCAGCGCTCCACCATGCGATCGCGTACCGCGAACAGCACGGCGTTCAGCCAATCGTGCCGGTTGGCGATGGCCGGATCCTTGCCGACGATAAACATCAGCTTATAGGCGATGGAGTGTTTCAGCGCTTCCACACTGACCGTAGGTGAGGTGTAACTAAACGGTGAAGTCATGGCTTTTTAATCCCTTGTAGGGAGCCCCGCCATTCGCCGCGGAATAGCGGGCTCCGCTGAACATGGACGCGGCACGCCGCGCCCCGACAATCTACCCTTACGGCTGCCCGCCGCGCGTCAACTCGCGACGCGAAACGCGGGCTACAAGCGTTGATAAAGCGACAGATACTCTTTCGCCGCCACCGGCCAGCCGAAGTCCACGCTCATGGCGTGACGCTGAACGTGGCGCCAATGTTTCGGCCGGCTCCACAGCACCATGGCGCGGCGGATGGCGTTGCCCAGCGCGACGGCGTCGCAATCGTCGAACACGAATCCGCTGGCGGTGCCGTCGGCCAGGTTCTCCAGCGCGCAGTCCACGACCGTGTCCGCCAGTCCGCCGGTGCGGCGCACCAGCGGCAGCGTGCCGTATTTCAGGCCGTAGAGCTGCGTCAGGCCGCAGGGCTCGAAGCGGCTCGGCACCAGAATGACGTCGGCGCCGCCGATGATGCGGTGGGAGAAGGATTCGTGATAACCGATCTGCACGCCGACCTGCTCAGGATAGTCGGCGGCGGCGGCCAGAAATGCCTGCTGCAGCACCGCGTCGCCGGCGCCCAGCAGCGCCAGCTGCCCGCCCTGCGCCAGCAATTCGGGCAACGCCTGCAGCACCAGATCGAGGCCTTTCTGGCTGGTCAATCGGCTCACCACCGCGAACACCGGCAGCGATTCGTCCACCTTCAGCCCCATGGCCTTTTGCAGATGCAGCTTGTTTTTGACCTTGCTTTTCAGATCGTCGGCGTCATAGCGGGCGCTCAGCCGCGGGTCGTGGGCCGGATCCCAAATCTTGTCGTCCACGCCGTTGAGGATGCCGCTCAACCTGCCTTGCCGCTGCCGCTCCTGCAGCAGCCCCTCCATGCCGTAGCCGAACTCCGGCCGGGTGATCTCGCGCGCATAGGTCGGGCTGACGGCGGTCACGTGGTCGGCATAAAACAGCCCGGCCTTGAGGAACGACATCTGGCCGTAGAATTCCAGGCCATAGACATCGTAAAACGACGCCGGCAGCCACAGCTCGGTCACGTGATGGGCGGAGAACAGCCCTTGATAGGCCAGGTTATGCACCGTGAACACCGAACGCGCCGGATGGCCGTTGGCAGCCAGATAGGCGCAGCTCAGGCCGGCATGCCAGTCGTGGGCGTGCACCAGTTGCGGACGCCAGTAGCGATCCAGCCCCTTGGCCAGCTCGCAGGCCATCCAGCCCAGCAGCGCAAAGCGGCGGTGGTTGTCGGGGTAGGCATACATGGACTGATCGTGGTACGGGCTGCCCGACCGGTCATACAGCCAGGGCGCATCGATGAGATAGATGCCCACACCATGGTAGGTGCCGTAACGCAGGCCAACCCGACCGGCGAACGAGTCGATTTCCGCCACCAGCACGGTGTCGGGTATGCCGTTGCGTACGTCAGGAAAAGCGGGCAATAGCACCCGAACATCGGCGCCTTCGGCGATTTGCGCCGCCGGCAGCGCGCCAACCACGTCTGCGAGTCCGCCCGTTTTCAGCAGGGGGAACATTTCAGAACATACGTGTAAGACCTGCATTATCACTCCTGAAAGTCGGCCGAAGGCCTCTGGATAAGAAATAAAGCAGGCTTGCCGCTGTTATGTGTGCCGCGTTGCGCAAGCCATCGAACCGTTCATCGGGCGGCAGGCTATCGTTCTGCCCCCCACGTTAACTCACAATTTTGACAACATTTCGCGCGTCACCAGCACGATGCCGCCTTCCGAGCGATAGAAACGCTTGCTGTCCTCATCGGCGTTTTCCCCGATCACCATGCCCTCAGGAATGTGGCAGGCGCGGTCGATGATGCAGCGCCGCAGGCGGCAGGAACGGCCGACGTTCACGTCCGGCAACAATACGGTAGAGTCGATGGTGCAGAACGAGTTCACTCGCACGCGCGGGAACAGCACCGAATGCACCACCACCGATCCGGACACGATGCAACCGCCGGACACCAGCGAGTTCATGGTCATGCCGTGGCTGCCGGAGCGATCCTGCACAAACTTGGCCGGCGGCAGCGGTTCCATGTGGGTGCGGATCGGCCAGGCGCGGTCGTACATGTCCAGCTCCGGCGTCACCGACGCCAGATCGAGATTGGCGCGCCAATAGGCGTCCAGCGTGCCCACGTCGCGCCAGTACGGCGGCAGATCGGGGTTGGACGTCACGCAGGACAAGGTAAACGGATGCGCCCACGCCGCCTGCTGCGCGGTGATTTTCGGGATCAGATCCTTGCCGAAATCGTGGCTGGAGCCAGGGGTCGACATATCCTCTTCCAGCAGTTGGAACAGATAAGCGGCATTAAAAATATAGATGCCCATGCTGGCCAGCGACATATCCGGGTTGCCCGGCATCGCCGGCGGATCGGCGGGCTTTTCCAGAAACTCGATGATACGGTCGCTTTCATCCACCTTCATCACGCCGAATTCGCCGGCTTCGCTGCGCGGCACCGGCAGGCAGGCCACGGTGCACTGAGCGCCTTTCTCGACGTGATCGATCAGCATGCGTGAGTAATCCATCTTGTAGATGTGATCGCCCGCCAGGATCACCACGTATTCGGCCTCGTAGCGGCGGATGATATCCAGGTTCTGGTACACCGCGTCGGCGGTGCCCTTGTACCAATGCTCGGTGCTGAGGCGCTGCTGGGCCGGCAGCAGATCGACGAACTCGTTCATCTCCTCGTTGAGGAACGACCAGCCGCGCTGAATGTGCTGCACCAGCGTGTGCGACTGGTATTGGGTGATCACGCCGATGCGGCGGATGCCGGAGTTCAGGCAGTTCGACAAGGCGAAATCGATGATGCGGAATTTGCCGCCAAAGTGGACAGCGGGCTTGGCGCGGGTGGAGGTCAAATCTTTCAAACGTGAGCCGCGGCCGCCGGCCAGGATCAGCGCTACGGATTTAATCGGCAACTGGCGCGCCAACATCAGGGGGTCTTTATTTTCAAACCTAACCATAGCGGACTCCTTTTATTATTTCCGTACCAGAACGCAAAGCGAGCGCGCGGCCTGGTGCCAGGCGGGCAATACCGCCCGTGAGTCTTCCTGAGTGAACGGGGCGACAACCTGCCAATCGCCTTCCGGCAATCTCATCTCCGTCGTTTGCGGCGTGGCGTTGACCAGCAACAGCCAGCGCTGCGACAGCAGGATCTGCATGAGCAGCTCGCCCCGCTCCCACTGCTGCGCGTCGAGCGGCTGGCCTTGCGCGTTCAGCCACTGCACGCTGCCGTCGTCCTGCTGCCACCAGCGGTCCTGCTGCAGCGCGGGGATCTGGCGGCGCAGCGCGATCAGCGCCGCGACGTAATCGGTCAGCGCGTCATCCGCCGTGGCCCAATCGAGCCAGGTGGTGGCGTTGTCCTGACAATAGGCATTGTTGTTCCCCTGCTGGCTGTGTCCCTGTTCATCGCCGGCCAGCAGCATCGGCGTGCCCTGGGACAGCAATAGCGTGGCGAGCATCGCCCGCTGGCTGGCCCTGCGGCGTTGCACAATGGCGTCGTCGGCGACCAGGCCTTCCACGCCGTGGTTGTTGCTGAAATTGCGATCGCTGCCGTCGCGGTTGCCCTCACCGTTCGGCTGATTGTGTTTCTCGTTGAAGCTGACCACGTCTTGCAGGGTAAAGCCGTCATGCGCGGTCAGCATGTTGACGGTGGCGTAAGGCGCCCGCCCGCGCTGGTTGTACAGATCGCTGGAAGCGGCAAAACGCCGGGCGAACTGGCCGAGCGACACGCCGCTCTGCAGCCAGAAACGGCGCATGTCGTCGCGGTAATGATCGTTCCATTCGGCGAAGCGGCCGGGAAATGCCCCCACCTGATAGCCGCCGGGGCCAACGTCCCAGGGTTCGGCGATCAGCTTGCAGCGCGACAGCAGATCGTCCGCCAGCATCGCCTGGAACAGCGGCGCATCGCGATCGAACCCCGGCGTGCGGCCCAGCACGCTGCCCAGATCGAAGCGGAAGCCGTCGACGTGGCACTCCCGCACCCAAAAATGCAGGCAATCCATCACCCAGGCTACGCCCTGCGGCTGATCGAGCCGCAGCGTGTTGCCGCAGCCGGTGTCGTTGACATAGTCCCCTTCGGGCGTCAGCCAGTAGTAACTCAGATTATCGATGCCGCTCAGCGACAGCATCGGCCCATCCCTGTCCAGCTCGGCGCTGTGGTTGAACACCACGTCGAGGATCACCTCAATGCCGGCTTGGTGCAGCGCCTTAACCGCATCGCGGAATTCGTTCAGCGGCGTGGCATCGGTGCTCAGGCTGGCGTAGCGGTTGTCCGGCGCATAGGGCGCCAGCACGTTATAGCCCCAGTAGTTGATCAGCCCCAGCCGCTGCAGGCGCGGTTCGGAGGTATGTTGCTGCACCGGCAGCAGTTCCAGCGCGGTGATGCCGAGGCGTTTGAAGTGGGCGATCATCGCCGGGTGCCCCAGCGCGGCGAAACTGCCGCGCAGCGCCGGAGGGATCTGCGGGTGCAGCAGCGTCAGGCCGCGCACGTGCGCTTCGTAAATCACCGTCTGTCCCCAGGGCGTGGCGGGCGGGCGATCGTCCTGCCAGTCATACTGTTCGTCCACCACCACGCACTTCGGCATCAGCTCGGCGCTGTCGTGCGGGTCCGGCTGCTCGTAACCGCCGTGCAGGTGCGGGTGGTCCGCCACCGGCCCTTCCACCGCGCGCGCGGCCGGATCGAGCGCCAGCTTGTTGGGGTTGAAGCGCTGCCCGTTCGCCGGGTCAAACGGGCCGTAGACCCGGTAACCGTAACGTTGCCCCGGCCTGCCGCCCGGCAAGTAGCCATGCCAGATATCGCCGCTGCGCGCCGGCAGCGGCAGGCGCACTTCGCGCTGCTGGCCGTCGAACAGGCACAGCTCCACCCGTTCGGCGTGCGCCGAGTACAGGGTAAAGTTGATGCCTTCGCCGTCATACTGCGCGCCCAGCGGCGCGGCGAGGCCGGCCGTCAGCTCGGTCATGGCGCCTCCCGCAGCAGGTAAATGGTCGACAATGGCGGCAACGTCACGCTGATAGAGAAATCGCGGCCATGGCTGCCGACCGCTTCGGAAGAGACCCGCCCCTGATTACCGGCGTTGCTGCCGTGATAGTGGTGCGAATCGGTATTGAGGATCTCGCGATAGTCACCGGCGCGGGAAATGCCGATGCGGTAGCGATAGCGCGGCACCGGGGTAAAGTTGCTGATGGCGATCAGCTCATTGCCCTGCGAATCGTAGCGTGCGAAGGCAAACACCGAGTTGTCGTGATCGTCGACCACCAGCCACTCGAAGCCGTCCGGGAAGTAGTCGCGCTCATACAGCGGCGCCTGCTGCCGGTAGCAATGGTTCAGATCGCGCACCAGCCGTTGCACGCCGTTATGCCAGTTATCCAGCCCTTCCAATAAATGCCAGTCGAGGCTGGTATCGAAATTCCACTCGCGCCCCTGCGCAAATTCGCAGCCCATAAACAGCAGCTTTTTACCCGGATGCGCCCACATAAAACCGTAATAGGCGCGCAGGTTGGCGAACTTCTGCCAGGCGTCGCCCGGCATACGGTCGAGGATCGATTTTTTGCCGTGCACCACTTCATCGTGCGAGATAGGCAACACGAAGTTCTCGGTATAGGCGTACAGCATGCCGAAGGTCATCTGGTTGTGGTGATACTTGCGGTGCACCGGATCGCACTTCATGTAATTGAGCGTGTCGTGCATCCAGCCGAGGTTCCATTTGTAGTGGAATCCCAGGCCGTTGGCATCCGGCGGCAGGGTGACGCCGGGATAGTCGGTGGACTCCTCCGCCAGCGTCACCGCGCCCGGCTGCGCCTGGCCGATAGTCTGGTTGGTATAACGCAGGAAGGCGATGGCCTCCAGATTCTCGTTGCCGCCGTAGTAATTCGGCACCCACTCGCCGTCGGCGCGGCTGTAATCGCGATAGATCATCGACGCCACCGCATCCACCCGCAGCGCGTCGATGCCGAAGCGCTCCAACCAATACAGCGCGTTGCCCGCCAGGTAGTTGCGCACCTCGTGGCGGCCGTAGTTGTAAATCAGCGTATTCCAGTCCTGATGGTAGCCCTCGCGCGGATCGGCGTACTCGTAAAGTGCAGTGCCATCGAAATTCGCCAGGCCGTAGGCGTCACTGGGGAAATGCCCCGGCACCCAGTCGAGGATCACGTTGATGCCCGCTTCATGCGCCGCCGCCACAAACGCCCTGAAGTCGGCCGGCGTGCCGAAGCGTCGGGTCGGCGCATACAGCCCCAGCGGCTGATAGCCCCAGCTGCCGTCGAACGGGTGCTCGTTGATCGGCAGCAGCTCGATATGGGTGAATCCCATGTCCTTCACATAATCGATCAGTTGCACTGCCAGCTCGCCGTAGCTGAGCCAGAAGTGGTTGTCAGTGTGGCGGCGCCATGAGCCGAGATGCACCTCGTAGATGGCGATCGGCTGGTCAAAATCGTTGGCGCGGCGGCGCGCCGGCGTCGACGGCACCACCTCCGGCAGCGGCGCCACCAGCGAGGCGGTAT
Source organism: Serratia sp. SA088 (assembly GCF_049065515.1). NCBI lineage: Bacteria > Pseudomonadati > Pseudomonadota > Gammaproteobacteria > Enterobacterales > Yersiniaceae > Serratia > Serratia sp. SA088. Next base: position 99,324 of record NZ_JBAKGW010000010.1, read on the forward strand.
CCGGGCGCATCTGCGCCTCGAAGGCGTAAGGATCGGCTTTCAACTGAGTATTGCCGTAGCAATCGACGATTTCATACTTGTACAGCTGGCCGGCCTGCACGCCGGGCAAGAACAGCTCCCAGATGCCGTTTTCACGCCGCAGACGCATCGGGTGGCGGCGGCCGTCCCAGAAGTTGAATTCCCCCACCACCGAAACACGCTGGGCGTTGGGCGCCCAGACCGCAAAGCTGACGCCGTCGATGCCATCCAGCGTGACGAGGTGGGCGCCCAGCCGTTCGTAGGGGCGCAAATGCGTACCCTCAGCCAATAGCCAACTGTCGATATCCTGCAGCAGCGGGCCGAACCGATAAGGATCGTCGACGATCTGTTGATGATCGCGCCAGCTGACCTGCAGCTGATAGCGGAAAGGATTTTTGCGCCGCGGCACCACCGCGCTGAAGAAACCGCGCGGATCGTCGCAGTTCAGCTGCACCAGCCGCCGGCCGGTTTGCTGTTCCACCAACCAGACTGCGCCGGCGTCCGGCAGCAGCGCGCGCACCTGCAGACCGTTATCGGTCGCATGCATGCCAAGCAGAGCGAAGGGATCGGCGTAATGGCCGGAGATGATCTGATCAATCACGTCACGATCGGGAAGTACAGGCATAGTCTTCTTCCTTAGATTAACAGCATGATCTAAGCACGGCTTGTTGATTATTCCTTGGCCGTTTTGGTCATCATGCAATGCATTCGGACTCTAAAGCGTGATTGCGGTCGGTTATTGACCAATCTTTACTCTGCCGACCTGAATTTCGCTCTTTATGCTTATTTTTTGAAATATTTCAGTCATGGTGAAAAATTGTCCACCCATGCATTAAGCATAGCCAATGTCTGTTAAAAACTGCTCAGCATTGCTCAGGAAAATTCTTCATTAAGAAAACTGCCAGCCTGGCGGCGTTTGCATGCGGCGGCTGACGAGGAGATAGGCGGGATCCCGCCCATTGAAACGAGGCTGGCGATGACGCTGCCCGACGCGGTGCGCGGCGAACAAAAAAGCGGAAAATAAGGCATTAGGGGGCTGAAAGCAGCCAGCCCCCTGGAAGTGCGGGTTTACAGCAGGATGCGCAGCATGCGGCGCAGCGGCTCGGCCGCGCCCCACAGCAGTTGGTCGCCCACGGTGAACGCCGACAGGTACTCCGGCCCCATATTCAGCTTGCGCAGACGGCCGACCGGCGTATTCAGCGTACCGGTCACCGCCGCCGGCGTCAGTTCGCGCATGGTCAGTTCGCGGTCGTTCGGGATCACGCGCACCCAGTCGTTGTGCGTCGCCAGCATCTGCTCGATTTCCGGCAGCGACACGTCTTTTTTCAGCTTCAGCGTGAACGCCTGGCTGTGGCAGCGCAGCGCGCCGACGCGCACGCACAGACCGTCGACCGGGATCACGCTGGCGGTGTTCAGGATCTTGTTGGTTTCCGCCTGGCCTTTCCACTCTTCGCGGCTCTGGCCGTTGTCGAGCTGCTTGTCGATCCACGGGATCAGGCTGCCGGCCAGCGGCACGCCGAAGTTATCGGTCGGCAGTTTGCCGCTGCGAGTGGCCTCGGTCACCTTGCGTTCGATATCCAGAATGGCGGAGGCCGGGTTCTGCAGCTCTTTCGCCACGTCGGCGTGCAGCATGCCCATTTGGGTCAGCAGTTCGCGCATGTGGCGCGCGCCGCCGCCGGAGGCCGCCTGGTAGGTGGCGACCGACGCCCACTCCACCAGATCGTTGGCGAACAGGCCGCCGAGCGACATCAGCATCAGGCTGACGGTGCAGTTGCCGCCGACGAAGGTTTTGATGCCTTTGTCCAGGCCCTGCTGGATCACCGCGTGGTTGACCGGATCCAGGATGATGATGGCGTCGTCCTGCATGCGCAGCGACGAGGCCGCGTCGATCCAGTAACCCTGCCAACCGCTGGCGCGCAGCTTAGGATAGACTTCATTGGTATAATCGCCGCCCTGACAGGTAATAATGATATCGAGCGCGCTCAGCGCGTCGATGTCATACGCATCCTGCAGCGTGCCCTGCTGGCCGCCAAAGGCCGGCGCGGCGGAACCGTGCTGCGAGGTGGAGAAAAAGACCGGGCGAATGGCGTCGAAATCGCGCTCTTCCGTCATGCGTTGCATGAGAACCGAGCCGACCATTCCGCGCCAACCGATGAAACCAACGTTTTTCATAATATCTGTGTCCCGCCCGGATAAGGGCTTATTAGGTGATAACGAGTTGTGTGCAATATCTCCTCACCTTACAAAATGTCGGCGCGGGCGCAAAGTGAATTTATTCGATGGCTGGGGATTTCTCAGCAATCCTTCTTATAGGCAAGGACGCGGCCGTAAAGGCCGAGGCGTTTTCCCGATCACGAGGTCACCATGACAGAGATGATTTCCGCTACGGTATTGCTGTTTTTAATTATGGATCCGCTGGGCAATCTGCCGATTTTCATGTCGGTGCTCAAGCATCTGGAGCCGCGCCGCCGCCGGGTGGTGCTGATCCGCGAGCTGCTGATCGCCCTGCTGCTGATGCTGATCTTCCTGTTCGCCGGCGAGAAAATTCTGGCGTTCCTCAACCTGCGCACCGAAACCGTCTCCATTTCCGGCGGCATCATCCTGTTTCTGATCGCCATCAAGATGATTTTCCCCTCTCAGGAAGGAAACAGCTCCGGGCTGTCCGCCGGCGAGGAGCCGTTCCTGGTGCCGCTGGCGATCCCGCTGGTGGCCGGGCCGTCGATTTTGGCTGCATTGATGCTGCTGTCGCACCAGTATCCGCATCAGCTGCCCCATCTGGTGGCGGCGCTGCTGATCGCCTGGGGCCTCTCTGCGGCCATTTTGCTGATGTCGAACCTGTTCCTGCGCCTGCTGGGCAGCAAAGGCGTCAGCGCGCTGGAGCGATTGATGGGGCTGATTCTGGTGATGCTGTCGACCCAGATGTTCCTGGACGGCGTGCGGGCTTACATGAAGCTGTAGGCGCCTGGCGGCGCCGACAACGGTCCGCGCTTAGCGGGCGGTAACGCGGCGAATATAGGCGAGCGTATCGGCGACCACGCCGTCCAGCGGCTGGTTGATGTCGATCGCTTGCACATCCGGCTCCTGCTCGCCCGGCTCTTCCAGCGTGGCGAACTGGGAAATCAACATCTGCGGCTTGAAGAAGTGGCCCTTGCGTTGCTTCAGACGCTCCTCGATCACCGACTGGTCGCCTTTCAGATACAGGAAATGCAGGTTGAGATTGCCGTCGCGCAGGCGATCGCGATAGCTTTTCTTCAGCGCCGAGCACACCAGCAGCGACACGTCGTTGGTGCGCTGCATGGCGAAGATGGCGTCGTTCAGAGCCGCCAGCCACGGCGCGCGATCGTTGTCGTCCAACGCATGCCCGGAGGACATTTTGATGATGTTGGCGCGCGGGTGCAGGTAGTCACCATCCAGCATGGCGGCGTTGGCCTGGTGAGCGACAGCGCTGGCCACGGCGGATTTGCCGCTGCCGGAAACGCCCATCAAAACAAATACGTGATTCTGCGGATTACTCATTGTGTCATGCCCTTATGGGAACTGGCGCGAGCGCGCCAAATGCGTCCCAACTGATAAAGATACTCTGGAACGCCGACGCCCCGCAGGGCGCCGGATAAAGATTATACGACCGTCGCCAGCAGCAGACAGCCCACCAGGCCGCACACCGAGATAATGGTTTCCAACACCGACCAGGATTTGATGGTTTCCATGATGCTCAGGTTGAAGTACTCCTTGAACAGCCAGAAGCCCGGATCGTTGACGTGCGAGAAGATGACGCTGCCGGAACCGACCGCAATCACCATCAGCTCAGGGCTGACGCCGGTGGTGGCGATCAGCGGCGCCACGATGCCGCCGGCGGTGATCGCCGCCACGGTGGCGGAACCCAGCGCCAGACGCAGCGCAGCGGCGATCGACCAGGCCATCAGGATCGGCGAAACGTTGCTGCCTTCCATCAGGCCGGCGATGTACTTCTCAACGCCGCTGTCCACCAGCACCTGCTTGAAGGCGCCGCCGCCGCCAATGATCAACAGCATCATGGCGATGATTTTAATCGAGTCGGTGATGGTGCCCATCACTTCATCCATGGTACGGCCACGGTTCAGGCCGAAGGTGAAGATGGCGATCAGCACGGCGATCATGGTGGCCATCACCGGGTCACCGAAGAACTCGGCGAAGCGCAGCAGGCTGTGGCCCTTCGGCAGCACCATTTCAGCGACCGCGCGCAGCGCCATCAGGATCACCGGCACCAGCGACGTGGCGACGCTGACGCCAAAGCTTGGCATCTCCGCGTCGGTAAAGGTTTTCGGGTTGTACAGGCCTTCCGGCACCGGCTTGTCAATGCCTTTCAGGAAGCGGGCGTAGACCGGGCCGGCTAGGATCACCGTCGGGATCGCCAGCAGCGTGCCGTACAGCAGGGTTTTACCCATGTCGGCATGGAAGATGGTGGCGATGGCGGTCGGGCCTGGGTGCGGCGGCAGGAAGCCGTGGGTCACCGACAGCGCGGCGGCCATCGGCACGCCGACGTACAGCAGCGGGATACGCGCGGAGGCGGCGATGGTGAACACCAGCGGCAGCAGCAGCACGAAGCCCACTTCGTAGAACAGCGCGAAGCCGACGGTGAAGCCGGTCAGCACCACCGCCCATTGAATGTGTTTTCTGCCGAACTTGTCGATCAGCGTGGTGGCGATGCGCTGTGCGCCGCCGCAGTCCGCCAGCAGTTTGCCGAGCATGGCGCCGAAGCCCATGATCAGCGCCAGGCTGCCCAACGTGCCGCCCACGCCGGCCTTGATGGAGCCGATGACCTTATCGACTGGCATACCCTGCGCGATCCCGACCGCCAAAGCAACCAGAACCAGAGAGATAAAGCCGTTCAGCTTGAAGCGGATCATCAGCAGCAGCAGCAGCGCTACGCCGCCTGCAACAATCACTAATGGCATAGTTTTTCTCCAACCTTTTATCGCGACTCTCTTTACAATAGGCGTAAAGCGTGCGGTTGTTTTATTTTTAGGCTCTTTCCCGGTGTTTAAGAAGAGCTGTAGGTGTTGTTGAGTCAGAGGTTCAGTCTTGCAGCAAGATGACCGCGCACTCGTTGTTACCGGTATCATGATACCGGTAACAACATGAGCGCCGGAACCGGGTAACCGGCTAAAATTCGCGTTCTGGGACAGAGATCAAACTTATGCCGGCAACGAGCGGCGGGCTTACAGGCGGGGTAACCAGCGCGCCTCAGGGCGCGCTGTAAAAAGAAAGAGTGTTAAAACAGAACGTTAAAATGGCTCAGATGCTGCCGCCGGGGATCACGGTGAAACCGACGTCCACCATGCGCGGGCACACCGTTTCGCCGCGCAGCCGGGCCAGCAAGCGCTCGGCGCCGATCTGGCCCATGCGTTCGCGCGGCGTCAGCACGCTGGCCAGCTTCGGCACCATCACCTGGCCGATGTCATGGCCGTGGAAACCGGCGATCGCCATGTCCTGCGGGATCGACAGCCCTTGCCGCTGGCATTCGAAGGCCGCGCCGATCGCCAGGTCATCGTTGGTGCAGAAGATACTGTCGATCTGCGGGTAGTCACGCTGCGCCTGGCGCAACAGCTCGCCGCCGGCGGAATAAGAGGAAGAACGCGCGGTCATGATGCTGTACGGCTCCAGGCCGGATTCACGCATCGCCTGCTCATACCCCTGCTGCTTGATGATGGTACGCTCATCCTGACGAGCGCCGAAATAGACCACGTGACGATGGCCGTGCGCGATGATCTGCTGGGTCATCTGGCGCGCCGCCTCGAAGTTGTTGAAGCCCACCGCCAGATCGATGCACGGCGAGACGCAGTCCATCAGCTCCACCACCGGAATGCCCGCCACCTCGATCATCTTCAGGGTACGCGGCGTATGGTGGCGCTCGGACAGGATCAGGCCGTCGATATTGTAAGACAGCAGCGAGGTCAGACGCTCTTCTTCACGTTCCGGCAGGTAGCCATAGTGCGCCAGCATGGTCTGGTAGTTGTGCGCGTCGGTCACGCTTTCGATGCCGCGCAGCACTTCGGCGAACACCTGGTTGGTCAGCGACGGCAACAGCACGCCAATCGCCCGGCTGGTGGCGTTGGAGAGGATATCCGGCGCGCGGTTGGGGATGTAGCCCAGCTCATCCAGCGCGACGGCGATTTTTTGCTGCAGGGCGGCGGAAACCTGGTCGGGATTGCGCAGATAACGGCTCACCGTCATCTTGGTCACGCCCACCTTGTCTGCCACATCCTGGAGTACCGGCCGTTTTTTCTTCATTATCAATGAACTGACTAACCGTGAATGGGCAGTCATTTTAGCAAAAAAAACGGCGGGCCGATATTGTCGGTTATGCGACGGCCAACGCAAAAAGGGCTCACACCGTGAGCCCTTCATACGCTGACAAAGGGGGAAAAAGCGTGGTTTTTCCCCCTTTGTGATGATTAGCCGAAAATCAATAAATTGATTTTCCTTGTTTTTATATGCTGGCGGCGTCAAGTCAGGCAACATCGTCAGACGTGTCATTAACCTCAAGGGCTCACATCGTGAGCCCTTGAAATTTACCGCTTAATCACACCGGCGGCAGATCGAACAGCAGGATTTCGCTCTCTTCGTCGGCCTGGATCGTCAGCGCCGATTCATCCCACACCGCGAACGCGTCGCTGATACCGGCGGTCTGGCCGTTGACCGAGACCTTGCCGCGCACCACCTGGATCCAAACGCGACGGCCGGCGGCAATCGGGCATTCCCCCTGCTCGCCCTTATTCAGCGCCCAACGCGACAGCGTCATATCCTGGAACACCTTCAGCGAGCCGTCACGCGCATCCGGCGACAGCACCAGCTGACGGCCCTGCGGCGCGTCGAACATGCGCTGCTCATAGCGTGGCTCCAGCCCGACCTGATCCGGGATGATCCAAATCTGGTACAGGTGCAACGGGCGATCCTGATTAGCGTTGTACTCAGAATGACGCACCCCGGTGCCCGCGCTCATGATCTGGAATTCGCCGGCCTGGATCTGCTCCTTGTTGCCCATGCTGTCCTGGTGTTCCACCGTGCCACTCAGCACGTAGGTCAGGATTTCCATGTCTTTATGCGGGTGAGTACCGAAACCCTGCCCTGCGTCGATCACATCTTCGTTGATCACTCGCAGCGCCGAGAACCCCATAAAGTTCGGATCGTAGTAATCGGCAAATGAGAAGGTGTGCCAGCTATCCAGCCAGCCATGATTGGCGTGGCCGCGGTCTTCCGCTTTACGTACATAAATCATTTTCAACTCTCCTCAATGTTTTTTTACAGTCTAGTCCTGCCAGCAGAATAAGAAAGCGTAAAAAACTCATGCCTCTGTTCAAAAATTTCGATGGAATGAAACAGCGGATGGGCAGCGGATTTGTTGAAAGCGGAACCGGCTGAAAAAGGGCAAAAAAAAAAGCCAGCACCCGAGCTGGCTAAGTAAACACTGGAAGCAATGTGAGCAATGTCGTGCCTTCGCAGCGAGAGTATCAAGGATTGATGCCCTCCCCGGAACGCATCGCAATAATAATCATTATCATTCGCACCTGTAAAGCGTTTTTTTTGACCCGTTGAAATAATATTGACTCAAGGCAGTAAACGGATAAATTCAGAGGTTATTCAACCGGTAAGCAAAAGGATCAGCGAGATGAGCGAGATCGTGATACGCCACGTGGAAACATCGGATGCGCAGGCTCTGCATCATCTTTATTCTCAGACGCCCGTCTACCGCGATACGCTGCAGCTCCCGCTACCGTCCGTCGAGTCCTGGCAGAAACGTCTCGCCAACCCCGAACCGGGCACGCATAACCTGGCGGCCTTCGTTGACGGGCAGCTTGTCGGTCAGTTAGCCGTGATGCTGAATCAGCGCGTTCGCCGCCGCCACGTGGCCACCTTCGGCATCGGCGTCGATCCGCGCTACCACGGTAAAGGCGTCGGCAGCCGCCTGATGCAAGCGATGATCGACCTGTGCGACAACTGGGCGGCCATCGAGCGCATCGAACTGACGGTGTTTACCGACAACCCGGCGGCCATCGCGCTGTATCGCAAGTTCGGTTTTGAGATTGAAGGCACCAGCCGCGCTTTCGCCATTCGCGACGGCGTGCTGGTCGATGCCTACCATATGGCGCGTTTTCGCCGTGCACAGATAGAGATATAAAGGATAGTGATTTGTAACTTCTTGATCTGGCGGGCAGCTGTCCGCCAATTTTTAAAATTAAGGCGCTTATAGTCTATTTAAATTTCCCGTTGTAATCGGGTTCGCCAGGCCGCATACCATGAAATCCAGCAGCCCAGTAAGCAGTCTTTGCCAGTAATAAGGGCAACAGCTGAAATACATTCACTTGTTACCTCGGCTTCTCCTAATACCTGATGGTCTCCGTTATCCCTTACAAACTACAACCCAAGCATCTTCGTTGTACGGAGGCGCGCCGTTACTCTCATGATAGGTACTATTAGTATTTGTATCGCACGTTCTACTTTCAACGATATCGATATGTTCTGCAAACCTCTTCCTTTAATGGATTTAAGAAATTTCCTAGCATTTAGATAAAGAAGGCGTACTGTTAATGGTGTTATAACGGCTTTTTGATGCTGGTATAAAGCCCCCGCCACACCATAGCTGCATAATCAATGTGTTAGAGATAAAGAAGCCTCTCCCATCCTATGCGGATACCTGGCGACACGCCAGCCGTCGTCGTTTATGAGCATGCATTTTGAGAGTAAGCTTATAGTCGTTAGCTCAACCATTATGTTATACTTGGCAAAGTATTTTTATCTATTTTAATCCAACTGAAATTTTGATAAATGAAATGACGATGTAAATGAAAGAGACTTAACACCTACTTTAGTCTATATAAATAAGTTTTACTATTATGATGCGGATAAACATGGAGTCAAAATGGCACTAAACCCTGTCAAAATGAGAGATGACATAACAGCTCTTAGAGCGATAGCCGTTATTTCTGTTTTAGGTTTTCACTTCGGAATCCCAGGATTTAGTGGCGGATTTATAGGCGTTGATATCTTTTTTGTTATCAGTGGTTATTTGATAAGTGGCATTTTAATTAGAGACATAGAAAAGAATAAACTTAGTCTTTTTGACTTTTTGGTAAAAAGAGCATTTAGATTACTACCTGCACTTCTGGCAATAGTTATACTGACCTTTATTGCAGGGTATTTTATTCTTCAGCCTATAGAGTTTAAGAATAACGCCAGAGCATCCATATCATCGTTATTTTTCATATCCAACCTATATTTTTATTTAACTGGCGGCTATTTTGATGCATTTCCAATTACCAAGCCGTTATTGCACACATGGTCTTTATCTGTAGAAAGTCAGTTTTATTTTATATGGCCATTGGTACTTATGGTAACCATGTCCAGAAAAATCCCGGCTAAAATTACCATAACTTTATTTACCATTATTTTCTTCTTGTCTTCCCTGTATGCAGTAAACAGGAACCTAACCGCAGCATACCTGTTGACTCCATTTCGTCTTTGGGAGTTATCAATTGGCGGCTTATTTTATGTAATTAAACTAAAAAAAATAAAAGATAGCAAGGCATTAAGCAACATTATTTACGCATTGAGCTTAGCCGCCATCATCTTTTTCATAGTACATTTGGATGAGAAAATAGTATTCCCTGGTTATTATGCATTAATACCAACGGTGTGTACCGGTTTAATGCTAATTTTTGGTGAAAACTCTAATATAGCAACATGGTTAGAGCGAAAACCGATCATCCATATAGGTGAGATAAGCTATTCTTTATATTTAACTCACTGGCCAACTATTGTTATGGTGACCTTTGTTTTAGGAGAAAAAAACTTAATTGGTGGGTTAATATCCATTCCTATTAGCTATTTCATCGCTCTGCTTATGTACTACTACGTAGAGCAGCGCTATCGAACCGCATGGAAAAATGAAAGCAAGAACAAGCTAGTCGTAAAATATGTATTTACTCTTGCATTAACGGTTGTTATCTCCGCTACCGCGGTTTTCAGCGGGTGGATATGGCGATTACCTGCGGATTTGCAAAAGACAAACTATGCATTTGATAAAAAAGCATCAGATAGATATGTGTGGGCTAACAGCAATGGTTTTCAAAGGAAAGATATAACCCATTCTGAAAAGATAAAAATAGTCGTAATAGGTGACTCACAGGCAGCTGATGTTATCAATACGCTTATGGAGTCTAAGTATAATAATAAGCTTGATATAGCGTCTATACAAGTAGACGTCAAATGTGGCATTCCTTATATTAACCCGACAGAAATAGAGAACTATCTTAAAACTGTTAACCTTGCGGTTATATCATCAAACGGTCTTCAGGAGATGTGTAAACGAAACATTCTCGATACATTTAATGAATTCAACCAAAGAAACATGAAAGCCGCTGATTTCATCTTGATTGCCATGAACTGGAAGGATTTCAACGTTAAATACATCAATGAGACGTTGGATAAAATAAAAGAGACACAATCTAACGCTCAGGTTGTTGTTATTGGAAGAAAGAGCTTGAAGGCAAATGGGATTTTTATCTTCAATAAGAGCAACCAGAGTGAAGATGTAGATTCCTTTGCTGCAAAATATATCAGCGATGATATATTGAAAATAAATGAGAGTATCGCATCATCCTTGCCTAAACGTGTTGAATTTTTAGATCTAATGAATGTCGTTTGCCCGGGAAAAAAACTCTGTCGAATAGTCGATGATAAGAATCATATAACATATGGTGACGAAACGCACTTTACGAAAAGTGGAGCAGTTCTCTTCTCAAATGAAATAGTATCGAAACTGGGAATACTTAAGTCCTAAGCTTTCATGCTACGAAAAGCCACCATCCTGGTGGCTTTTTTTTGCCTTAGGCAATTTTTATTAACGCTCAGACGCCCCCTACAACGGAGCTCAGAAGTATAATGTCCGAATGCACCATGTAATTTTTTTAGATGAGTTGGTAGTATTTAATAGATTAAATTTATTTAAAATTGGGAAGATGAAAACCGAAAGTGGCTACCATCCTCCCAAAAGATAAATTACGTCAAATGCCGGCGGTTTCCCGAATATAACGGCGCGCCTTCACCGCATACTCGAACGGGTTGGCCAGCGCCGGATCCTGCTCGGCCTCCACCACCATCCACCCTTTGTAACCGCGCTCGTCCAGCAGCTTGAACACTGGTCTGAAGTCGATCACGCCATCACCCGGCACGGTGAAGGTGCCCTTCTTCACGCCGTCGAGGAAGCTCAGCTTGTTGGCCTTCACTTCCGCCACCACCTCATCGCGCACGTCCTTCAGGTGGACATGGTTGATGCGCGGCAGATACTTCTCCAGGATCGCCATCATCGCCTGCTGACTGCCTTCCGAATAGTAGGCATGGCCGGTATCGAACAGCAGGTAGACGTCGTCGTTGACCATGCTCATGTAGCGATCGATTTCGGCCGTGGTCTGAATGCCGGTGCCCATGTGGTGGTGCAGACATACCTGCATGCCATTGCCGGCGGCGATCTTCGCCAGCTCGTTGTAACCGTCGGCCACGCGCTGCCACTCTTCATCGCTGAAGTACGGCTTCTCTTCGAACACGCCTTTGGTGGTGCCCTGAATGCTCTTGCTCTGCTCGGAGCAGCCAATCACCCTGGCGCCCATGGCATGCAGGAAATTCATGTGGTTGATAAATTCATCAATGGTTTTGTCTTTCTGGCCGTCGGCGAAAAAGGTGCTGAACCAGGCGTTGCAGATCTGGATGCCGCGAATATCCAGCATCGGTTTCAGCACCGCCGGATCGCGCGGGTATTTGCTGCCCACTTCGCTGCCGGTGAAACCGGCCAGCGCCATTTCACTAACGCACTGCTGGAAGGTGTTTTCCTTGCCCAGATCGGGCATGTCGTCGTTGGTCCAGCCGATCGGCGCAATGGCCAATTTCACGTTGTCTTTATTCATGGTTTGCCTCGGTCCTTGCAGGGCCGCCGGTACAAACGCCGCCGGCGAGCCGAATCAGATTATTTGCCCAACAGCTCTCTTTCGATGCGTTCTCTGGTCGCCACCGCCTGGCTCGGCATCTTTTCCGGGTAGCCGAACAGCGAGGTGCAGATGATCGATTCGCCGCCGACCTTGAAGCTGCGGTTGGCAAATTCCATATCGCGCAGCGTCTGGAACAGGGCGTCGAAATTCACCTCGCCTTCGCCGATGCCGACGTGCTGGTGCACCGCGGCGTCAACGCCCGGCGGGTTGACGATATAACGGCAATGCTTGGTGTGATTCATGGTGTCGGCGATCAGCACGTGGGACAGATCGTCTCCGGCGTACTGCAGCATGCCGGCTACGTCACCCTGCCCCTTGTCGTAGTAGAAGGTGTGCGGCACGCTGTAGAGATATTTGACGTGGTCGCTGCGCAGCGACTTCACCAGATCGGCGGTTTCGTTGCTCAGCTCGCAGAAGTCCCACGGGTGCGACTGGATCTCCATACGAATACCCTCGCGCTCAACGATCGGCAGCAGCTCCTCCATCGAGCGATACCACAGCTCCTCGCAGATCTCCGGTTCGTTGGGATTGCCGGCCAGTTCGGTGTTGATCACCTGCACGCCCATTTCCACCGCAATTTCGATCATCCGCCGCCAGTTTTTGACCGCCGCCTGGCGGCGATCTTCCCCCGGACCGGACCAGCGATACACCACGATAAATGAGGAGATCTCCACGCCGGTCGCTTTTAGGGCGTTTTTATACTCCGCCATGATTTCGCGGCTGGCTTTCGGATGCTTGTAAAACGGGTTGATCTGCGGGTGCGGCGACTGCTCGATGTATTTGTAGCCCCAGTCCGCCACCTGCTGAACCATTTTGGTGACGCCCAAATCCCGGATAACGTCGACATCAAAAGCGATCTTCATGGTCACTCCTCTGCAATCGTGGTTACGCGCTGCGAGCGGTTATTTACCGTAAAACGCCGGGCGCGCCGGCAGGGTCACCGGCACGATCTCGCCGCTGAGCTGGGCCGCCACGCAGGCGTCGGCGGTTACCGCGGCGGCGTAGCCGTCCCAGGCGGAAGGCCCGGTCAACTTGCCCGCGGCTACGTCGTTGATGAAGCCCTGCAGCTCGACGTCATAGGCATCGATAAAGCGATCCTTCCAGTCGGTCAGGATTTCGGTCGACAGGCGGGCGCCGCTGCGCATCTGCACCGAGGACGGTTCCGGCAGTTTGGCGATGCCGGTTTCCCCCACCACTTCGCACTGAATGTCGTAGCCGTACTGGCAGTTGACGAAGATTTCGACGTCGATGCGCGTCCCTTTGGCGGTTTCAAACAGCACAATTTGCGGATCTTTCAGGTGCGGGAACGCCTTCGGGCTCTTGCGTGGGAACACCACCTGCACCGACACATAGTCGTCGTCGAGCAGCCAGCGCAGCACGTCGATTTCGTGGATCAGGGTGTCGGTGATCGCCATATCGGTGGTGTAGGCCTCGCCGACCGTCGGGTTGCGGTGCGCGCAGTGCAGCATCAGCGGCTCGCCGATCTGGCCGCTGGTCAGTACCTGTTTCAGCGCGCGATAGCCCTGATCATAGGGGCGCATGAAGCCGACCTGCACCAGCCGTTTGCCGTGCTTCGCTTCGGCGTCGACAATGTTTTTGCAACCCTGCGCGGTCACCGCCAGCGGCTTCTCGCAGAATACCGGTTTGCCGGCGGCGATGGCCGCCAGCACGAACTCTTCATGACTCGGTCCCCAGGAGGTGACCAACACCGCCTGCACGTCGGCGGCCTTGATCAGATCGTGGCCGTTGTCATACACCCGCGCATCCAGCTGCAGATCGCTCACCACCTTGGCGGCGTTGTCGCGGTTGATGTCGTTGACCGCCACCACGCGGGCGCCCTGCAACACTTTGCTGCAGCGACGGATATGATCGCGGCCGATGGCGCCGGTGCCGATAACCCCAATGTTCAATGTCATTTTCGCTACCCTCGAGATTAATGTATGAAAACGAATCAGTAATCGCGCGCCTTATCGATGTTTTCCTGCAGCTTGCGCGCCACTGCGACGATTTTTTCGCTGTCGGCCACCTGAGCGCCGCCCACGCGCCACCAACTGAGATACTTGTGCACCATGGTCTTCGGCAGCACCTTGATGTCCAGCAGCGTGGACACGGTTTGCCTGCGAGCGTCGGCCAGCGCGTCGAGCAGCTGCTGCTCGGTGGTGACGCGATAGGTTTTACAGCCGTAAGCCGCCGCCAGCATGGCGAAATCGACCGGCACCAGTTTGCCGTCGAGCTTGCCGCCCTGTGGATTGCGGAAGCGGAATTCGGTGGTGTAGCTGTCCATGCCGTGTTCCATCTGCAGGTTGTTGATGCAGCCGTTGGTCATGTTGTCGAACAGCACCACGTTGATCTTGCAGCCTTCCTGAATCGAGGTGACCAGTTCGGAATGCAGCATCATGAAGGCGCCGTCGCCCACCATCGCGTACACCTCGCGCTGGGGCTCGGCCAGCTTGACCCCCAGCGCGGCGTTCACCTCGTACCCCATGCAGGAGTAGCCGTATTCCACGTGGTAACCGTGCTCGCCGCGGTTGTGCCACACCCGCTGCAGATCGCCCGGCAGGCTGCCGGCGGCGGCGACGATCACGCTGTCCGGCGGCAGCTCGCGGTTCAGCACCCCCAGCACCCGGCTTTGCGTCATCGCCGAGCCGGTCTGGGCGATAAATTCGTCGAACACCTGCTCGCGGTCGAGGTGATCGTCTATCTCCGGCACAAAGTCTGCGCCGCTGTATTCCACCGAGTAAACACGCTCGGTCTCTTCACGCTGGGCACCGCGCGCCGCGGCGATGGCGTCGCCCCAGCCGGCGCGATAATCGGCCTGCGCCAGCAGCGCGCCCAGTGCGTTCAGGGCCTCGCGGGCGTCCGCCAGCACCTGCACGCCGTCGAGCTTGCCGGCGTCGAAGGCGCTGACGTTGATATTGAGGAAGCTGACGTCCGGGTGTTGGAACAGCCATTTGGACGAGGTGGTGAAATCGGTGTAACGGGTGCCGACGCCAATCACCAGATCGGCCTGCCGGGCCAGCGTGTTGGCCGCCAGGCAGCCGGTTTCGCCGATGCCGCCGAGGTTGAATTCATGGTCACTCGATACCGTGCCTTTACCAGCCTGGGTCTCGGCGAACGGAATGCCGAAGCGCTCGGCGAATTCGCGCAGCGCTCGCCCGGCCTGCGAGTACTTCACGCCGCCACCGCACACCAGCAGCGGTTTGCGTTTGGCCGTCAGCAGCGCCAAGGCGTCCGCCAACATGCCGTCGGTCGCCGGGCGGCGATCGAGCCGATGCACGCGCTTTTGGAAGAAATAGTCGGGGTAGTCGTAGGCTTCACCCTGCACGTCCTGCGGCAGACACAGCGTCACCGCGCCGGTTTCCGCCGGATCGGTCAACACGCGCATCGCATTGATGCAGGCGCTCATCAGCTGTTCCGGGCGCACGATGCGATCCCAGTATTTGCTCACCGCACGGAACGCGTCGTTGGTGCTGATGCTGAGATCGTAAGACTGTTCGATTTGCTGCAACACCGGGTCCGGCTGGCGGGAAGCGTAAACGTCGCCCGGCAGCAGCAATAAAGGAATGCGGTTAGCGGTGGCGGTGGCCGCGGCGGTGATCATATTGGCGGCGCCGGGGCCGACCGATGAGGTGCAGGCGTAAATTTGCCGGCGCAGCTTCTGTTTGGCGAAGCCGATCGCCGCATGGGCCATCCCCTGCTCGTTGCGGCCCTGGTGCACCCGCAGATCGCCGCTATCCTGTTCCAGCGCCTGCCCCAGCCCCAGCACATTGCCGTGGCCGAAAATCGCGAAAATGCCCGCGACGAATTTGGTTTCCACGCCGTCGGCCAGCAGATACTGGTTATCGAGAAATCTGACGAGCGCCTGCGCCATGGTTAACCTGATCTTGCCCATTTACCCACCCTTTAGATTAAGGGCCGCCCCGGAAAGCGCTCATGCCGAGCCGACAATCCCGTGTTTGTGTTACGCGGCGGCAGCTATTATCTTGAGCAGGCGATGCCCGCGCTGCTCACGAAGTCGACAACCTGAAACGTGAAGCGATTATAAACAAATATATTTTTCATAAAATCACATTACAGAAGAAACATTTCATTTTGCGATAAAGATCGCATATTGCATGAAAAGCCCGTTTCATCTCGTGGTTCAGCCTTCATGGGCTTCGTGCCGCGCACCGGCCGATAAAAGTCGTTGGCACATGGGCTGACAGCCTTTTCCTCTGCCCTTACCTCCCTTTTATGTTCCGCCCCGGCGGCCCTTGCGCAGCCGATTCATCGCCTTTTCCCACGCCCCTGTCGATGTTTTAAACGCATCACATTTTTGGGGTGTAAATTTCATTTCATATTGAAATTGAAATTTTCATTCCCCATACTGTCCCCATGCTTCCTGCAGGGCGCCACGCTCGGGCCGCCGCCGGAGTTTTGCTTAACAGAAGGAAACGGGTATGGCTACACAACAAAAACAGCTTGATGTCATTTGTCTCGGGCGCATCGCCGTCGATTTCTATGCTCAGCAGATCGGCGCGCGTCTGGAAGACGCCGGCACATTCGCCAAATACCTCGGCGGCTCTTCCGGCAACGTGGCCTACGGCACCGCCATTCAGGGGTTGAAATCCGGCATGCTGGCCCGCGTCGGCGATGAACACATGGGCCGCTTTCTGCGTGAAGAGCTGCAGCGCGTCGGAGCCGATACCCGCTGTCTGATCACCGACAAGCAACGATTAACCGGCCTGGTGATCCTCGGCATCAAGGATCAGGAAACCTTCCCGCTGATCTTCTACCGCGAAAACTGCGCGGACATGGCGCTGACGCCGGACGACATCGACGAGGCCTACATCGCCTCCTCCCGCGCGCTGGCCATCACCGGCACGCACCTGTCGCACCCGAACACCCGCGCCGCGGTGCTGAAGGCGCTGGAGTATGCGCGCCGCCACGGCCTGCGCACCGCGCTCGACATCGATTACCGCCCGGTACTGTGGGGGCTGACGTCGCTGGGCGACGGCGAAACCCGCTTTGTGGAATCAGACCAGGTGACCCGCGAACTGCAGGAGGTGCTGCACCATTTCGATCTGATCGTCGGCACCGAAGAGGAATTTCATATCGCCGGCGGCAGCACCGACACGCTGACGGCGCTGAAAAACGTGCGCCGGACTACCGCGGCCACGCTGGTGTGCAAGCGCGGCGCGCAGGGCTGCTCGGTGTTCGAAGGTGAAATCGCCGACGACTGGGCGCAGGTGAAGCTGCACGCCGGTGTGCGGGTTGAAGTGCTGAACGTGCTGGGGGCCGGCGACGCCTTTATGTCCGGGCTGCTGCGCGGCTACCTGAACGATGAGGGCTGGGAGCAGGCCTGCCGCTACGCCAACGCCTGCGGCGCATTGGTGGTTTCGCGCCACGGCTGCGCGCCGGCGATGCCGACCAAACGGGAACTGGACGACTACCTGCAGCGTGAACAGCAGGTCACGCGCCCGGACCGCGACGCACGCCTGAACCACCTGCACCGGGTCACCACCCGCAAGCAACAGTGGCCGGAACTGTGCGTGTTCGCCTTCGATCACCGCAAGCAGCTGGCGGACATGGCGCGCGAAGCCGGCGTCGGCGAGGAACGCATTCCGCGCCTGAAGACCCTGCTGCTCACCGCGGCGCAACAGGCTGCCGCGCAGGCCGGCCTCAACGGCAACAGCGGCATTCTGGCCGACACCACCTATGGGCAGGCGGCGCTGAACGAGATCACTGGCCAGGGATGGTGGATCGGCCGGCCGGTGGAGCTGCCCAGCTCGCGCCCGCTGCGCCTGGAGCACGGCAATATCGGTTCGCAATTGATCGACTGGCCGCAGGAGCACGTGGTGAAGTGCCTGGTGTTTTATCACCCGCACGATGCGGAGGAACTGCGCCGCGAACAGGATGAGCTGATCGCCGACGTCTACCGCGGCTGCTGTAAATCCGGCCACGAGTTGCTGCTGGAGGTGATCCTGCCGGACAGCAACGCCGACAAAGACGAACGTTATTACCTGGAGATGATTGAGCATTTCTACCAGTTGGGCATTCAGCCCGACTGGTGGAAACTGCCACCGCTGAGCGCAGAAAACTGGCGGCAGGTCGGTGCCCTGATCGACACCTACGATCCCTTCTGCCGCGGCGTGCTGATCCTGGGGCTCGACTCCCCGGAGGCGGTGCTGAAGGCGGGCTTCGCCGCCGCCGCGGATGCGCGCTGGGTGAAAGGTTTCGCCGTCGGCCGCACCATTTTCGGCCAACCTTCGCGCCGCTGGCTGCAGGGGGAAATCGACGACGCGGCCCTGATCGAGCAGGTGAAACAAAAATACCTGACGCTGATCGGTTTCTGGCGCCAGTATCGTCCGCAGGCGGGCAGCACGCACTGACGGCAACAGCAGGTTCACGTCCCCTTAAGGCCATTTCGCCGCTTTAAGGGGATTTTTTTGCCCCTTTTCTGTGAAGTCGCGCAATGTGCGATCGAATAAATCGCTTTTTGAGGAAATGAAATTTCCGCTCCGTCTGTTAAAATACCCTGTCAATATTTCAGGCATCAGGCCAATGCGCCTTCACCCCACTGCGAGCCGAATGGATGAACAACCCAACTCAACTTTCGCTGTTACAGGACGAGATCCGCCACCGTTATGAAACGCTGAGCAAGCGTTTGAAGCAGGTGGCGCGCTATATTTTGGATAACAGTAACAGCATCGCTTTCGATACCGTTGCCTCCATCGCCGCACAGGCCAGCGTGCCGCCTTCCACCCTGATCCGTTTCGCCAACGCCTTCGGCTTCAGCGGCTTCAACGAAATGAAGCAGGTGTTCCGTCAGCATCTGATGGAAGAAACGGTGAACTATACCGAGCGCGCGCGCCTGTTCCGCCAAACCTCTACCGACGACAACGTCGCGCCGGAGAAGCCGGCGGAGATTCTCAACGTATTCACCATGGTCAATGCGCAGGCGCTGCAGCAGCTGGCGATGCAGATTGCCCCCGAGCAGTTGGATCGCGCCGTCGAACTGCTCAACAACGCCGAAAACATCTACGTGATCGGCCTGCGCCGCTCGTTCAGCGTCGCCTCCTACCTCACCTATGCGCTGCGCCATCTGGAGCGCCGCGCATTTCTGATCGACGGCCTGGGCGGCATGTTCACCGAACAGCTGAGCATGGTGAAACCGAAAGACGTGGTGATCGCCATAAGCTATTCGCCGTACGCCCGCGAGGCGGTGGAACTGGTGGAATTGGGCGCCAAGCGCGGCGCGCAGCAGATCGCCATCACCGACAGCCAGGTCAGCCCGCTGGCCGCGTTCAGCGACGTCTGTTTCGTGGTGCGTGAAGCGCAGGTGGACGGGTTCCGTTCGCAGGTGGCCTCGATGTGCCTGGCGCAGACGCTGGCGGTCTCGCTGGCGCTGAATAACGCCCGGGACGAGTAAGGCTGGTGTGAACGCGCCCGACAGGCTCGGGCGCGGCGGGATTATTGCAGCAACAAATAGCGGTAGAGCGCGCTTTCCAGATCCTGCATCATGCTGATGAAAAGCAGAATCTCCACCGTTTGGCCGTCGTAGTCATAGATGACGCGGTATTCGCTGTCGGGATCCAATCGTTCGTGCAACCGCACTCCCATGCCCGCCAGCACGGCGTTGAAGCGATAGCGGACGGGATCGTCGGCGATTGCCGCGAGGGACGATAACAACAGATTGTCCACGAACATCCCGGCTGCGACGGCCCCTATCGTTCCGCTCTTATAAGACTCGATGTCTTTCAGGCTCCATTCCGCCGCCGGCGCGACGGTAAAACGTATTTCCTGGGGCATCCTGCACCTCGGGTCTATTTCCGCGCGTCACGCAGCCGCTGCAAGGTTTCTTCGGGCGACAGACCGCGCTGATTTTTAATCTCTTGCTTCGCCATCATAGTCAGTTTCAACAACGCGTTGGACTGGCGCTCGAGATTGCGTTCCCGTATTTCGGCCTCTCTCTCAGCCGCCGTTTGCACAAACAGCTCGGCAACACCATTTTTTGTGACGTAAACCCCGCCTTCAAACAGATCGGGCGAACCTAATCCTTCGCGCGCCGCTTTTTGAGACATGGTGGTTGTCATAGTTTTTCCTCCTGTGTACCGGCATTCTCACTGCATAACAGCGGTTCGTTAGATTCACTCAGCCAGGGAGCAATCGCGTGCGGACAGGTTATCATTTGAGCAAGATAGAGGGCAAATTTAGGTCAAATTTATACCCTGATAAAGAGAAAGCCCGGCAAGCCGGGCCTCAAGCGCCTATTGCGCGGCGGGGTAACCTTCGCCGTTAATCCAGGCGTGGTCTTTTTCCCAGGTGAATTTCCACTGCCGCACCGGCCCGGCCATCACGTTGAGATAATAGTTGTCGTAGCCCGCCAGGGTCGCCACCGGATGATAACCGCGCGGCACTTTCACCACGTCGCGATTGTAGACCGGCATGCATTCGTCGAGCGTGCGATCGTCGGTATAGACGCGCTGCATGCAGAACCCTTGCTCCGGCTGAATGCGGTGATAGTACGTCTCTTCGAGATAGGTCTCGTCCGGCGAATCTTCTTGATCGTGCTTGTGGCTCGGGTAGGAGCTGGTGTTGCCCTCGTCGGTGTAAACCTCCACCACCAGCAGACTGTCGGCCGGCTCGCTGTCCGGCAGAATGTTATGCACCAACCGCTGGTTGCGCCCCTTGCCGCGCCGCTCCACGCCGATTTCCGCCGGCGTGATCAGGCGTGAAGGCAGATGGCCGCTGCCGGGCGCGCTGCACACCGCCAACTCCAGATCGGTTTCTGCCCGCACGTCGATGCGATCGTGGTGCGGCACGTACACCGCGTAAGGCGGCGTGCGCTCGAACGGGCTCATGCGTTTGCCGATATGCGGGTATTCGGCGCGCAGCGTGGCGACGGAGGCGATACCGGCCACCAGTACCAGACACAGTTCCTTGTCACCGCACTCCAGCTGCAGCGACTGCCCGGCGGCCAGGCGGTAAACGTCAAAGCCGACATAGCCCCAACCGGCATTTTCCGGCGTCACGTGCTGGATACGCCCCTCGGCGTTCGGCGCCTGACATTTGGCAAGCAGTGAAGACATTTCGATTCTCCTGTTAACTCCCCGTGCAAAGGCCGCTGCCCCCATGGAGCAACGGCCCGCTCATACTCTGCGATCGCTTAACCCAGCGTCGGCATGCTGAATTCAGACACCGTCTGCTGCCCGGCCGGCCAGCGCGCGGTGGCGGTCTTCATGCGCGTGTAGAAACGCACGCCGTCGGTGCCGTGCACGTTCAGCGCGCCGAACACCGAGCGCTTCCAGCCGCCGAAGCTGTGGAACGCCATCGGCACCGGCACCGGCACGTTGACGCCGACCATCCCGGCCTGCACTTCCTGTACGAACTGGCGCGCGTAGTGGCCGCTGCCGGTAAAGATGGCGCTGCCGTTGCCAAACTCGTGGCCGTTAACCGTGTCGATGGCGGTGCGATAGTCCGGCACCCGCACGATGCCCAGCACCGGCCCGAAGATCTCTTCGCGGTAGATGCGCATGTTCGGCTTCACATGGTCGAACAGCGTGCCGCCGACGTAGTAGCCTTCAGGGTAGCCCGGCACCTGATAATTGCGGCCGTCGGCCACCAGGGTGGCGCCTTCTTCCACGCCCAGATCGATGTAGCCCAGCACCTTTTTCTGGTGAGCGGACGATACCAGCGGCCCCATTTCATTCTCTTCGCCGCCCTGCTGCAAGCCCGGCCCGACGCGCAGCTGCGCGATCAGCGGCTTCAGTTTGGCGATCAGTTTGTCGGCGGTGTCGTCACCGACCACCACGGCGATCGGCAGCGCCATGCAGCGCTCGCCGGCAGAGCCGAACGCGCCGCCCATCAGCGCATTGACCGTGGCGTCCAGATCGGCGTCCGGCATGACGATCGCCTGGTTTTTCGCCGCGCCGAAGGCCTGTACCCGCTTGCCGTGCGCGCTGGCGGTGGTATAGATATGTTCCGCCACGGTGGAGGAACCGACGAAGCTCACCGCCTGAATGCGCGGATCGGTGCACAGCTGCGCCGCATCTTCATTGGCGCAGTGCACCACGTTGAACACGCCGTCCGGCAGGCCGGCTTCTTTCAGCAGCTCCGCCAGGCGCACCGAGGCCGAAGGCACCAGCGCCGGCGGCTTGAGGATAAAGGTATTGCCGCAGGCCAACGCGATAGGGAACATCCACATCGGCACCATCGCCGGGAAGTTGAACGGGGTAATGCCCGCCACCACGCCCAGCGGCTGCATCAGCGAGAAGCTGTCGACGCCGCCGCCGACGTCCGGCGAGTATTCGCCCTTGATCAGATGCGGGATGCCGCAGGCAAATTCGACCACTTCCATGCCGCGCGTCAGTTCGCCCAGCGCATCCGAATACACTTTGCCGTGTTCGCTGACGATAAGCTCGGCCAGCTCGTCGCGGTGCTGTTCCAGCAGCGCCTTGAAATTGAACATGATGCGCGCGCGGCGCAGCGGCGTGGTGCGCGACCAGTCGGCAAACGCCCGGTGGGCCACGTCGATGGCCTGCTTGACTTCGGCGGCGGTGCTCTGCGTGACGCGCCGCTCAACCTGCCCGCTGGCCGGGTTGTGCACGTCGACGGTTTGATTGCTGCTGCTCAGGCACACCTGCCCGTCAATAAAGTTACCCACGGTTTTCATGTCACGCCCTCTTTTCAAGTCCGCTGTCGCCTGGCCACACCCAGGCGGCGCGGCGTTAATCGTCCCGCTCGCCAAACCCCGTCGGCAAGCCGGCTAAATCCTGACCGGATGCAGCAAACTCTATTTCATTGAAAAAAAAGTTTCAAATAAATTGTTTTGAAAAATTTGTTTTTAGTGCGTGAGGTCGCAATTTTGCGGTGTCGATCGGGTTGGCGCTTGCATTGCCGTGCCAGGGAAAGCGCAACTGCGGCGGAGAAAGTTGGGGTAATACACACTGACTTTGCTACAGAAAACCCGCACTGCGCCTGCCCTGCCGCCATTACCGCACGCCCTCGAGCGCCCAAGGTGCCCGAATCGCTCGCGACGGTTTTTTTTGAACTGGATCTAAAAATCAATATTCCATTATTCACTAATTATGAAATAAATGTTCTTGTTTGTTCCAGCATTTATCGACGACATCGCCTTGATGACAGGCACGGTTCACACCCTTCCGCTCGCCCTCTTCCCGACAACCCAACCGTGCGGACGGAAGCCAGGATAAAAATCGGAGCAACACATGTCATATCAGCGTAAGCACAATACCGGCTACATATTGCGAATTTGCGGCATCGCCGCCCTGGGCGGCATTCTATTCGGCTACGATACCGCCGTGATCTCCGGCGCGATCGAAGCGTTGAAAGCCTATTTCGATCTCAGCCCGGCCGAAACCGGCTGGGCCGTCTCCAACGTGGTGATCGGCTGCGTGGTCGGCGCCTTCGCCGCCGGGCCGCTGGCGGCGCGCTGGGGCCGTAAAAAGGCGCTGATGCTGGCAGCGCTGCTGTTCACCGTGTCCGCCGTCGGCGCCGCATTGGCTCCGACCTTCACCTGGTTCGTCATCTACCGCATCATCGGCGGGCTGGCGGTCGGCATTGCCGCCACCGTGTCGCCGATGTACATGTCGGAGGTGTCACCGAAAGACATGCGCGGGCGGGCGCTCAGCATGCAGCAATTCGCCATCGTCTTCGGCCAGATCGTGATTTTCTACGTCAACTTCAAAATCGCCAGCCTCGCCAGTGAAGCCTGGCTGGTGGAAATGGGCTGGCGCTGGATGTTCGCCTCGGGCGTGATCCCCTGCATTCTGTTCTGCATCCTGGTGTTCGTCATTCCTGAATCGCCGCGCTGGAACGTGATGATGGGCCGCGACGATCAGGCGCTGGCGATGTTGACCAAGGTCTCCAACGCCGCCCATGCGCAGAATCTGCTGAAAGAAATCAAAGACTCGCTGCAGCAGGATCAACAGCAGCAGCACCGGAAGCTGAACTACGGCGATGTGCGGGTGCGGTTCATCCTGTTCGTCGGCTGCATGATCGCCATGCTGCAACAGGTCACCGGCGTCAACGTGATGATGTACTACGCGCCGGTGGTGCTGAAAACCGTCACCGAAAACGCGCAGGAAGCGCTGTTCCAGACCATCTGGATCGGCGTGCTGCAGTTGGTCGGTTCGGTCATCGGCGCCATGCTGATGGATCGCATGGGCCGCATTCCGCTAATGCGTTACGGCACGCTGGGCGCCATCGCCGGCCTGCTGCTCACCTCGTACGCGCTCTACACGCAGGCCACCGGCTATTTCGCGCTGTTCGGCATGCTGTTCTTCATGGTGTTTTATGCGCTGTCCTGGGGCGTCGGCGCCTGGGTGCTGGTGTCGGAAATCTTCCCGAACCGCATGCGCGCGCAGGGGATGAGCATCGCCGTCGGCTGCATGTGGGTCGCCAACTTTGCGGTGTCGCAGTCGTTCCCGATGATCAACGACCACCCTTACCTGTTCTCGCATTTCCACGGCGCCTTCCCGATGTGGATCTTTGCCGCCTGCTGCCTGTTCAGCTACTGGTTTATCGGCCGCTATATTCCTGAAACCAAAGGCGTCTCGCTGGAAAAAATGGAACAGGTGGTGCTGGCCAAACGCCTCCGCCAATCCCTGCCCGACGGCAAGCCGCTGCCGCTGGAAAACGGCAAATCCTGATCTCTCAACCCTGACCGCTGGAGTCATGCCCCATGAACATTGCGCTGGACCGCTTCTGCATTAACCGCAAGATCGCGCCGAATCTCGATCTGGACAATTTTTTCCGCCTGGTGAAACGCTGCGGGCTCAGCAAAGTTGAGCTGCGCAACGACATGCCCAGCGGCAAGGTGACCGACGATCTGAGCGACGCGCAGCTCAACGCGCTCGCCGCGCAATACGGCATTGAAATCGTCACGATCAACGCCCTCGGCATGTTCAATCGGGTGGATGACCCGGCGGCGCTGCAGCAGCGCGCCGAAGCGTTGCTGGCGCAGGCGCAGGCCATCCACAGCCGGGCGCTGGTGCTGTGCCCGCACTGCAGCGCCGACGACACGCGCAGCGAGCAGCAAAAACGGGACGATACCCTCGCCGCGTTGCGTCTGCTGGCGCCGCTGTTTGCCCGCTACGGCGTGCAGGGATACGTCGAGCCGCTGGGCTTCGGCATCAGCTCGTTGCGATCGTCGCTGCTGACCCAGGCGATCATCCGCGATTCGGGCGCGCCATACCGCATCGTGCTCGATACTTTCCACCACTATTTGAGCGGTGTGGCGCAAGCCGACTTCGACGCGCAGATCCAGGTGGCGCAGATCGGCCTGGTGCATCTGTCCGGCGTGGAGGATGGGCGGGATAAAGGCGCGCTGAGCGATGAAGAGCGCATCATGCTGAGCGCGGGCGATCGGCTGGAAAGCCGCCGCCAGGTACAGAACCTGGAACGCCTGGGCTACACCGGCGTCTATGCCTTCGAGCCCTTCTCTTCGCAGTTGGACGGCTGGAGCGAGGCGGATATCGAACGGGAAATCCGCCAGAGCATCGCCCTGCTGCAAGGGTAAAAAAAAACGGCCTCCACGGAGGCCGTTTTTCATGGCGTTACTTCAGGTTGCCGACCACCAACTGGTGGCGCGCATTGTAAAACTTACGGTAAGCCAGATAGCAGGCGATGATGGTCGACAGGCTGGCGGTGGAAAGCAGCATAAAGGTCACCATAATCTGGTATTTGATCGCTTTCACCGGGTCGATGCCGGCAAAGATCAGCCCGGACATCATGCCCGGCAGGCTGACCAGCCCGACGGT
This sequence comes from Serratia sp. SA088, assembly GCF_049065515.1. NCBI lineage: Bacteria > Pseudomonadati > Pseudomonadota > Gammaproteobacteria > Enterobacterales > Yersiniaceae > Serratia > Serratia sp. SA088. The sequence continues at coordinate 125,125 of NZ_JBAKGW010000010.1, forward strand.
TTTCGCCGAGTCCACGGTCGGGATCAGCGAAGCGCGGATGCTGTCGCGGATCAGCGCCGCCGAGGCGAACTTGGGCGTCGCCCCCAGGCTGAGCATCTCCTGAATCTTCTGCTGCTCGCTTTTGAAACGCTGGCCGAGGTTGGTGTAGCACAACCCCACCGCCACCATGGCGTTGCCGGCGATCATCCCGGAGATGGGGATCACCTGCATCGGCGTAAATTCGATGGAGCCGGTCAATACCAGCACCGCCAGCGTCAGCACCGCACCGGTGGTGATGGCGATAAACGACGTCACGAACGCGTGTTCGACGTACTTGCTGCGTTTCTTGGCGTTGTAAGCCGCGTTAAAGCAGATGAACAGCACCATCAACACGGTGAGAACGGCGTTATCCAGGTCGAAAATATACTTCAGCACGTAGCCGACGATGATCAGCTGCACCACCGCGCGGCAGATGCTCCAGATAATGTCCTTTTCCAGCGCCAGCTTTTCCCGGTGGCTGATCAGGATGGCGACCACCACCAGCACCATCGACAAGCCCAAGGATTCGTTGGTGATGTTATGCTGATTCATGCTGTTGCTCCTGTTGCTCGGCGCCGTGCGCGCGCAGGGTGATCACTTCGTCCGCATGCGCTATCTCTTCGGTATCGTGCGTCACCCACAGCACCGCCAGCCGGTGTTCCGCCACCAGCTGATGCACTATCTCATTGACGTTGCGTTTGTTTTCCTCGTCCAGCGCGCTGGTGATCTCATCGAGCAACAGCACCCGAGGCATAAACTGCAGGTTGCGGATCAGGGACACCCGCTGCTTCTCCCCGCCGGACAGTTCATTGATGCTTTTGGTCAGCATCGCCTCCGGCAGCCCGAAACGCGCCAGATCGGCCTTCATTTTTCGCTCGGCCGGCGGTTCCTGGCGGATCTGGTAGGGCAGCGCCAGATTGTCGTAAACCGTACTGCCGAACAGTGACGGCGTCTGGAAGCAGTAAGAGACCTGCTTGCGATACGCCTCCGGCGACATCTCGTCGATCGCCTGGCCGTCGAAATAGAGCTTTCCGCTGGTCGGATCCATTAAGGAAGAGATGATTTTCAGCAGGGTGCTTTTCCCGCAGCCGGAAGGTCCGGTGATCAGTTTGAACTCGCCTTCACCCAGCGTGAAAGAGACGGAATCCAGGATCACCTGGCTGTCTATTTGATAATGAATATCATCCAATCTCAGTATGTCTTTCTTTTCCTTCATTACGATGCCGGCTCCCTATACCTGTTCCCGTCTGAGCGATAAGTATATGGCCGCCAAAAACATCTTAGCAATGGCTGTGCGGATGGCAGCGAACGAAGGGGAAGGATTGACGGAGCGAAACGCCCCGCCAAATGATAAATTTAATTAATGATTAGCTGTAGGAATAGTCAAAAGCGACCGCCAGGGTCGAATCACTCTTTTTTTATCGCTGCCTGTTCGTCGCAGCTGTACCAGCGGAGAGAATTGTTGATGCTGCGGTGGGTGCAGTGAACCTTACCCTCCTTTTCCAGCGCCAGCAGCAGGGTGCGGGTGGTATAAATATTTTCGCCGCATTTATCCGCCAGCTCGCGCGTCTTCGGCCACTGCTCCGGCGGGGGATGATGGCCCCCAGATCCTTCCACACGCTCCCTGCACAATCCTTGCAACACATTCAGCATCAGCGATTTTCTGCTTTCAAACGTTTTCGGCGCCTTGGCCATAGCATTCCTCCTGAGTGGTTACTGCTGAGCACCCCGCTCACGGCTGCACGTCAGCGATGCGCAGGGTGTAAATCATGGTGGCATTCGGGGGGATCGCCGGCGGGTTGCCCTGTTTGCCGTACGCCAGCGCCGGCGGCACCACCAGCGTGATCGCACCGTGTTGCTGCAGCTTCTCGATAGCCGCGCGAAACAGCGGCGGGTAGCGCGTCAACGGCTGCGAGATCACCGTCCCCGCCAGCTCCATGTCTTTGACTACCCGGCCGTCGGTCAGGCTTTCGCGCACCACGATATCCACCCGATCGTCGGCGCCGATCGCCCCGCTGCCGACATAGTCCACCCGGTAATAGAAACCGAGCGCATCCTGCTTGACCCCCTCCTGACGAACGAAATTGGCCAGGTAGGCGTTGTCATCCCGAGGCGGCGCCTGCGTCTGTTGCGCCTGCTGCAACCGCTGCTGCGCCGTGTGCAGCGCGCCGTCGATGGCGGCTTCATCGAGCCGCAACCGCCCGGCCAGGGTATCGGCGATGCCCGCCAGCAACAGCTGGGTATCCGCTTCCAGCCCCGCGCGCCGGTTCTCCTGCTGCAGATGCAGAATGTCGCGTCCGAGCGATACGCCGGCGGCATACGCCTGCTTGTCCGCCTCGCTGGCCAGCGCAGGCGGCTCGGCCGCCTGCTGCCGTTCGGCCAGCAAGGTCTCCACCCGCTGCTGCTGCTGCGCCAGCTGCGCCGCCAAACTTGTGCTGCGCTGTTCGGCCCGCGTTAACGAAGCAGCCAGCACGCTCACTTCAGGCACCGGCGCAACGGCCTGCCGCAATCCCTTCAGGGCATCGGCCAGCGGCCGAATATCGACGACGGCCGGTTCCCGTTTCGGCGCCGCCGCGGCCTGAGCCGCCGCCAACTGCCGCTCCAGCTGACGGATTTTCTCCGCCTGCTGTTGCAAAGAGTGCTGCAACGACGTTAAACGAGCGCTGTCTGCGGCTGGTTTGGCGGCTGGTGCTGACGCCGATTTACGCGCGGTGTCTTCCCTGGGCGCGGCCGGTGGCGCCTGCCGCTGTTCGGCAAACTTCAACAGCGCGGGAATGCCGTCATCGGCGGCGCAAGCGGCCCCGCTCGCCGCCAACAGCAAAAGCCCCATCGCCCATCCTTGCGCGCATCGCTTCATGGCTACAGATTCTCAACCCGGCTGGACAGATCGGACATCAGCTCATGCTCGACGTCAGCGCAGAATTTCTCGGTTTTATATTGATAAAGAGCATCAATCGCTTTACGGGTACTCTCATCCACGTTGCCGCGCACCCCGGCATATCCCGAAGCGTTGGAAAGCAGGCCATTAAAATAGGCGATGCGTTTTTGGTAACTTTGCGGATTAATATTCTTTAATGAATTAACCCGCTGCTGACAAAGCGCGATGCGTTGCTCATCGGATTTATCATTAGGATTATTCTGTGAGATTTTTTTCACGGAATTCAGTTTTGTCTTGCTCCCGCCCGCACAGCCAGAAAGCGCCATAAGAGACAGCAGAAATAGGGTCAACCCCACCCAACGGCGCCCGCCGCAAGCATTAATCATCGTTATCATTCCGTTTATAATCCTTTAATTGTCACTTAGGTCATCATTATGTGGCGAACGGCAGCAGCACATGCCTTAATTTGATTAATCAAAATGGGTTAGGTAGCAAAAAATCCCTATCACGCAATGCGATAGAATAATTCACTACCGGTGCAATTGTTATTTAATTGTTAACCAATTAGGTCTAAACGCTGGCTAAACGCGAATAAGAAACCCCATTCCCTCATGAACAAACAACCATGAAATAACAATAAAAACAATAAATTATGTTTTATATTTTGTTTCTAAAGGGAAATGCATCATCTGCTGCCTCAGAGCGATATTAGCAAAACAATATTGTGAATTGTAGGTGTCACCCTATTTCCCCCGATCTAATATCTCGCATATCGTTATTTATATAGTGATTTATACTGGATAATATTTGTATACGATCTATTGATTTTAAAGCAAATATATTTCTTTTTCCTTTTGGTTTTATATTCTGAATTTGACTTAATTTAATAAAATCTATTTCCAAGCAATACTATTATTTGCAAGAATATTCCCAGCAACACGCCACACGTAAAAAACGTATTTTATTTACCAGAAAATCCATTATCGATTTTCCAAATCTCGTTATTTCTCATAAATAACGGATATCGGCGTATTGCCCAGAGCAAAAGGATCTGGCTCCAACCGCACGGGCGGCGACATGGCGTTGCCACCGCCGCGGGGGATTTAGATGTGCTGTTCTTTTTATTTAAAAACTCTCTACAGGAACCTGAGAAATGAAACTGAATAAATTAATGCTGGCAACCATGATTGCTTTCGCTTCCGCATCTGTTGCTCATGCCGCATCTAATCAGGGCAGCGGTAAAGTCACCTTTACCGGCGAAATTATCGATGCGCCATGCAGCGTCGCGCCGGAATCCGTTGACCAAACCGTGCCGATGGGCCAGATCAGCAGCCGCATCCTGGCCAACCAGGGTAAATCCAGCATGCAGCCTTTCAACATCGAACTGAAAGATTGCTCCATCTCCACCATGAAAAACGTCAAAGTGACCTTTACCGGCACGCCTGATCCGGTTAACAACAAACTGCTGGCCCTGAGCGGCACGGCAACCGGCGCCGGCATCGTGATCTACGACAACCTGCACTCCAAAGAGGTGGAACTGGGCACCGCGACCGACGGTCAGGGCCTGAACGATGGCGACAACTCGCTGAAATTCGCCGCTTATCTGCAGGGCAGCAGCGCCTCAAGCGCCGTGGTGCCGGGCGACTTCACCAGCGTGGCGAACTTCACCCTGGCTTACCTGTAATACCCCACAGGGGATGTCTCAGGGCATCCCCCGCTTTATTGCATGCCGAGGATACCGGCAAGGGAACAGGGAAAGACAGGGAGACGCCAGCATGACTATCCGCCTTTGCGGCCTGTTGCTCATCGCGCTAAGCGTCGGCAGCGCGGCGGCGGCAGCGAAAAATCAGGGCCACGGCAAAGTCAGCCTGGGCGGCACCATCGTTGAAACGCCGTGCGGCATCGCCAGCGACAGCCTGGATCAAACCGTCGATTTTGGTCTGATTTCCATGACCGACGCCTCGCAGGATGGGCAGTCGGTGCTGATCGGCAGCCGCCGCCATTTCACGATCAAACTGGTGAACTGCGAGCTGGCCAGCCAGGTGAAGCCTGACTTCATCTATCGCGCGGCCAACGTCACGTTCGACGGCACCGCCGACAGCGGGGATCCTTCCCTGCTCGGCGTTTACGGCGAGGCGCAGGGCGTGGCTATCGAGCTGTTGAACGATGCCGGCACGCCGATCCCGCTCGGCAGCACGACGGCGGATTACCAGATCGTCGCCGGCGACAACACGCTGCGCTTTGGCGCGCAGTTGCGCCTGCATCCCGACAAGGCGCGGGCGGGCGGCTTCAGCTCTCTGGCCAAATTCACCCTGTCTTATCTCTAGCGCCGGCGGGCGCTGCACAGCATTACGTATTCAGGTCGTACGGATGACCTGCTATTGGGCGCGGACTTGCCATGAGTGATTATGCTATGACGTCATTACTGACACGGAAACACCTACCTCTCCTCGTCATTCTGTCTTTCCTCTGGGTGCGTCCGGCATTTTCCGCCACGGAATTCAATACCGACGTCCTGGATATCGGCGAGCGCAGCAAAGTGGATCTTTCGCGTTTCTCCGATGCCGACTACGTCATGCCCGGCGCTTATTTGCTGGACATCAAGATCAACCAGAAAACGCTGCCCCAGCGCAGCATTCAGTATTTCCCGTCGCCGGATAACAAGAGCGGCAGCCAGGTGTGCCTGCCGCCTGACCTGGTGGAAAAAATGGCGTTAAAAGAAGAAGCGGCCAAAAAAATCACCCTGTGGCACGACAACCAGTGCGCCGACATTCGCGGCATCAAAGGCGCGACCATATCCGATCGCATCGGCGGCGGCGTGCTGGCGATCACCATCCCGCAGGCGTGGATGAAATACTCCGATCCCGACTGGACGCCGCCCGAGCAGTGGGACGACGGCATTCCCGGCCTGCTGCTGGACTACAACCTGAGCGGCCAGTTAGGCAAACAGAGCCACAACAACAACACCGCCCAGAACCTGAGCAGCTACGGCACGCTGGGCGCCAACCTGGGCCCCTGGCGCCTGCGCGCGGACTACCAGGCCAATTACAATCAGCAGGCCGGCGATCGCAGCACCGGCTTCGACTGGAACCAGATCTACGCCTACCGCGCGCTGCCGATGCAGGCCGCCAAGCTGACGCTGGGCGAGATCTATCTCGACTCCGGGGTGTTCGACGCCTATCGCTTCACCGGCCTCAACCTGGCCAGCGACGAGCGCATGCTGCCGCCTAACCTGCAGGGCTACGCGCCGGAAGTGCGCGGCATCGCCAAGAGCAACGCCAAGATCACCGTCTCGCAGGAAGGCCGCACGCTGTACGAAACCACCGTGCCCGCCGGGCCGTTCGCCATCCAGGATCTCAACAGCTCGGTGCGCGGCAAGCTGGACGTCAAGGTGGAAGAGCAGGACGGCACCGTTTCGACCTTCCAGGTGGATACCGCCACCATTCCGTACCTGACCCGCCCGGGCTACGTGCGCTACAACGTGGCGCTCGGCAAAACCTCGGCCTACGACCACCGCACCCAGGGGCCGCTGTTTTCCGCCAGCGACTTCTCCTGGGGGCTGAGCAACGCCTGGTCGCTGTATGGTGGCGCGCTGCTCGGCGGCGACTATAACGCCTGGGCGCTCGGCCTCGGCCGCGATCTGAACGTGTTCGGCGCCATGTCGCTGGACGTCACCCAGTCGATCGCTCGCCTGCCCGGCGAGCCGACCGCCAGCGGCATGTCGTTCAAGCTCAACTACGCCAAACGCTTCGACGAGCTGAACAGCCAGATCACCTTCGCCGGCTACCGCTTCTCGCAACGCAAATTCATGAACATGTCGCAGTATCTGCAGGAGCGCTACGGCGATTACGACAAGAATTACAACGGCCGTCAGAAAGAGCTGTATACCATCACCGCCAGTAAAACCTTTATGGCGGAAGACAGCGCCAGGGCGATCACCACCTATCTGACTTACTCGCACCAGACCTATTGGGACGCGCGAACCCAGGATCGTTACGGGCTGTCGACCAGCAAGTTGTTCAGCATCGGCGATATCAGCAACATCACCGCCTCGCTGTCGGCTTACCGCACCTATTACCAGGGCCGCACCGACGACAGCGTGATGCTCAACTTCACCGTACCGATCGGCGATCGTCGGCGCGTCGGCTATGCGCTGCAAACCAACAACGGCGACGTCACGCAGACCGCGTCGTACAACGACTACAGCGATCCGGACAATACCTGGCAGGTCAGCGGCGGCTTTAACCAGTCCGGCAAATCGCTGGCGCGCGGGTACTACACCCACAACGCCTCGTTCGGCTCGCTGAACGCCAGCGCCTCTTACCAGCAGGACAGCTACTCGTCGATCGGCGGCTCGTTCCGCGGCGGTCTCACCGCGACCCGGCACGGTATCGCGGCGCATCAGAACTCGAGCAACGGCGGCAGCCGCATGATGCTCGACACCGACGGCATCGCCGGCGTGCCGATCAATAACGGCCGCGCCTACAGCAACCGTTTCGGGCTGGCGGTGATTTCCGACATCACCAGCTACTACAACACCGACACCCGTATTGACGTCAACAAGCTGGCGGACGACGTCGAGGCCACTCGCGCCGTGGTGCAAGGCACGCTGACCGAAGGCGCCATCGGCTACCGCCACTTCGAGGTAGTGAAAGGCAGCAAGCTGCTGGCCACCATTCGCCTCGCGGACGGCAGCGAACCGCCGTTCGGCGCCGCGGTGCTGAGCGAGAAAGGCCGCGAGGTCGCGGTGGTCAACGACGGCGGCTCGGTCTATCTGACCGGCGTACAGCCGGAGGAAAAACTGGATGTCGCCTGGGAAGGCCAACGCCGCTGCCGCATCGTGATCCCGGGCGCCGCCAAGCCGCTGGACCAGCTGCTGCTGCCGTGCGCCACCCTGTAATCCGTAACGCTGAGAAATAATGACATGAACAAACACCCGATAACGCTACTGACCGCCGCCGGCCTGGCCCTGAGCGCCGTACTGCCCACCGCCGACGCGGCGATATCGCTGGATCGCACGCGCGCCGTTTATGTGAGCGACGCCAAATCGATCAGCCTGAATATCGTCAACGAAAACAAAGAGCTGCCTTTCCTGGCGCAGTCCTGGCTGGAGAACGAGCAGCATCAGAAGATCACCTCGCCGCTGGTGGTGCTGCCGCCGTTGCAGCGCGTGGAGCCGAGCGAGCGCAGCGTGGTGCGCATCACCAAGACGCCGGAAGCGGATCGCCTGCCGCAGGATCGCGAGTCGGTGTTCTACTTCAACCTGCGCGAGATCCCGCCGAAAAGCACCAAAACCAACGTGATGCAGCTGGCGCTGCAGACGCAGATCAAGCTGTTTTACCGGCCGAAGGCGATTGTCGCGCCCAAGGGTGAAGTGTGGCAGGAAAAGCTGGTGTTCCGTAAAAGCGGCGGCGCCATCACCGTCGACAACCCGACGCCGTTTTACATCACCCTGACCGGCATGACGCGGCAGACGCAAAAACAGGGCGGCGGCGCGATCGGCGGTTTTCAGCCGCTGATGCTGAAGCCGAAATCCAGCGAAAGCCTCAAGCTGCACGACACCGGCATGAACAGCTTCGTCATCACCTACATCAACGACTACGGCGGCCATCCGGAGCTTCGCTTCGTCTGCAATGGCGGCGTTTGCACCGCCGTGCCCGAGAAAAAATAAGGAGGTCCAGCATGGCTGAATTCACCGATCGACTGCGCCCTCTGCTGCTCGGCGCACTGCTGTGCGGCGGCGGCGCGCTGGCGGCAACGCCGCTGGGCGTGATCGAAGGCACCACCGGCACCGTCAGCTTTCACGGCGGTCTGCTCAGCTCTCCCTGCAGCCTGACGCCGGACAGCCGGGATCAGTCCGTCGATCTGGGCGACGTCAGCGCACGCGACTTCCGCAACGCCGGCGATCGCAGCGCGCCGGTGCGTTTTCGTCTCTCGTTCCGCAATTGCCTGCTGGGCGCGCGCGCGCTGGCGGATAACCCGGCCGGCCCGCGCAACGGCGATGCCGGCCGCCTCTACCTGCAGGGTGAGCAGGCCGCCACGCTGGTGTTTCTCGGCGAAAGCGACGTCGACAACCCGTCGCTGCTGAAGCTGAACGGCGGCGTACAGGGCATCGGCCTGCGGCTGCAAGACCAGCAGGGCCAGGCGCTGGAGCTGAATCAGCGCAGCCGCCCCTACATTCTGCAGCCCGGCAGCAACACCCTGTGGTTCAGCGCCAGCGTGGAATCCACCCAGCGGGCGGTGATGGCGGCCGGGTTCGCCGCCGTGGCGCACATTCAGGTGATTTACCTGTGAGGCTCGAGAACGCAATGAAAACTCAACTGACCAAACTCTGCCTGCCGCTGGCGATTGCGCTGGCGGCCCCCGCCGCCTGGGCCAACGGCTATGTCACGCCGGACGGCGGGCCGAAACAGTTCTATATCGATCTGAATGAAAGCAACATCACCAACCAGGTGGGGTTCACCAAACTGTTTCCCTATGATCTGGGCGGCACCTATACCGGCAAGGTGTATTGCGATACCCCTATCCCCACCAGCCCGCACTTTTACAAGTCGGATTCGGCGTTGCCCCCCTCCGACTACGGCAACGGCTATTTAAAGCTGAATGACTTTTTGGATTTAAAAGCCGAGGTGTGGATTGCCGGCAACAAGAACGCCTACGTCACCGTGCCTTTTTACAACGAATCGAATTTGCTGAGCCAACACCGCTGCCAGCCGCCGTACTTGCAGGTCAACAACTACGGCAGCGGCTCCAAAGGCAAGATCACCTTCCGGGTGCGCAAAAAAATCATTAACGGCGTTGAGATTAACGATCGGCAGATCATCGAGATGTACGGCCGCCTCGGCTCGACCGACGGCGGTTTCGGCCCCAACCCGATGGCGCAGGTGTTTATCCAGTCCGCAATCCTCTACGTGCCCGATAAATGCGTGGTGAACGAAGGCCAGTTGATCAACGTGGAGTTCGGCGAGATCGGCGGCAGCGATCTCAACGGCTCGAACTACCCGCAAAGCATTCCGGTGCGCTTCCAGTGCGAGGGCGGCAGCTTCGAGGACGGCACGCTGAATATCAAGCTGGCGGTGTCGGGCACGGCGGCCTCCTTCAGCAACGAGGTATTCAAAACCGACAAGAACGATCTCGGCATCCGGCTGACGCATAACGGCCAGCTGGTTATCCCGAATGAGTTTTACCCGGTGCCGAACATCGGCAACGGCGGCTCCTGGAACCTGGTGGCGGCGCCGTTCGCCAACGGCGGCGCAGAGATCGGCGAAGGGGAATTCAACGCATCGGCCACCATCGTGGCGGCATTCCAGTAACCGAGGGAGGAACGGAAAATGCGTCTACGCGCTTTAGCGCTGCTGAGCTGCGCGCCCTGGTGGTTTGCCGCCATGCCGGCGGCGGCGAACACCGAGCTTATCGGCGCGCCGGTGCAGTTCCACGGCACCGTGGTGAGCCGCCCGTGCAATATCGAACCGCAGTCCGCCGATCAGCTGGTGGAGATGGGCACGGTGATCGTCAAAACCCTGTACCGCTACGGACATACCACGCCGGTGCCGTTCAGCATCAAGCTGACCGACTGCAAGACCACGGTGTTCAAATCCGTCAGCGTGACCTTCAGCGGCGCCGAAGACGGAGAGCTGCCGGGCAAGCTGGCGATCAACAACGGCGCGAACGGCGCCGCCATCGCCCTGTTCGATCATCAGGGTGCGGACATCTCTCTGAATAAGGCCACCAGCGCCGTCGCGCTGCAAAACGGCCCCAACAACCTGAACTTCACCGCCTACGTACAAGGGCGGCCGAGCGCGATTCAAAACCAAAGCATTACCGAAGGCGAATTCACGTCCGTCGCCAATTTTGTGCTGGCGTACCAATAAGCCCCGCACCGCCCCAGGGAAATCAGGAAAACGCCCGGCGCGCAATCGCCGGCAATGGGCCGTCACCGTTCGCTCCGGCGCGGCCTTTTAAGGAGGCACCCATGCCAGATATTCGCTTCACGCTGTTCGACAGCGATAACTTCTACCAGCAGGGGCTGCGTCTGCTGCTGCAGGATTATCTGCACTCCCTGAACGAATGCCAGCGCCGGTACCCGCAGTTCTCGCCGCTGGCACTGCAGGCGTTGGATAACATCGAAATCGTGCTCCGCACGCCGGAAGAGCGCTGGGGCTGCGCCTGCTGTTACCAGAGCCCCTACGGCATCCCGCGCCAGCGGCAGCTGACTCTGCTGATCCTCGACGACACGACTCAGCAACAGGTGAAAAACCTGCCGCCGCTGTTCAGCATCCATCGGCGCGATTCGGCCTACGCCATCCGCCTCAAGCTGCAGATGGCGCTGGAGAAATTTATCCAGCATCCGTGGATGGCGCTGCACGCCGCCGGCATGTGGAAATGCCAGGCCTGCCGCATCGCCGCGCTCAGCCACTGCGAAAAAAAAGTGTTGGGGTTGATGAGCAGCGGCATGTCCGCCTGCAGCATCGCCGGCCTGCTGCAGCGCAGCCAGAAAACCATCAGCGCCCATAAACGCTCGGCGATGCGCAAGCTGAACGTGCGAAAAAACAGCGAGCTGAATAAGGTGCTGCTGAATCAGCGCGGGCTGAGTTGACTGACAACGGACTCGCGAGTGCCGAAAGAGTGGTTTACTCTGAATACTCATTTTCGCACTGCAAAGCGAGCCGGAATCCATGCCCCGAACAGCCCAAGTCGTTGACGTCCCCGCCCTCGGCGAGATTGACCGCCAGGCGGGGCAGCTGAGCCACCAGCTGGCGCAGGCCCTGCGCCGGGCCATTCACCGGGGCGATCTGAAAGCGGGCGATCTGCTGCCCTCGACGCGCCGGCTGTCGGCGGCGCTGGATCTGGCGCGCGGCACGGTGTTGGAAGCCTTTGCTCAGCTGACGGCGGAAGGCTTTCTCGAACCGCAGCCCGGCTCCGGCACCCGGGTCGCCCACTATCAGGCGCCGCGCCGCACGCCGCACGCCACGGCGCAGGCGAGTTCGGCGGTAGCGGTTCCGCTTTCTTCACAGGCGCAGCATCTGGCGCGCTTTGCCACGCAGGCGCGGGCGCTGCCGCCGGTGCCGTTCACTGTGTCAGTGCCAATCGGCGATACCGCGCCCGACGATATCTGGCGGCGGCTCGGCAACCGCATCCGCGCCCGCGGCCCCGGCGCGCCGTCGGGCTACGGCGATCCGCTGGGCGCACTGCCGCTGCGCGAAGCCATCTGCGACTATGTGCGCCGTTCCCGTTCGGTAAACTGCACGCCGCAGCAAATCCTCATTACCTCCGGCACCCAACAGGGACTGTATCTGGCCGCGCAGATCCTGTTGGACGCCGGCGACAGCGCCTGGGTCGAAGATCCTGCCTACGCCGGCATTACCGCCATTTTCGATAGCCTGTTCCGCGATCGGCGCATGATTAGGGTGCCCGTCGCCGACGACGGCATCGACGTCGCCGCCGGCGTGCGTCTGGCCGCCAATGCCCGCGCCGCCTTTGTCACGCCGTCGCATCAGTATCCGCTGGGCATGCCGATGAGCATGGCGAAAAGAAGCGCCCTGCTGGCCTGGGCCAGAGAGCGGCAGGCCTGGATCGTGGAAGACGATTACGACAGCGAGATGCGCTACGCCGGCCACCCGTTCCCTTCGCTGCAGGGGCTGGCGCCCGAGCGGACGCTCTATCTCGGCACCTTCAGCAAGGTGCTGTTCCCTTCGCTGCGGTTGGGTTACGCCATCGTGCCGCCGCCGCTGGTCGACGCCTTTTGCGGCGCCAGGATCCTGATGGATCGCCATCCACCCAGCGCGGATCAATACGTGCTGGCCGCCTTTATTGCCGAAGGGTATCTCGACCGGCATATCCGCAAAATGCGCGGCGTCTACGCCGAGAAGCGTCGGGTGCTGATCGAGGCGATCAACGCGTACATCCCGGCCGAGCTGGCGGTGGTGCAGCCCTGCGATCAGGGCATGCACATGGTGCTGTGGTTGAGAAAAGATCTCGACGACGTGCGGGTCGCCCTGCAGGCCAACGAAGCCGGGTTGGCGCTGCGGGCGGTGTCGCCGATGTATGCGCCCGGCCACGGTGAGCCGGGCCTGGTGCTGGGGTTGGGCGGTTACGCCGACCGCCAGGTGCAACAGGCGGTGGAACGGCTCGGACGGGTGATCCTGGCCTGCGCCGGCAGCGGCGCCTAGCGGGAAAAACGTTTGGCGCCGAACACGCAAACCACCACGCCGGCCATCACGGCGATCATCATCGGCTGGACGGTCTCATGCAGCAGCCAGCCCGCCAGCGCCAGGCCGAAGAACGGCTGCAGCAGCTGCAGCTGCCCGACGGCGGCGATGCCGCCCTGCGCCAGGCCGCGATACCAGAAAATAAACCCAATCCACATGCTGAACACCGAGACGTAAACCAGCGACAGCCAGGCAGCGCCGCTGACCACGGGCCAGGCGGCCGGTGCCGCCAGCCAGGTGGCCGCCAGCGTCAACGGCAAGGCGACCACCAGCGCCCAGGAGATCGCCTGCCAGCCGCCGATCCGGCGCGACAGCACCGCCCCTTCGGCATAACCCAGGCCGCACAGCAACACCGCCCCGACCATCAGCGCATCCCCTTGCCAGGCGCCGCCGCTCCCCTGGCTCAACGCGAAAGCGCCCACCAACACGGCGCCGACGCCTGAAAAAGCCCAAAAAGCGGGCTTGGGCCGCTCTCCGCCGCGCAAAACGCCAAAACCGGCGGTCGCCAGCGGCAGCAGGCCGATATACACCAGCGAATGCGCCGACGTGGTGTGCTGCAGCGCCAGCGCCGTCAGCAGCGGAAAACCGATGACTACGCCAAGCGCCACAAACAGCAGCGGCGGCAAATCCGCCCGCGTCGGCCGCGCCTGCCGGGTGATCAGCAGCGCACACAGGGCCAGCAAAGCGGCGATCGCCGCCCTGACCGCCGTCAGAAACAGCGGATCGAGCTCCAGCACCGCCACCCGGGTCGCGGGCAACGAGCCGCTGAAGATCATCATGCCAAGAAAACCGTTCATCCAGCCCTGGGCCGAATGCCCGGCGGCGGGATGTGCAGGGGTAACAACGAGAGTTTTTGCAGACTGACTGTCCGTCATGTGAACGCTCCGCACGCCTGAGGCATACCGAAATCGGCAACCCGCGAGGCGATGTCATAGTGAAAGAGAACATCGTTGCCCGGCGTCGTTTGCCGGGGCTGCGTTCTATTTTTCAGATAAAGCGGTTCACAGACAGGTCCAGATAGTGAAATTTTCACTGTGCCGGTTAGCAAAGCGCGCCGCTAACGCCAAAGAAGGGCGTTTTTCGGGCTGTCCTTGGCCGTTTGGCGGCCCTGCCTGCGGGGTATCATGGACTTTTATGCGTTTTTGTAGAACAGGACAAGGTGCGGCGCCGTGGTGAAACCCTTCTTACGCAGTGGCAGTTTGGATGACGTGCTGGCTTTAGGCGAGAACGGGCAACCGGTCTACGCCTGCGCGCAGCAGCTGCGGGAAACCCTGCGCCTTCGCCGACAGCAGCAGGCCGCCGACTGTCTGGCGATCCCCCAGCCGAACGAAAGCGGCACCCGCATCGACTGGTATGCGCCCTTCCCCGGCAAAGTCACCTCCTGGCTGGCGGCGAGCGATGCCCAGCGCGCGCAGGCGGTACGGCACCTGGAACACTGCCTGACGACCTTCCGCAGCCTGACGGAACAGGCCCTGGCGACCGATCACCCCAGCCATCGCCTGTTCGGCGCGCTGCTGGCCAAAGCGATACACATACCCGACCCCAACCACGTTTACCTGGTGGACGATCGACCGGTGCTGACCTTCTGGGGCTTTATCAAGCCGCAGGCGCAGAGCCCGAACGATCCGTTGGCCTGCCTGCGCCCGATCGAAGCAGAGATGAAAGTCGAAGTGGAAAAACCGGCGCCGATCGCCGCCGCTCCGCGTAAACCGGCCGTTGTCGAACCGGTAAAGCCGGCCCCGGCCGCCGAGCCCGAACCGGCGCCCGCCCCGGCGGCGCCCGTCGAATCCCCCGCCGTTGTTCGCCCACATCGGCGCCACGCGCTGTGGCTGTTGCCGGTACTGCTGCTAGGCAGCGCGGCGCTGGCCGCCTGGCTGCACAGCTCACCGCCGCCGCCGCAACCGGCGATGCCGGCTGAGGTGCGCCATCCGGCGCCGCCGAAAAAAACCGCCGCGCCGTTGCCCAAGCTGCGCTTGCCGCTGGCGCACGCCACGCTGATGCCGCCGCCCCCGGCGCCGGCCATCCCGCAACCGCTGGACAAAAATGCGCTGGTGCTGCCGCCCGAGGCGGTGAAGGCCGGTTCCACCCGTTTCCTTAACGGCAAATGGCGCGCCACGGTGGCGCTGAAAGACCCGATTACCGGCAAGCGCCCCGGTCTGCAATACCGTCTGAACGGTGGCAAGGGCAGCGCTGTCATCGCCTACGGCGACGGCGTCAGCTGCCGGGTGGCGGTCGAAGCCGGGCTGATGCAGTCCGGCAATCTGGTGATCAACAGCCGCACCAAGGCGCGCTGCAGCGACGGCAGCCGCTACCAGATCCCGGAGATCGTCTGCCGCCAGGGCGAAACCGGCGCGGCAGAGTGCACCGGCCGCTACGATGCGGACACCACCTATCCCATGACGTTCAAGCGCGAGAGTAAATGATGCTGGCACCCCTTACGGACTACAAACACGGCATTACGCTGATCCAGGACAGCGGCATTCAGTTTCTGGACTTTGCCCTGACCCCGCTGCTGGACGCCGAGTTTCCCGGCAAATTCGTGCGCAAGACCGCCAGCGGCCCGCTGCTGCGCCTGCAATGGGAGGCCGAGAGCGGCAAATACCAGTTGCCGGCCGTGGGCGACCAGGCCGCCGAAGTGGTGCGGCCGGAGTTCAGCTATCCGCTGCAGCAGTCGCTGCGCCTGCTGGATAAGCTCTGGCTGCCGCTGCCCTTCTTGCGCCACACCCCGGCGGGCCTGTTTTTGTCGGGCCCGGACAACTGGGCGCGCCTGCAGGTGGTGCAGCTGGATGAACCGGATCAGGACGGCAACCTGCTGCGCGTGGTGCTGGCCTTCGACACTCGCGCCGCCGCGCCCGGCCAGGAGGCGCTGGCGCCGGGCGAAAGCGATCTCGGCGCCGATCTGAGCTTCGCGCTGGCGCACCGCAACCACGAGCTGGGCGAGTTCCTCGATCTGACCTGGGTGGACGGCTGGCTGCGCGAGGCGTTCAGCCAGCGCGCCGCCGAGCGGGAACAGCGCGCCGAAGTGGAGATCAACGCCGGGCTGAAAACCTTCGAGTATCAGGCGCACTACCTCAACCTGCTGCACATGCTCGGCCATCAGTTGGCGGTGCCGCAGATAAAAATGGCGGCTGCAACGCTGCAG
Organism: Serratia sp. SA088; assembly: GCF_049065515.1. Taxonomy (NCBI): domain Bacteria; kingdom Pseudomonadati; phylum Pseudomonadota; class Gammaproteobacteria; order Enterobacterales; family Yersiniaceae; genus Serratia; species Serratia sp. SA088. Next base: position 141,371 of record NZ_JBAKGW010000010.1, read on the forward strand.
CAACCGGCGATCGACGTCGATCTGGTGCTGGACGTCGGTAACTCGCACACCTGTGGCGTGCTGGTCGAAGACCACCCGGAAGAGAGCAACGGCCTGAAGCAAACCTACGAGCTGCAGCTGCGTTCGCTGTCCGAACCGCACCGCGTCTACAACGAACTGTTCGAGAGCCGGGTGGAGTTTTCTCAGGCCAGCTTCGGCAAGCCGCATCTGTCGTTCCAGAGCGGGCGCGACGACGCCTTTCAGTGGCCGTCCATCACCCGCGTCGGCCGTGAAGCCGCACAGCTGGCGCAGCGGCGAACGGGCCATGAAGGCACCACCGGCATTTCCAGCCCGCGCCGCTACCTGTGGGACGAGGAGCGCTATGCGCCCGGCTGGCGCTTCAACGAGCGGCACGAGCCGATGGCCGCCGCCGCGCCGTTGACCACCCTGATCAACGACGAAGGCGTGCCGCTGTCCGCCCTGCCGACGGCGCAACGGCTGCCGGTGTTCGCCGCCCATTACAGCCGCAGCGCAGTGATGAGCCTGATGCTGAGCGAGCTGCTGGCGCAGGCGCTGATGCAGATCAACAGCATCGCCCAGCGCAGCCGCATGCCGAACGCCGCCGCGCCGCGCCGTTTGCGCGCCATCATTCTGACGCTGCCTTCGGCGATGCCGAAACCGGAGCGCGAGATTTTCCGCCGCCGCATGCAGGAGGCGATCGGGCTGGTGTGGAAGGCCCTCGGCTGGCACCCGCAGGATGCGCCGTTCGACGGCGCGCACGCCCGCTTCCCGGCGCCGCAGGTGCAGATGGAGTGGGACGAGGCCACCTGCGGTCAGATGGTCTATCTGTACAACGAAACCCAGGTGAACTTCGCCGGCCGCACCGACGCCTTTTTCGCCGCCATGGCCCGGCTCGACCGGCCGTTGGCGCCAGGTGAGCAGGCGGGAAAAACGCTGCGCATCGCCTCCATCGACATCGGCGGGGGCACCACGGATCTGGCGATCACGCACTATTCGCTCGACGACGGCGTGGGCAACAACATCAAAATCAACCCGCGCCTGCTGTTCCGCGAGGGTTTTAAAGTCGCCGGCGACGATATCCTGCTGGACGCCATCCAGCAGTTTATCCTGCCCGCCGTGCAGCAGGCATTCGAAGCCGCCGGCGTGAGCGCCGCCCCGGCGCTGATGGACAGGCTGTTCGGCAACGAAGGGCGCATGGACGGGCTTTCCACCCTGCGTCAGCAGGCCGCTCTGCAGATCTTCATGCCCGCCGGACGCGCGCTGCTCGGCGCCTATGAAGAATACGACCCGCTGGACAACCGGGCGGAAATCGCCGCCAGCCTGGGCGATCTGCTGCCGCAGCCGCCGACGCCGCAGGTACTGGCGTTTATCAACGGCGAAGTGCAGCGCGAAGCCGACAGCAACGCCTTCGATATCCTGCACACCCCGCTGGTGATCCGCCTGGCCGATCTGCACGCCGCTTTCTTGTCCGATCGCATCGGCATCGGCCGCTGTCTGCGCCTGCTGGCCGAGGTGGTGGCGCTGTATACCTGCGACGTACTGCTGCTGACCGGCCGCCCGGCGCGTTTCCCCGGCGTGCAGGCGCTGCTGCGCCATCTGCAGCCGCTGCCCGCCAGCCGCATTCTGCCGCTCGAGGGGTATCACACCCGCAGCTGGTACCCGTTCAACAAACGCGGCCGCATCGACAACCCGAAATCCACCGCCGCCGTGGGCGCCATGCTGTGCCTGCTGGCGATCGACCTGCGGCTGGAGAGCTTTTACTTCAACGTCGGGGATTTCCAGCCCTACTCCACCATTCGTTATCTGGGCATGCTGGACGGTAACAACATGCTGGCGGACGATAACGTCTATTACCGCGACATCGATCTGGATCGCGCCGATTTCGCGCTCGATCCCGCCGGCAGCTTCCAGCTGCGCGGTCCGCTGCGCCTGGGATTCCGCCAGCTGGACAACGAACGCTGGCCGGCCTCGCCGCTCTATACGCTGACCATCAATGACGCCCAGCTGGCGCGCAAGCTGGCCGGCGACGCGGTGATCAGCCTGCGGCTGGCCATCACCGCCAGCGCCGAGCAGGGCGCCGAGAGCGTCAAGATCGCGCAGGCGCTGCTGGCCGACGGCAGCCCCGTCCCGGCGCACCACCTACAACTGAAACTCAATACCCTGGCTGCCAGCGCCTCCGGCGCGACCCACTACTGGATAGACAGCGGGAGCATTTACCCACGATGAACACGCAAACCTTCGCCCCAGCGGCCCCGAATAACGCGCTCAGCGCCGGCATATTGCAGGCGATCGACTGGGTGGACGCCGCGCGCCGCCAATCCCCTCGCCTGGAGCGGGAGGCCGATCGCCTGACGCTGCGCCTGCGCCGTTGCCATAACCGCGCCGCACGGTTGGAAAACACATGCCCTGCGCAGGTCGCCATCGGTTTGTATGGCCACAACGCCGCCGCCAAGGCCCATCTGCTGGCGGCGCTGGCGCCTGGCGCAAAGCGCTTCAACGCGGACCTTTCGCTCGCGGTGCGCTACTGCACGGCGGCCGAGGCGGGGCCCGCCGAGTATCCGATCGCCCTCGCCCTGCTCAATGAAGCGCAGTGGCTGGCCATCACGCTCGATGCCGCCGCGATGGGCGGCTTCCGGCTGGACTGGGACGCCCGCGCGATCGCCGGCCATCTGCAAACGTTGGCGCGCCACCGCCAAGCCATCGCCCCCGACGGCCTCAGCGACGGCGATGTGCTGGCGCTGTGGGATAGCCAACGCCGCCACGGCGACAAGGGGCAACAGACGCTGGACAGGCATTTCTGGCCGCAGGCCGTGGCGCTGGCGCCGCAGCTTAGCATCGACGATCGCGCGCGCCTGTTTGCGCCGCTGTGGGGAGAGGAACCGACGCTGACGACGCATTATCGCCAGCTGGCACACACGCTGCATGCCCTCGGTGACAGCCGGCAGGTTCATGCCCCGCGCCGCGCCTTGACGCTGCTGACCGCGAGCGCCGCACCGGAAAACACGACAATCGTCGTGATGGCCGAACACGACGGTGAACGGGAGATCGCGCTGAGCGATCTGGTCTGGTTGACCGCCGAAGTCACCACCGTTCTGCCGCAGACGGCGCAGGCGGGCCTGCCCGCCGACGTGGCGCTGATCGACCTGCCCGGCAGCTGCGCCCGCCCGCAGGCGGAACCGACGCAGCGGCTGCAACAGGCGAAACGCGCCCATTTGCTGGCCCGCTGCGCGGACGGCCTGCACGCCAACCTGCTGCTGGTGGCCGATGCCGCCGCCACGCCGCAGGACGCCGCGCGCATCGGCCAAGCGCTCGCCGGTTGGGTCGACCACACCCAGGGGGAAACCCCGGCGCTGCGCCAGCGCCGCAAACCCGGTTTAATCTGGGCGATCACGCCGTTCGACCCACGCCAGGAAGGCAAACCGCGCCCTGACGACGCCGTTCAGCGCCAGGTCGGCGAACCCGGTGACAGCTGGGCCACACTGCTGGCGCTGGATGAGCAGGATTGCCGCCGCATGGTGAACTACCTGGCCGCACAGGCGCGCCCGGCCCACAAGCAAGCGCGCCTGCTCGAGCTGCGCGAAGAGTTGCAGCGCGAGCTGACGGAAAGCCTGCTCGGCAACTGGCTCACCGCCGCCGATCCGCACGCGACCCAGCAACGCGCCCAACAGCTGCTGCGCGCGCTGCAGGCGCAGGCCGGCCGCCACGGCGAACTGCTGGAACGATTGTTGCCCCAGCGCGATACGCTGCGCCAACTTTACCAGCAACAGCAGCACGCCGCGCCGACCCCGGCGACGCCTGCGCCGTTCGGGCTCGACATCGATCTGTTCGGCGCACCGGAAACCCCGGCGCCCGGCGAGCCCCCCACGTCACCCTTTGCCACGCGGATATTCGCGGATTGGATCAACCATCTGCGCAGCCTGCCGGACAGCCGCCGGTTGCTGGATCTGCTCGGCGTCGACAAACCGCATCTCGAACTGCTGGTTGATGCGTTGATCGGCGCCGCCTGCCGCCAGCGGCTCGATGATGAGCTGGAGCGCGCGCTGTGCGCCGGCGGCCTGCCGGAACAGGGGGAAGATCGGCAGATCAGCCAGGCGTTAGCGCTGTTGGGCGACTTCGTCGCCTGGCTCGGCTTCCAGCGGCGCGATGCGGCAACGCGCCCCGAGAGCCGCGTCAATCCCGGCCAACCGATCTTTACCCCGCCGCCGCAGCCAGCGGTGGACTGGAGCGGCCAGCAGCGGCTCACCCGGCTGGCACCGACGCCAACCAAAAATACCGCATTTTATATCTATGACTGGCTGATCGGCCTGCAGACCCTGCTGGCGGAAAATGCCGCGCAGGCGCAGCCCGCGCTGGCAGACGAGCAACGCGCCGCACTGGCGGCGATCGTCGCCGCCCTGCGCGCGGTGTCATAGCGGACGCCATCCGGGCCGGACACCGCCGCGCAGTCAGTGGCAGGCCGGCCCGGCCGACATCACTTCGCGGAAATGGGTGACCAGCGGGCGCAGGTTGGCCTTGTGCCACACGGCCCACAGCTGCGTGGTGTATTGCATCCAGGGCAGTTCGCGCAGCACTACGCCTTGCGGCGCGTTATGCCGCAGGCTGTGCTGGATCAACGTCATCCCCAACCCGGCGGCGACCAGCCCCAGCGCGGTCAGCGGCTCGCCCGCCTCCAGCCGGATATCCGGATCGAACCCGGCCTTCACGCAGGCCGCCACGAAGTCGTCGCGCGAATGGGCATCCTCCTTGTGCAGCACCGAAATCCAGGCCTGATCGGTGAGATCCGCCGGCAGCAGCGTCTCTCGCTCCGCCAGCGGATGGGCCTGCGGCAAGGCCAACAGCATGCGATCGTCCAGCACCTGCGTATATTCAAAATCCGGATCCGCGCGATCCGGCACCGTATTGACCAGCGCCACGTCCAGGCTGCGCTGCCGCAGCCCTTCCAGCTGTATGAAAGAAGGCTGGCTGTAAAGCACGATGTGCACATCCGGCCGGGACACCCGCAGCGACCGCAAGGCGTTCGACAAGACGCCGGAGTGCATCGCATTTTCGATATAGCCAATGCACAGCCCGCCGTCTTCCCCGCGCCCCAGACGGCGCCCAAGCGACTCGAGCCGGGTGGCGTGCGTCAACAGCGCGCGGGTTTCTGCCAGAAACGTCTGGCCGTCGGCGGTCAGGCGGATGCGCTGCTGATTGCGCTCGAACAGCATCAAACCCAGACGTTCCTCAAGTTGGGAAATCTGCCGGCTCAGCGGTGACTGGGAAATGTGCAGCCGTTCGGCGGCGCGGCCGACGTGCTCTTCTTCCGCCACCGCCACAAAGTATTTCAACTGACGTAAATCGATCATGTGAGACCTCAAAGGACTTAACTTAGACAAATTATGTCCTATCAAGTCACAACTTGCCAAGTTATCTTTAGCCTCGTGACGGGGCAGACGCTGTATGAGCCCCACTAGTTTCCCTGAAAAGATAACGAATTGAGGATTCACCATGAGCATCAAAAATATTTTACCCGGCAAGATCGGTTTGGGCGGCGCGCCGCTCGGCAATATGTTCCGCGCCATTCCAGAAGAAGAAGCGCTGGCTACCGTAACCAGCGCCTGGGACTTGGGCATCCGCTACTTCGACACCGCACCGCTTTACGGTTCCGGCCTGTCGGAAATTCGCATGGGCGAAGCGCTCTCTCAGTATCCACGCGATGAGTTCGTGCTGAGCACCAAAGTGGGCCGCATCATGCTGGACGAAATGGAAGATCCCGCCGCTCGCGATCTGGGTGAGAAAGGCGGCCTGTTCGAACACGGTTTGAAAAACAAGATCCTGAACGACTACTCGGAAGACGGCACGCTTCGCTCCATTGAACACAGCCTGAAGCGTCTTAAAACCGATCGTCTGGATATCGTCTGGATCCACGACGTCGCTCAGGATTTCTACGGCGACAGCTGGCTGGAACAGTTCAATATCGCCCGTACCGGCGCCTTCCGCGCACTGTCCCGCCTGCGTGACGAAGGCGTGATCAAAGCCTGGGGCCTCGGGGTCAACCGCGTCGAGCCTTGCGAACTGACGCTGGCGCTTGATGAGCCGAAACCGGATGCCTTCCTGCTGGCCGGCCGCTACAGCCTGCTGGATCACGAACGCGCCCTGCAACGCCTGATGCCGGAAGCGCTGGAACAGAATGTCGATATCGTCGTCGGCGGCCCATACAGCTCCGGCGTGCTGGCCGGCGGCGAACATTTCGAATATCAGAAAGCGTCCCCGGCTATTCGCCAGCAAGTCGCGAAAATCAAAGAGATCGCCGCTCGCTTCCAGGTAGACGTCAAAGCCGCTGCGCTGCAATTCGCGCTGGCTAACCCGGCCGTCGCCGCCGTGATCCCCGGTTCGAGCCGTCCTGGCCGCATGGCCGAAGATCTGGCTGCGCTGGATGCAGTGATCCCGGCTGAGTTCTGGGCGGAGATGCGCCGTCAGAAACTGGTGGCCGACAACGCGCCGCTGCCGATTCGTTAAGTTTTATGGGGCCGGCCCCCGGCCCCATTACCCACATGACAGAGTGATATACATGATGAAACTGGATCTTTCAGGCAAAGTCGCCGTCGTCAGCGGCTCCACCTCCGGCATCGGTCTCGGCATCGCGCGCGGGCTTGCCAAAACGGGCGCCACCGTGGTGATCGTCGGCCGTCAGAAAGCCGGGGTCGATAACGCCATCGCCGACATCAGCGCCAACGTGCCCGGCGCGCAGGTACGCGGCGTGGTCGCCGATCTCGGCACCGAACAAGGGGCTGCAACCCTGTTCGCCGCGGAGCCTAAAGCCGACGTGCTGGTCAACAACCTCGGTATTTTCAACGATAAAGACTTCTTTACCGTGCCCGACAGCGAGTGGATGCACTTCTATAACGTCAACGTCCTCTCGGGCGTGCGTCTGGCGCGCCACTACGCGCAGAGCATGACCGAACAGGGCTGGGGACGCATTATTTTCGTGTCGTCCGAATCCGGCGTCGCCATCCCGGCGGATATGATCAACTACGGCGTGACCAAAAGCGCCAACCTGGCGGTATCTCACGGCCTGGCGAAGCGCCTCGCCGGCACCGGCGTGACGGTCAACGCCATCCTGCCAGGGCCAACCTTTACCGAAGGCCTGCAGGAGATGCTGGCGGAAGCGGCGGCCAAATCCGGGCGCAGCGCGCGCGATCAGGCCGACGAGTTCGTTAAAACCGAACGCCCAAGCTCCATCATTCAACGCGCGGCGGACGTCGATGAAGTGGCCAACCTGGCCGTTTACCTTGCGTCTCCGCTGTCTTCGGCCACTACCGGCGCGGCGCTGCGCGTCGACGGCGGCGTCGTCGACACCCTGGCAATGTAATTCCGTACCCTAAACCGATATCAAGAGAGAAAGAAAATGGCTACTACATCCGTATCTATGAACATCCCGGCATCCGCCGACACCGTATGGCAACTGATCGGCGGCTTCGACGCCCTGCCTGACTGGCTGCCGTTCATTCCGAAAAGCGTCGTTTCTGAAGGCGGCCGCGTGCGCACTTTGACGACCTCTGACGGCGGCACCGTTATCGAGCGGCTGGAAGCGTTCGACAACCGTCAACGCAGCTACAGCTACTCCATCATGCAGGCGCCGTTCCCGGTGGTGAATTACCTGTCCACCCTGTCGGTACACGCCACCGACGACGCCAACGTGGCGCGCGTGGAATGGTCGGGCAGCTTCACGCCGGTCAATATCAGCGACGACGAAGCCGTCGCCCTGTTCCATGGCATCTACCAGGATGGCCTGCATGCGCTGAGCGGCAACTTCCCGCGTTAATGCGTGAACACTCCTCACGCTTACGGCCGATGGTGAAAACCATCGGCCATTTTTTTGCTTTAGCTCTGGAGCAGGATAAATCCGCCAGCGCCGTTTATGCTGTAAAGGAGACTTCCGTTTGAGGAGATGGCCGTGCGCCCTTTCAGCCTGAAGACTATCGACCATGTGGTGCTGCGCGTGCGCGATATGCAGAAAAGCCTGCATTTTTATACCCGGATCGTCGGCTGTGATATCGCCAAACAGCGGCCGGATTTGGGGCTGATGCACCTGCGCGCCGGAGCGGCCATGATCGATCTGGTGGATATTAACGGCGTGTTGGGGAAAAAAGGCGGCACGGCGCCCGATCCTCACCGGCAAAATGTCGATCACATCTGCCTGCGCATCGATCCTTTCAACGAGGACGAGCTGTTGGCCTATCTGCGATCGCAAGGGATCGGCGTTGATCCCGCCGAATCGCGCTATGGCGCTGAAGGCGACGGCCCGTCCATTTATTTCAGCGATCCGGACGGCAATCGCGTGGAATTGAAGGGGCCGGCGATCGGCTAGATCCTGGCGCTCCCGTTGATGTCGGACAGCCGCTGGCGATCCGTCACCCGCAGTGATTTGTTTTTAAATTGAATGATGCCGTCCGCCGCGAGCTGCGCCAGCGCGCGGCTCAGCTGTCTGACGGAGATGCCCAATCTCGCCGCCAGCGCCTCCCGGTTTTCCAGCTCAATCAATTCCCCTTCGTTCTTTATCTTGAATAATAAAAATTTTCGCAATTTATACTCCGCCGTAAAAACGCCGTTCGCATGCAGCAAAGAGGCATTCAGCAGCTTATTGCTCAATTGCCGGCAGATAAAGGTGAGGAACGCCGGGTCGCTCAGGGCGTGATTGTTGATGGCCTCTATCGGTGCCGCGAGGAGCAGCGCGTCGGTCACCGCCTGCACGGTGCTGAACAGCGTGCGCTGCGCCTGGGAGAACAGCTCCAGATCGCCAATCACCGAGAAATCCGTTTCGAAGGAAAAGACAATGTGCGCGCCATTCACATCAAAATTCTCAACCTGCAATTTTCCCTGCACGAGAAAAAACAGGTGGGTCAAACGATCGCTTTGCGTCACCAGGTATTCGCCGGCTTCGACGCTGACCAGGCGCAGTGCGGCGAGCAGCGTGGGCGAAAGCGCCGTTCGCAGATCGTGAGCGTCGATAAAAGCTTCTTTTAGCTTGCTGTCACCGACCGTTTTCAAGGCGATTCACTCCCAGGGCTCATCCTTAACCGTCTTACATCCTCGCTTTCGACTGCGTTCAGCATAGCCGACGCGCTTCAGAACGAAAAAGGACATCTGACCTTTTTTGCCTTAGGTCGTCTGGGTACTTTCTCCGCATAGCCCACCCGAGGAGATGGCCATGCGACATATTTTGATAGATACCGATACTGCTTCCGACGATGCCGTCGCGCTGCTGATGGCGTTGCGCGCACCCGACGTGAAGGTGGAAGCGATCACCACCGTCGCGGGAAACTGCCCGCTTGAACAGTGCGTCAAAAATGCACTTATCTGCGTGGAAAAAGCGGGAACCTATGCGCCCCCGGTTTATGCCGGCATGGCGAAACCGCTTTTGCGAACGCGTTATCATTCGCACCATATTCACGGCGAAGACGGCATGGGCGACATGGCCTTGCCCGATCCGCGCCAGAGCGCCGAACCCGTTCATGCCGTGGACGCCATCATCGACTGCGCCGCACGGCTCAATGGCGAGCTGGAAATCGTCACCCTCGGGCCGTTGACCAATCTCGCGATGGCGGTGCTGAAAGCGCCCACGCTGGCCGAAAAAGTGAAGAGGGTTTATGTGATGGGCGGTTCCGGGCTGATGCCCGGCAATATCACCCCGCTGGCCGAATTTAATTTTTACGCCGATGCCGAGGCCGCGCATCTGGTGCTCACTGCCGGGCTGCCGCTCACCCTCGTTGGCTGGGAGATCGGCATGGGGGAAGCATTTATCAACGAACGCGATATAGAGCGATTGAATAATCTCGGCGAACTGGGGCGCTTTGCCGTGCGCTGCAATCGCACGCTGATGGCGTTCAACGCCATGCGCACCGAACGTAAAGGCTTTGATTTGCCCGATCCGACCACCATGGCGGTGGCGCTCTACCCGGACATCGTCGAAACCAGTCTGGAGGCGTATTCCTGGGTTGAATATAAAAGTGAAAGCTCTTACGGCCATTACGTCATCGATTCCACCCACCTGACCGGCGAACCGGCCAATGCGCGCGTGATCACCCGCATCAAACCCGGCCTGTTTAAAGAAAAGCTGTTCTCGTTGTTATCTCAGCCGTTAATGAAATAAGTGGCCCGTATGAAATTCGATCCAAGAAAATTGAAGAAAGTGGAATTACACGTCCATTTGGATACCTGTTTAAGCTACCACTATGTCAAAAAGGTCGACCCGCAAATAACCAGAGCGGCATTTAATCGGCAATTTATCGCGCCGAAGCGATGCGCCGATCTGGGGAACTTTTTAAGCAAGATAGCGCCGCAAATAGATCTATTACAGACACGCCAGGCGATAACGCTGGCCGTCGAGGACTTATTCGCGCAGTTGGCGGCGGATAATGTCATCTATGCCGAGCTGCGCTTCGCGCCGCTGCTGCATACCCGGCTGGGATTAACCGGCGAAGCGGTGGTCGAGACGGTGCTGGCGGCCATGCATCACGCATCACGGGCTTACGGCATCGCCGCCGGGCTGATCCTGTGTACGCTGCGACATTTCGACGCGGCCGCCAGCCTGCAAACGGCGAAACTGGTTATCGATTATCAGGGAAGCGGCGTGGTGGCGCTGGATTTGGCCGCCGATGAAGCGCGTTACCCGCTGGCCAATCACGTAGCGGCCTTTCGGGCGGTGCGCGAAGCCGGCGGCAACGTCATCGCCCACGCCGGCGAGGCGAAGGGCGCCGACAGCGTACGGGAAACGCTGGAGCAGCTACAGGTGTCGCGCATCGGCCACGGCGTCAGGAGCATCGAGGATGCTGCCCTTATCGAGCGTCTGATAGCCACCGGCGTCCTGCTCGAGATCTGCCCCAGCTGCAATCTCGTCTGCAATCTGTTCGACAGCATCGACGATCATCCGATAGATCGGCTGAAAAGGATGGGAGTGCGGCTGAACGTGAATACCGATGCGCGCACCGTCGCCGACACCACGCTGAACAAGGAGTACCAGCTGTTGCATGACGCCTTCGGCTGGCAGGATGACGATTTTAACCGCAGCAACCGACAGGCGCTGGAGGCGAGTTTTCTCGACGGCAACACTAAAATGAAATTAATGAATCAGCTCAAGGCCGGGCCAATGTGACCCGGCACGTGTCAAGGCTGAGCGGGTTTTAACGCCCCTGCGCCGCCAGCGCCTGGGCGCAGGCCCAGGCCGAACTCCAGGCCCACTGGAAGTTGTAGCCACCCAACCACCCGGTCACGTCCACCACTTCGCCGATGAAATAGAGCCCCGCCACCTTGTGGGCCTCCATCGTCTTGGAAGAAAGTTCGTTGGTGTCGACGCCGCCGAGCGTCACTTCCGCCGTGCGGTAGCCTTCGGTGCCGTTCGGCTGCACGCGCCAGTTCTGCAACAGATCCACCAGCGCCGCTTGTTGCGGCGCATTCAGCTGCTTCAGCGTCGCCTCCGGCAGTTGTCCCAGGGTCTGCAAGCACTCCACCAGCCGCTTCGGCAAATGCAGCGCCAGGGTGTTTTTCAGGCTTTGGTTCGGGTGCTCTTGGCGTTGGTTATCCAGGAAGCCCGCCAGATCCAGCTCAGGAAGTAAGTTAACGCTCACATACTCACCCGGTTGCCAGTAGCTGGACAGCTGCAATACCGCCGGGCCGGAGAGACCGCGATGGGTAAACAGGATGCTTTCACGGAAGCTGACGCCGTTCTCGGCGGTGATCACCGCCGGCACCGACACGCCGGACAGCGTCTGCACATGCTCCAGCAGCGGCTTATGCAGGGTAAAAGGCACCAGCCCGGCGCGCGTCGGCAGCACCCTGAGGCCGAACTGCTCCGCCAGTTTGTAACCGAACGGCGAGGCGCCCAACCCCGGCATGGATAATCCGCCGCTGGCCACCACAAGTGAGCGGGCACTTACTTTTTCGCCATTGAGCGCCAGCTGGTAGCCGTTCTCGGTTTTCTCCACGCCCAGCACTTCGCTGCGCAGGCGCATCGTCACCTGGCCCAGCTCGCACTCTTTGACCAGCAGATCCACCACCTGCTGCGCCGAATCGTCGCAGAACAGCTGCCCCAGCGTTTTTTCATGGTAGGCGATGCCGTAGCGGTTGATCAGATCGATGAAGTCCCACTGGGTGTAGCGCGCCAGCGCCGACTTGCAGAAGTGCGGGTTGTTCGACAGATAGGCCGCCGGTTCGGCGTACATGTTGGTAAAGTTGCAGCGCCCGCCGCCGGACATCAGGATCTTGCGGCCCGGTTTTTTGCCGTTGTCGAGCAGCAACACGCGGCAACCGAGTTGCCCCGCCTGCGCGGCGCAAAACATGCCGGCGGCACCCGCCCCAATCACTACGACATCAAACTGTTCCACCTGAGCCTCACTTATCAAAACCACAATCGCGACAAAAGAGCGCCATATTACGCCGTTTCGCCGCCGGTCACCGCCAAATTCACGGCGGCAGATTGTAAAGCCCCGGCGCCGCCAACGCCACAGTAAGAAAATATTACAGAGGTCAGAGGAGAATAACGCGTTGATATTCAATATTTTTGTTATAGGCGCGTCATCGTTTCGTCATGTCCAAATCAAAAAAACGTCATATTTTCCTTTTCCCCGGCCCCGGTTGTCACTGATAATGCGCGGCGTTCATGTCCACAAACTGGCGTAACGCTTATGCTGCATTTGTTCGCTGGCCTGGATTTCCATACCGGCCTGATGTTAATTCTCGCATTGTTGTTCGTGTTGTTTTATGAAGCCATCAACGGTTTTCATGATACGGCCAATGCGGTCGCTACAGTTATTTATACCCGCGCCATGCGCTCGCAACTTGCGGTCGTGATGGCAGGTTTGTTCAACTTTCTTGGCGTAATGCTCGGCGGTTTGAGTGTTGCTTACGCCATCGTCCACTTGCTGCCTACCGATCTGTTGTTGAACGTCAGTTCAGCACACGGATTAGCCATGGTCTTCTCCATGCTGTTGGCGGCAATCATCTGGAACCTCGGCACCTGGTATTTCGGTCTGCCGGCCTCCAGTTCCCATACGCTGATAGGCGCAATCATCGGTGTCGGTTTAACCAACGCCCTGATGACCCACACTTCGGTGGTGGATGCGCTTAACGTCCCGAAAATGATTGGCATTTTCCTTTCTCTGCTGTTCTCGCCGCTGGTCGGCATGATGGTGGCGGGAGTGATGGTGTTCGCCTTGCGCCGCTATTGGAGTGGCACCAAGAAACGCCAGCGTATCCACATGACCCCTGCGGAACGTGAAAAGGTCGACGGCAAACGCAAGCCGCCGTTCTGGACCCGTATCGCGCTGATCCTGTCGGCGATTGGCGTCAGCTTCTCGCACGGCGCCAACGACGGCCAGAAAGGCATCGGCCTTATCATGCTGGTGTTGATCGGCGTTGCGCCGGCCGGCTTCGTGGTCAATATGAATGCAACCGGTTATGACATCACCCGTACGCGTGACGCCGTGACCCACCTGCAGCAATATTACCAGCAGCACGGCGACGCGCTGTCGCATGCGGTGTCGCTGACGCCGCTGGTGCCAAGCCCGGATGACGAAGCTGCGTCTGGCAAACCGGCCGAGTTCCACTGTGACAGTTCGCGCGCCATGCCGGCGATCGAGCTGGCTCAGGGCATGTTGACCAACCTGCAAAGCTACGATCAGCTGACGGTTGACCAGCGCAGCCACCTGCGCCGCCTGCTGATGTGCGTGACCGACACGGCGGATAAAGTCGCCAAGCTGCCGGAAACCTCATCCGCCGACCAGCGCTTCCTGAAGAACCTGCGTCAGGATCTGCTGCAGACCGTCGAGTACGCGCCGATGTGGATCATCGTCGCCGTCGCGCTGGCGCTGTCGCTCGGTACCATGGTGGGCTGGAAACGCGTGGCCACCACCATCGGCGAGAAGATCGGCAAGAAAGGCATGACCTACGCCCAGGGCGTATCGGCCCAGATGACCGCGGCGCTGTCGATCGGCGTGGCGAGCTATACCGGCATGCCGGTCTCCACCACCCACGTCCTCTCTTCGGCGGTTGCCGGGACGATGATCGTGGACGGCGGCGGCGTGCAGAGCAAAACCGTGAAGAACATCCTGTTGGCCTGGGTACTGACCCTGCCAATCTCGATTCTGCTTTCCGGTGCGCTGTATTGGATTGCGTTGAAGCTGATCTAAGCGATAAGCATCATGAGGAAGGCGGCCGCAGGGCCGCCTTTTTTTTGCCTGCATCAAGGGAAACAGAAAGGCATTAATACCAAATCATCATCGCTATCAGGCAGATGACCACCAGGCCGCACAGGGCCGAGGTCAGCATAAACTGCCCGCGCACCCGCTCACAGCGGCGAATAAACTCCGGATCGTGGTGTTCGACATAGCGCTGCGCAAAGATATAGCGCACCAGCCTCAGCTGCTTGCTGGGTTGGCCGTGGGCGGTGAAGAAGCCGCCGCCGTCGACGTATTGGTACAGCAACGGGTCACAGCCGCGCAATACCACCAGCAGCGCGCGCAAAGAAGAGTAATACCGCACCATGTTTACCACACACACCACACACAAGGCCCAAAACAGCGCGACGGTACTGATCATGATTGCCCCCTCAAGGCGTTGTTATCCGCGGCCATCCGCCGGGTCCAACCGCCCTACCTCATTACCCGATACTCTGCTGGAGCTTACCGCTCTCATCCCCTTTTTTGCCTGCACGGACCACGCCCATAACCCACCGCCTCCGAAGACGTTGCCGCACCGCACGATGAGATTTGCACGGCATGGTTCTACTCAGAGGAGAAATGATGAGGCCCATATCCATCATTGTAGGTTAATGAAACGCAAACTGGCCTGAGCAGTGGATAAAATTTACCGCCCTGTAGCGAAAAGTCACCTGCCGGGGCGTTATAAGCGATAACCGTCCGTTTCGATTATGTCGCTTTTCTGGATAGTCTATCCCGCGCCACGCCGCTGATCTTTCCCCCCACGCTGGCTAGACTCAGGTTTCCGTTACGCTCATCCAAGGAAACTGTTATGGCAAACCATTCAATCAAGGGAAAAACCGTCCTCATCGCCGGCGGCGCCAAAAACCTCGGCGGGCTGATCGCGCGCGATTTGGCTGAACAAGGCGCCAAAGCGGTGGTGATCCACTACAACAGCGCCGCTTCCAAAGCCGAAGCGGAGAAAACCGTCGCCGCCATTCAGGCCGCCGGGGCGCAAGGTGTCGCGCTGCAGGCCGATCTGACCACCGCAGGCGCGGTCGAGAAGCTGTTCGCCGATGCGGTCGCCGCCGTCGGCAAGCCGGATATCGCCATCAATACCGTCGGCAAGGTGTTGAAAAAGCCGATGATCGACATCAGCGAAGCCGAGTACGACGAGATGACGGCGGTCAACGCCAAAACCGCGTTCTTCTTCCTGAAAGAGGCGGGCAAGCACCTTAACGACAACGGTAAAATCTGCACGCTGGTCACCTCGCTGCTCGGCGCCTTC
Source organism: Serratia sp. SA088 (assembly GCF_049065515.1). Lineage (NCBI taxonomy): Bacteria > Pseudomonadati > Pseudomonadota > Gammaproteobacteria > Enterobacterales > Yersiniaceae > Serratia > Serratia sp. SA088. Next base: position 156,833 of record NZ_JBAKGW010000010.1, read on the forward strand.
ACGCCGTTCTACGCCGCTTATGCCGGCACCAAAGCGCCGGTGGAGCACTTCACCCGCGCCGCCGCCAAGGAGTTCGGCGAGCGCGGCATCTCCGTGACGGCGGTCGGCCCCGGCCCGATGGACACCCCGTTCTTCTACCCGGCAGAGGGTGCGGACGCCGTGGCCTACCACAAGACGGCGGCGGCGCTGTCGCCGTTCAGCAAAACCGGCCTGACCGATATCGAAGACGTGGTGCCGTTCATCCGCCATCTGGTCAGCGACGGCTGGTGGGTAACCGGCCAAACCATCCTGATCAACGGTGGCTACACCACCAAATGAACCCGGCGGGGGCACCTATCGCCCCCGCACCTGCTCGCGCGCAACCGCGCCATGCGGCTACACTCTACTGTCAGAAACGGCGCCAAGGAACAGCAGATCAGCGAGATGGACAGATTCAATCAATACCGCGTATTCGTACAGGTGGCGGAAATGGGCAGCTTTATCCGGGCGGCCCATGCGCTGGAGGTGCCGCGCGCCTCGGTCTCCGCCGCCGTGCAGCAATTGGAAACGCAGCTGGGCGTGCGCCTGCTGCACCGCACCACGCGGCAGGTGCGGCTGACCGCCGACGGCGAACAGCTGCTCGAGCGGCTGCGCCCGCTGCTGGCCGAAGTGGAAGACATCGATCAGTCATTTCAGGCCAGCCAACGGCAGGCCTCCGGACGGCTCAGCGTCGACGTGCCGAGCCGCATCGCCCGCCGGCTGATCGCGCCGGCGCTGCCCGGCTTGCTGCGGCGGCATCCCCACCTGCAGCTGGTGCTCGGCTCCGCCGATCGCGCCATCGATCTGGTGCAGGAGGGGGTCGACTGCGCGGTGCGCGTCGGCGATCTGCACGACAGCAGCCTGGTGATGCGCCCGCTCGGCCATATCGCGCTGATCAACTGCGCCAGCCCCGCCTACCTGAGCGAATTCGGTCATCCGCTCCACCCCGGCGATCTTGCCGAGGGGCACTGGAGCATCGGCTACGCCTCGCCCAGGACCGGCCGCGAATCCCCCTGGGAATACCTGACCGGCGACGGCCCTACGCAACGGCTCGAACTGCCCAGCCGGGTGGTGGTCAACAACGCCGAAAGCTATATCGCCTGCTGCCGCGCCGGGCTGGGGCTGATGCAAATCCCGCGCTACGACGTACAACACCTGCTCGACGTCGGTGAACTGGTGGAAGTCCTACCCGGTTACCGCGCCGCCTCCATGCCGATCGCCCTGATCTACCCCCATCGCCGCCAGCGCTCAAGGCGCCTGGCGGTGTTTCATGAGTGGTTTGAAAGCCTGCTGCAGCCGCATCTGGAGCGCTGATTGCACATTTAGCGCTATACTTTGTTTAATAACGCTTATAATTCAAGCGGTCAGACCGTTAAAACCCGCATAACCCATAGGCTTTTACGCCGCGCGGGTGTACAACGAAAGGTATCGTGCGCAGAGATTTTCGATGCGGCGCAGTGTGATCGCCCCAACATATCATTGCGTTATCCGAATGATACTATGGAACCAACAGCGCCAGGCGGGTACACGGAACGCCTGCTAACCCTTTTTAATCGGCATGTTTATGGAAGGAGTATTCTTATGGCTTACAAACACATATTGATCGCGGTAGACCTATCCCCGGAAAGCAAGATCCTGGTAGAAAAAGCCGTCTCTATGGCGCGGCCGTATAACGCCAAAGTTTCTCTGATCCACGTCGATGTCAACTATTCCGACCTCTATACCGGCCTTATCGACGTCAATCTCGGCGACATGCAAAAACGCATCTCTGAAGAAACCCATCAGGCGCTGACCGAGCTGTCGCAAAACGCCGGCTACCCGATCACCGAGACCCTGAGCGGCAGCGGCGATCTGGCGCAGGTGCTGGTGGACGCCATCAAGAAATACGATATGGACCTGGTGCTGTGCGGCCACCATCAGGACTTCTGGAGCAAGTTGATGTCTTCCGCGCGCCAGCTGATCAATACCGTGCACATCGATATGCTGATCGTGCCGCTGCGCGATGAAGAAGACGAATAAAGTAAGCGCTTGCTAACTTAACTGACCAACGCCCGCGCCCTACGGGCGTTTTTCATGCCGCCACGCCGATTAATCGCTTGATAATCAACCGCCCTCCGATGATATAGTCGCTAAAGACACAACATCCTCCCCCGAGCATCGCCTATACCCAAATCTATAAGAAATAGCGGGGGAAATTTAATGCGAAAAGGAGTTATCCATGGAATATGCCGTATCGGTAGAGTCTTTCCTGTCCTCGTTACAACGCCATAACCCCCACCAGCCGGAATATCTGCAGGCGGTGCGCGAAGTGTTCACCTCGCTGTGGCCGTTTATCGAGCGCAACCCGCGCTATCGCGAACAGGCGCTGCTGGAGCGCCTGGTGGAGCCCGAGCGCGTCATTCAGTTCCGCGTCAGCTGGGTGGACGATCGCGGCCAGGTGCAGGTCAACCGCGCCTTCCGCGTGCAGTTCAACTCGGCCATCGGCCCCTACAAGGGCGGCATGCGCTTCCACCCGTCGGTAAACCTGTCGATCCTGAAGTTCCTCGGCTTTGAGCAGACCTTCAAGAATGCGCTGACCACCCTGCCGATGGGCGGCGGCAAAGGCGGCTCCGATTTCGATCCGAAGGGCAAAAGCCAGGGCGAGATCATGCGCTTCTGCCAGGCGCTGATGACCGAGCTGTATCGCCACTTGGGCCCGGACACCGACGTGCCGGCCGGCGACATCGGCGTCGGCGGCCGTGAAGTCGGCTTTATGGCCGGCATGATGAAAAAACTGTCCAACAACACCGCCTGCGTGTTTACCGGCAAGGGCCTCTCCTTCGGCGGCAGTCTGATCCGCCCCGAGGCGACCGGCTACGGCCTGGTGTACTTTACCGACGCCATGCTGCAGCGCCACGGCCTGGGCTTTGAGGGCATGCGGGTGGCGGTATCCGGTTCCGGCAACGTGGCGCAGTACACCATCGAGAAAGCGCTGGAGCTGGACGCGCGCGTGATCACCGTATCGGATTCCGGCGGCACCCTGGTGGACGAAGACGGTTTCACCACCGAGAAGCTGGCGCACCTGGCGGAGATCAAGAACCAGCGTTACGGCCGGGTGGCGGACTATGCCCGTGAGCGCGGTCTGACCTATCTGGCGGGCCAGCAGCCGTGGAACGTGCCGGTGGATATCGCCCTGCCGTGCGCCACCCAGAACGAGCTGGATCTCGAGGCGGCGCAGACGCTGATCCGCAACGGGGTGAAAGCGGTGGCGGAAGGCGCCAACATGCCGACCACCATCCAGGCCACCGACGCCTTCCTTGACGCCGGGGTGCTGTTCGCGCCCGGCAAGGCGGCCAACGCCGGCGGCGTGGCCACCTCGGGGCTGGAGATGGCGCAAAACGCCGCGCGCATCGGCTGGCGGGCGGAAAAAGTGGATGTACGTTTACAACATATCATGGCGGATATTCACCATGCCTGCGTGGAATACGGCGGCGAGGGCAAGCAAACCCACTATGTGCACGGCGCGAATATCGCCGGTTTCGTCAAGGTTGCAGAGGCGATGCTGGCTCAGGGCGTGCTGTAATCGGGCGCAAAGGTGATCTTGTTCACACATCGGTTAAATGCTTCAATGCCGGCCTCTGCGCCGGCATTTTTTCCGCGTCCAAGCCATCAAAATGATGCTCATACGTTAATTAAAAGTTAATAAAAAGTTATTTACAGCCGTTTAGTTGGTAGTAAATTTACCACTGCCAAATAATTAAACATTTATTTAACACTAAATACGCCAATATTTTACTTAAATGTGCGCAGATCACATTTCGTTAACTTCGGCTACGCCCCCTCTTCCATTCCTTTGTAATCTGCAGCGGTGGAAAAACCGCCACCCCTACAGATAAAAAAAGGTACAGCTAATGAAATTTAACCTCGCATTATTAAATGCATGTGTGGTTTCTGCGTGCATGTTATCGACAACACCTGTGTTCGCCGCTGATAAATATGAGATTGCCGTGGTCGCCAAAGTGACCGGCATTCCGTGGTTCAACCGCATGGAAGTGGGCGTCAACGAAGCGGCGAAAAAACTCGACGTCAACGCCTACCAGACCGGCCCTTCTACGCCGGATCCGGCCGCACAGGTCAAGGTGATTGAGGATCTGATCGCCAAGAACGTCAACGCCATCATCGTGGTGCCGAACGACGCCAAGGTGCTGGAGCCGGTGCTGAAAAAAGCGCGCGACAAAGGCATCGTGGTGCTGACCCATGAATCCCCGGACCAACAGATCGGCCAGTGGGACATCGAGACCATCGACAGCGAGAAATACGCGCAGGCCAACGTCGATGAACTGGCGAAAGACATGGGCGGCAAAGGCGGCTACGCGATCTACGTCGGCTCGCTGACCGTGCCGCTGCACAACGCCTGGGCCGATTCCGCCATCAAGTACCAGAAAGAAAAATACCCGGACATGTTTGAAGTCACCTCGCGCTTGCCGGTGGCGGAAAGCATCGACAAATCCTACGCCACCACGCTGGATCTGATGAAAACCTATCCGCAGATGAAGGGCATCATCGGCTTTGGTTCGCTCGGCCCGATCGGCGCCGGCCAGGCGGTGGCCAAGAAGCGCGCCAAGGACAAAATCGCGGTGGTGGGCATCGCCATGCCGGCGCAGGCCGCCCCTTACCTGATGCGCGGCGACATCAAGAAAGCGCTGCTGTGGGATCCGAAAGACGCCGGTTATGCGCTGGTGACGGTGGCCGATCAGCTGCTGCAGGGCAAGGACGTGAACAAAGACCTGTCGATCGAGGGGTTGGGTAAGGCCGACGTCGATATGGAGCACAAAGTGATTCGGTTTAATAAGATTCTGGAAGTCACCAAAGACAACGCCAAATCGCTTGGATTCTGATTTTTCGCGTAATTTCGCTACACCGGGAAAGTAGTTAAACCCTCGTAGGGGCGCAGCTTTGCTGCGCCCAGGGCTTCGGCCGCTACGCAAGCACAGGTTAACGTTATGACAGCCTCCCCCGCATTTATCACCCTGGAGAATATCAGCAAGCGATTCCCAGGCGTGCTGGCATTAGACCAGATCAACCTGACGCTGAATAAAGGCGAAGTGCACTGCCTGGCCGGGCAAAACGGCTGCGGCAAAAGCACCATTATTAAAATCATCTCCGGCGTCTATCAGCCGGAAAAAGGCGCCAACATTTCGCTGGAAGGCAAACTCTTCCACGCCCTGACGCCGCAGCTGTCCGGTTATTACGGCATACAGGTGATCTACCAGGACCTGTCGCTGTTCCCTAACCTGACGGTGGCGGAAAACATCGCCATCCACCGTTACCTGCCCGGCGGCCGCTTCTGGGTGCGCAAGCGGGTGATGCGCCAGACGGCGCTGGACGCCATGGCGCGGGTCGGCGTGCGCATCGATCCCGATAAAAAGGTGGAAAAACTGTCGATCGCCGATCGGCAGCTGGTGGCGATTTGCCGCGCCATCGCCGCCGAGGCGCGGTTGGTTATCATGGACGAACCGACCGCCTCGCTGACCCGCCAGGAGGTCGACGGCCTGCTGCGGGTGGTCAACGAGCTGAAGGCGGCCGGCATCTGCGTGGTGTTCGTCAGCCACCGATTGGACGAAGTGATGGAAGTCGCCGATCGCATCAGCGTGATGCGCGACGGCAAGCTGGTGGGCACCTGGCCGGCCAGCGAACTGGACAGCCATGAACTGGCGTTCCTGATGACCGGCCAACGCTTCCACTACAGCCCGCTGCCGCCGCTGCCGCCGGCCGAACAGGCGCCGATGCTCGAGGTGCGCAACCTCAGCCGCGGCGAGAAATACCGCAATGTCAATCTGGCGCTGCGCGGCGGCGAGATCGTCTCGATCGTCGGCCTGCTCGGCGCCGGCCGCACCGAACTGTGCCTCAGCCTGTTCGGCATGACGCGGCCGGACAGCGGCGAGATCCGCATCGAGGGCCAAGCGGTGCAGCTGCACAACAACCGCGAAGCGGTGCGCCACGGCATCGGCTATGTGTCGGAGGATCGTCTGACGCAGGGATTGATCATGGAGCAATCGATCTACGACAACACCATCGTCACCGTCTTCGATCGGCTGCATACCTCGCTCGGGCTGCTGGATCACGCCAAGGCGACCGAGCTGGTCAACCGGCTGATCCGCGATTTGAACATCAAGGTGTCCGACAGCGCATTGCCGGTGAAGACCCTGTCCGGCGGCAACGCCCAGCGTATCGCCATCGCTAAATGGGTGGCGACCCAGCCGAAGATCCTGATCCTCGACTCGCCCACCGTCGGCGTGGACATCGCCAACAAAGAGGGGATCTACCAGATCGCCCGCGATCTGGCGCAGCTGGGCATGGCGGTGCTGATGATCTGCGACGAGATCCCGGAAGCCTATTACAACAGCCATCGGGTGATGGTGATGCGCAAGGGCGAGCTGATCGCCGAATTCGCGCCGCACCAGAGTACCGAACAACAGATCGCCGAGGTGGTGAATGGATAAGTCATTATTGGCCCGCCTGGCCGGGCGGCACGAGTTTTATCTCGGCCTGCTGGTGCTGCTGCTGGCGATCGGCCTGAGCGCCGGCACCGACGAGTTTCTGACGCTCGGCAACCTGACCGACGTCGCCACCAGCTACGCCATTCTCGGCATCCTGGCCTGCGGGCTGTTCGTGGTGCTGATCGCCGGCGGCATCGACATTTCGTTCCCGGCGATCACCGCCATCGCCCAATACGTGATGGCCAGCTGGGTGATCCAGCACGGCGGCAGCTTCCCGCTGGCGTTCGCCCTGGCGATTGGCGTCGGCCTGCTGCTCGGGTTGGTGAACGGTTTCCTGGTGTATTGGCTCAAGGTGCCGGCGATCATCATCACCATCGCCACCCTTAACCTGTTCTACGGCCTGCTGGTATACGCCACCAACGGCACCTGGTTGTACGGCTTCCCTGACTGGTTCATGAACGGCATCAACTGGTTCTCGTTCCAGGGCGCCGACGGCTACGACTACGGCCTGACGCTGCCGCTGCTGTGCCTGCTGGCGACCATCGTCGTCACCGGCGTGCTGATGAACCGCACCCGGCTGGGGCGCCAGATCTACGCCATGGGCGGCAATCGCGACGCGGCGTCGCGCCTGGGGTTGAATCTGCTGCGGCTGCATTTTTGCGTCTACGGCTATATGGGCATTCTGGCCGGCGTCGCGGCGGTGGTGCAGGCGCAAATCACCCAGTCGGTGGCGCCCAACTCGCTGCTCGGCTTCGAGCTGACGGTATTGGCGGCGGTGGTGCTGGGCGGCACCAGCATGAGCGGCGGCCGCGGATCGTTGACCGGCACCCTGCTCGGCGTGGTGCTGCTGGCCTTCCTGCAAAACGGGCTGACGCTGCTCAGCGTCTCGGCCTATTGGCACCAGGTATTCAGCGGCGCGATCATTTTGATCAGCATCAGCACCACCGCCTGGAACGAAAAACGCAAGCTGCTCAAGGAGATCTGACATGACGCAGTTAACTCGGTTGATCCCAAACGATCGGATCATTCGCCTGCAGGGCGCGATCATCATCGCGGTGGCGCTGCTGTTCGCCGGGCTGCTCGGATCGCGCTTCTTCAGCCTCGGCAACTTCCAGTCGATCGCCTCGCAGCTGCCGATCCTCGGCCTGCTGGCGCTCGGCATGGGCATCACCATGCTGACCGGCGGCATCAACCTGTCGATCATCGCCGGCGCCAACGCCTGTTCGCTGGTGATGGCGGCGATCATCGTCAGCCATCCCGACCAGCCGCTGTTCCTGGCGCTGGCGCTGTTGGCCGGCCTGTTGGTGGCGGTGGCGATCGGCGCGCTCAACGGCGCGCTGGTAGCCTGGATCGGCGTTTCGCCGATCCTCGCCTCGCTCGGCACCATGACGCTGATCACCGGCCTGAACATCCTGCTGTCCAACGGCGCGGTGATCTCCGGCTTCCCGGCGGCGATTCAATTTCTCGGCAACGGCGCCGTGCTCGGCGTACCGGTGGCGCTGATCCTGTTCCTGCTGGTGGCGGTCGGTCTGTGGCTGCTGCTGGAGCACACCACGCTGGGGCGCAGCCTGTACCTGATCGGCTCCAACGAGCAGGCCACCCGCTTTAGCGGCGTGAACACCGCGCGGGTGCAGATCGCGGTGTACATCCTGTCGGCGCTGCTCGGCTGGGGCGCCGCGCTGCTGATGATGGCCAAGTTCAACTCGGCCAAGGCCGGCTACGGCGAATCTTATCTGCTGGTGACCATTCTGGCCTCGGTGCTGGGCGGCATCAACCCGGACGGCGGTTTCGGCCGCATTCTGGGGCTGGTGCTGGCGCTGATCGTGCTGCAAATGTTGGAAAGCGGCCTCAATTTGCTGGGGGTCAGCAGCTACCTGACCATGGCCCTGTGGGGCGGCGTGCTGATCCTGTTTATCGCGTTACAGAATCGAAAAGCTTAGGAGAAAACAGATAATGGCGAGCTATTTTATTGGCGTAGATGTGGGCACCGGAAGCGCGCGCGCAGGCGTATTCGATCTCAATGGGCGCATGGTCGGCCAGGCCAGCCGGGCCATCGATCTGTACCGGCCGAAAGCGGATTTCGTCGAGCAGTCGTCGGATAACATCTGGCAGGCGGTGTGCAATGCGGTGCGCGACGCGGTCAACCAGGCCGACATCAACCCGATCCAGGTCAAGGGGTTGGGCTTCGACGCCACCTGTTCGCTGGTGGTGCTGGATAAAGAGGGCAAGCCGCTGACCGTCAGCCCCTCCGGTCGTACCGAACAGAACATCATCGTGTGGATGGATCACCGGGCGATCGCCCAGGCCGAGCGCATCAACGCCACCAAACACCGGGTGCTGGACTTCGTCGGCGGCATCATTTCGCCGGAGATGCAGACGCCGAAACTGCTGTGGCTGAAACAGCACATGCCCACCACCTGGGCCAACGCCGGCTACCTGTTCGATCTGCCGGACTTCCTCACCTGGCGCGCCACCCAGGACGCCACCCGCTCGCTGTGCTCGACGGTGTGCAAGTGGACCTATCTCGGCCACGAGCAGCGTTGGGACAAGAGCTACTTCCAGCAGATCGGGCTGGAAGACGTGCTGGAACATGACGCGGCCAAGATCGGCAGCGACGTTAAAATGATGGGTGAGCCGCTGGGTCACGGTCTGACCCAGCGTGCCGCCAGCGAGATGGGGCTGATCGCCGGCACGGCAGTGAGCGTATCGATCATCGACGCGCACGCCGGCACCCTCGGCACGCTGGGCGCCACCGGCGTCTCCGGCGAGGTGGCCGACTTCAATCGCCGCGTCGCGCTGATCGGCGGCACCTCCACCGGCCATATGGCGATGTCGCGCACCGCGCGCTTTATCGGCGGCGTCTGGGGGCCGTATTACTCGGCGATCCTGCCGGAATACTGGCTGAACGAGGGCGGCCAGTCCGCTACCGGCGCGCTGATCGACCACGTCATCCAGTCGCACCCGTGCTATCAGGAGCTGCTGGCGCAGGCGAAAGCCCAGGGCCAGACCATCTATGAGGTGCTGAACGCCATTCTGCGCCGCATGGCCGGCGAGCCGGAGAACATCGCTTTCCTGACGCAGGACATTCACATGCTGCCGTACTTCCACGGCAACCGCTCGCCGCGCGCCAACCCGACGCTGACCGGCATCCTGACCGGGCTGAAGCTGTCGCGCACGCCGGAAGACATGGCGCTGCACTACCTGGCCACCATTCAGGCCATCGCGCTCGGCACCCGCCACATCATCGAAACCATGAACCACAGCGGCTACAGCATCGACACCATCATGGCCAGCGGCGGCGGCACCAAGAACCCGATCTTCGTGCAGGAGCACGCCAACGCCACCGGTTGCGCCATGCTGCTGCCGGAGGAGAGCGAAGCGATGCTGCTGGGCGGCGCGATGATGGGCACCGTGGCGGCCGGCGTGTTCGACACCTTGCCGGAGGCGATGAGCGCCATGAGCCGCATCGGCAAGACGGTGACGCCGCAGACCAACCAGATAAAAAGCTACTACGATCGCAAATACCGGGTGTTCCACGAGCTGTACAACGACCACATGAAATACCGCCGGTTGATGCAGGAGGAGGCGTGATGCAGCAAGAGTGGCGGCAGGCCGTGCAGGGCTGGCAAACCTACAGCCAGGAGCTGGCGCAGCTGGGCGAACGCCTCGACGCGCACACCTGGCAGCGGCTGCTGGCGCTGCTGGCCGACTGCCGCGGTAAAATCGCCGTCACCGGCGTCGGCACCTCGGGGATTGCGGCGCGCAAGATAGCCCATATGCTGGCCTGCGTGGAGCGGCCGGCGGTCTATCTCGACGCCACCGGCGCGGCGCACGGCGATCTGGGCTTCCTGCGCGCCGACGATCTGCTGATCCTGATCTCGCGCGGCGGCAATTCCGACGAGCTGACCCGCCTGCTGCCGACGCTGCAGGCCAAGGGGGTGACGCTGATCGCGGTGACGGAAAACCCGCATTCCGCCATCGCGCAGGCGGCGCAGCTGACGATCGCTACCGGGGTGCAGAAGGAGATAGATCCGCTGAACATGCTGGCCACCACCTCAATTGTGTTGGTGTTGGCGATTTTCGACGCCGCCTGCGCCTGCCTGATGGCGCGCAGCGGTTACGACAAGAGCGCCTTGCTGGCGGTGCATCCGGGCGGCGGCGTGGGGAAAAGTTTGCGAGAGGAAAACTGAGGGCCCGATACGGCGGGCCCGGCAGACATTACAGCGGCATGTAGATATCGAAGCGGTGGCTTTTGGTCAGCGTGGCGGCGTGCGCCGGCACGTCGGCCAGCGGCGGCGCGTAGTCCGGGCGTTTCACCACCACGCGCTTGGTGGCCAAACGGCGCGCCGGTTCCAGCAGGCCGTCGGCGTCATCGTCGCTGCCCACCAGCGATTGAAACACCCGCATCTCTTTCTTCACCAGCGCGCTTTTCTGCTTGTGCGGGAACATCGGATCGAGATACACCACCTCGGGGCGCGGGCTGAGATCCGCCAGCGCCGTCAGGCTGGAGGCGTGCAACAGCGTCAGGCGCTCGCGCAGCCACGGGCCGATTTCCGCATCCTGATAGCCGCGCTGCAGGCCATCATCCAGCAATGCCGCCACCACCGGATTGCGTTCCAGCATCCGCACCCGGCAGCCCAACGCCGCCAGCACGAAGGCGTCGCGCCCCAGCCCGGCGGTGGCGTCCACCACGTCCGGCAGGTAGCTGCCCTTGATGCCGACCGCCTTGGCCACCGCCTCGCCGCGGCCGCCGCCGAAGCGGCGCCGGTGCGCCATGGCGCCGGAGACGAAATCGACGTAGATCCCGCCAAGCTTCGGCTCGTCGCGCTTGCGCAGCTCCAGCCGCTCTGGGGTCAATACCAGCGCCATCGGCGCGTCGTCGTCGGACGCCAGCCGCCAGCGCTGCGCCAAAACAGACAAGGCGCCGGGATCGGCGCCTGCTTCACACAATAAACACACGCTCACGTGTCGGGTTATCCTTTAATGCCGTAATGGCGCAGCATAGCATCCAGCTGCGGCTCGCGGCCACGGAAGCGTTTGAACAGCGCCATCGGCTCTTCCGAACCGCCGCGCGACAGGATGTTGTCGAGGAAGGATTTGCCGGTCTCGGCGTTGAAAATCCCCTCTTCTTCGAAGCGCGAGTAGGCGTCGGCCGACAGCACTTCCGCCCACAGGTAGCTGTAGTAACCCGCCGCGTAGCCGCCGGCGAAGATGTGGCTGAAGGCGTGCGGGAAGCGGCCCCAGCTCGGCGAAGGCACCACCGCCACCATTTTCTTCACTTCCGCCAGCGTCGGCAGGATCTGCGCCCCTTTCTCCGGACTGTATTCGAAGTGCATGCGGAAATCGAACAGACCGAACTCCAGCTGGCGCAGAATGAACAGCGCCGCCTGGTAATTCTTGGCCGCCAGCAGCTTGTCGAGCATTTCCTTCGGCAGCGGCTCGCCGCTCTGGTAGTGGCCGGAGATAAACGCCAGCGCTTCCGGCTCCCAGCACCAGTTTTCCATAAACTGGCTCGGCAGCTCGACCGCATCCCACGGCACCCCGTTGATGCCGGAGACGCCGGCGGTATCGATCTGCGTCAGCATGTGGTGCAGACCGTGGCCGAACTCGTGGAACAGCGTGGTCACTTCGTTATGGGTGAACAGCGCCGGCTGGTCGCCCAGCGGGCGGTTGAAGTTGCAGGTCAGGTAAGCGACCGGTTTTTGCAACGTGCCGTCGGCCTTGCGCAGGCTGCCGACGCAGTCGTCCATCCAGGCGCCGCCGCGTTTGTTTTCGCGGGCGTACAGATCGAGGTAGAAACTGCCGCGCAGCTCGCCGTTAGCGTCGAACAGATCGAAGAAGCGCACGTCCGGATGCCAGGTCTCGACGTCTTTACGCTCTTTGGCGGTGATGCCGTAGATGCGTTTCACCACTTCGAACAGCCCTTCCACCACCCGCTGTTCCGGGAAGTACGGGCGCAGTTGCTCGTCGCTGATGGAGAACAGGTGCTGTTTCTGTTTTTCGCCGTAATAGGTGATGTCCCAGGCTTCGAGCTCGTCCACGCCATAGTGCTGTTTGGCGAAGGCGCGCAGCTGCGCCAGCTCCTGCTCGGCCTGCGGGCGGGCGCGCTTGGCCAGATCGCTCAGGAAGCCGATCACCTGCTCCGGACTTTCCGCCATCTTGGTCGCCAGCGACTTGTCGGCGTAGGTGGCGAAGCCCAGCAGCTGAGCCAGCTCATGGCGCAGCGCCAGCGTTTCCGCCATCACTTCGCTGTTGTCCCATTTGCCGGCGTTCGGCCCCTGATCGGAGGCGCGGGTAGCGAAGGCGCGGTACATCTCTTCACGCAGCGCGCGGTTGTCGGCGTAGGTCAGCACCGGCAGGTAGCTCGGCATGTCCAGCGTCAGCAACCAGCCGTCTTGCTCTTTGGCCTGCGCCATCGCCTGCGCCTGTGCCAGAGCGCTTTCCGGCAGGCCGCTCAGTTCCGCTTCGTCGGTAATCAGTTTGCTCCAGCCCATGGTGGCGTCGAGCACGTTATTGCTGTAGGTGGAACCCAGTTCGGACAGGCGCGCGACGATCTCGCCGTAGCGCTGCTGTTTATCCGCCGACAGGCCGATGCCCGACAGTTCGAAATCGCGCAGCGCATTATCCACCGCCTTGCGCTGCGGCACGCTCAGCGCCTCGAACGCCGCGCCCTCTTTCAGGCTGCGGTAGGCCTGGTACAGCCCTTCGTGCTGGCCGACCCAGGTGCCGTACTCGGACAGCAGCGGCAACGCCTGCTCATAGGCGGCGCGCAGCTCCGGGCTGTTTTTCACCGAGTTCAGGTGCCCGATCGGCGACCAGATGCGCGACAGGCGATCGTCCGACTCCGCCAACGGCTGACACAGATTGTCCCAGGTGAACGGGCCCGGCTGCGCGACCACGCGCTCTACCGCGGCGCGGCAGTCCGCCAGCGCGGATTGCACCGCTGGCACGATATCTTCAGGGCGGATCGCCGAGAAAGGCGGCAGGGAAAACGGGGTCAGCAACGGATTTGTCATAGGGCAGTCCTGATTAGCGTTGGGCACGCCGCACGGGCGAGCCTTAAAATGCGTATGAATCTCTAACATGGAGCCAGACAGCAGGAAAATCAATGCCCGGCGTTGATCGTTCGTGCCTTAAATGGCGCTTTGGCGGATGCGGGCGGCCAGCGCCGCCAGCTGCTCGTCGTCGGCGCGCGCGGCGTCGTGGGAGGAGATATAGCCCTCGTAACGCGTGAAAAACTTCGGCGAGGTCGATTCGATCGGCCGCCACTGCTCCAGCGACGCGGTGCCGTGCAGCGGGATCAGTTTGGCGTGCACATGGTCGACGCCGTAGCCCTCGAACACCATGCCGCAGCGGCCGACGTCGTCGAACGCGCGGTCCAGCTGCCGCGCCACCCGCTTGGTCGCCAGCATCAGCGCGCTCAGCACCTCGTCCGGCAGATCAAACGCGTAGCTCGGGTGGTGCGCCTTGGGGATCACCACGCTGAAACCGTCGGTATTGGGAAAGATGGACAGGAACGCCAAATGGTCGTCGTCTTCCCAGATTTTATGGCACGGCGCCTTGCCCGCCACGATGTCGCAAAAAATGCAGCTCATCCTTTCTCCTTGTGATTCACAGCGTTTCAACCCATTCGAACTCTTCGAACACCAGCCACATGTCCGGCGCAAAGGTACCCTCGCGGGTAAAGAACTCTTGATGCCCCTGGCGCCAAAACGCCAGGCTTTTGTCGCCTTCGCCCTCTTTGGCCGCCATCTCGGCGGTCACCTGGTCGTAGCGCACCAGGCGCAGCGCCAGGGTTCTGATCACGCAGGCCGGTTCGCCGCGGCCATCGAGAACGATGCTGTAATCGCCGATCCGCGGGGTTTGTTCCCGACGATAGCTCGCATAGGAACTGCAGGTGGCGGTTTTATCCCCGCTCAGCACCAATCCCAGCAGTTCGTCGGCTAACGCGGGGCCGTCGCCGAATGCCCAGCGCGCCGCGTCGGGGTAATTCGCCAAAATCGCCTGTTTGCTCATCGTCCTGTCCCTTTCTGTTAACGTCTGCGGCAACGGAGTCCGGTTTTTCCCGGCCAGACAGTTTATACTGTGCAGATTATAAGCCTTATTGCATTGAATGCTCCGCCTGCGGAGCACAAGGAACCGCCACCCGTCATGTTAAGTTATCGCCACAGTTTCCACGCCGGCAACCACGCCGACGTGCTCAAGCACACCGTTCAGAGCCTGATCATCGAGTCGCTGAAGGAAAAAGAGAAGCCGTTCCTGTATCTGGATACCCACTCGGGCGCGGGCCGTTATCAGCTCAGCGGCGAACACGCCGAGCGCACCGGCGAATACCTGGAAGGCATCGGCTTGCTGTGGCAACGCGACGATCTGCCGGAAGAGCTGGCGGCCTACATGAGCGTGGTGCACAACTTCAACCGTTCCGGCACGCTGCGCTACTATCCCGGCTCGCCGCTGATCGCCCGCCAGCTGCTGCGCCCGCAGGACAAAATCCACCTGACCGAGCTGCACCCGAGCGACTACCCGCTGCTGCGCAGCGAATTCCAGAAAGACGAGCGCGCCAAAGTGCAGCGCGCCGACGGCTATCAGCAGCTGAAATCCCAGCTGCCGCCACTGTCGCGCCGCGGCCTGATCCTGATGGATCCGCCGTATGAAATGAAGACCGATTACCAGGACGTGGTCAAAGGCATTCAGGAAGGCTACAAGCGTTTCGCCACCGGCACCTATGCGCTGTGGTACCCGGTGGTGATGCGCCAGCAGATCAAACGCATGCTGCGCGATCTGGAAGCCACCGGCATTCGCCGCATCCTGCAGATCGAGCTGGCGGTGAAACCCGACAGCGATCAGCGCGGCATGACCGCCTCCGGTATGATCGTCATCAACCCGCCGTGGAAGCTGGAACAGCAGATGAAGAACGTGCTGCCGTGGCTGCACAAGGTGCTGGTGCCATCGGGCATCGGTCACCATCTGGTGAACTGGGTGGTACCGGAATAAACCCCATCAGGGCGCGGTTTGCCGCGCCCTGCGTCCACCTATCGCAGCCATCGACGCAATCTTTGCGACAAACCCCGGTCAGGCGTTAAACTCTTACCCTCTTCAAATTCACAACTCATGGAAATCCCAGATGACGAAACATTACGATTATCTAGCAATTGGCGGCGGCAGCGGCGGTATCGCATCGATCAACCGGGCAGCCATGTACGGCCAAAAGTGTGCGCTGATTGAAGCCAAAGAGCTGGGCGGCACCTGTGTAAACGTGGGTTGTGTACCGAAAAAAGTCATGTGGCACGCGGCGCAGATCGCCGAGGCTATCCATCAGTACGGCCCGGACTACGGCTTCGACACCACCGTCAACGCCTTCGACTGGAAAAAGTTGGTCGCCAACCGCACCGCCTATATCGATCGCATCCACAACTCCTACGATAACGTGCTGGGCAAGAACAAGGTCGACGTGATCAAAGGCTTCGCGCGCTTCGTGGATGCGCACACCGTGGAAGTGAACGGCGAGACCATCACCGCCGATCACATCCTGATCGCCACCGGCGGCCGCCCGAGCCATCCGGCTATTCCGGGCGCCGAATACGGCATCGACTCCGACGGCTTCTTTGAGCTGGACGCCATGCCGAAACGCGTCGCCGTGGTGGGCGCCGGCTATATCGCCGTGGAAATCGCCGGCGTGCTGAACGCGCTGGGCGCGGAAACGCACCTGTTCGTGCGCAAGCACGCGCCGCTGCGCAGCTTCGATCCGATGATCGTCGAAACCCTGGTGGAAGTGATGAACACCGAAGGGCCGAGCCTGCACACCGAATCGGTGCCGAAAGCGATCGTCAAGAACGCCGACGGCAGCCTGACGCTGCAGCTGGAAAACGGCAAAGCATTCACCGTCGACTGCCTGATCTGGGCCATCGGCCGCGAACCGGCGACCGACAACCTGAACCTCGGCGTTACCGGGGTGAAAACCAATGAGAAAGGCTACATCGACGTCGATAAGTTCCAGAACACCAACGTCAAAGGCATCTACGCGGTGGGTGACAACACCGGCGCGGTAGAGCTGACCCCGGTCGCCGTGGCCGCCGGCCGCCGTCTGTCCGAGCGCCTGTTCAACAACAAGCCGGACGAACACCTGGACTACAGCAACATCGCCACCGTGGTGTTCAGCCACCCGCCGATCGGCACCGTCGGCCTGACCGAGCCGGAAGCCATCGAGAAGTTCGGTGCGGACAACGTGAAGGTGTACAAATCCTCCTTCACCGCCATGTACAGCGCCGTGACGCAGCACCGCCAGCCGTGCCGCATGAAGCTGGTGTGCGCGGGT
Organism: Serratia sp. SA088; assembly: GCF_049065515.1. NCBI lineage: Bacteria > Pseudomonadati > Pseudomonadota > Gammaproteobacteria > Enterobacterales > Yersiniaceae > Serratia > Serratia sp. SA088. The sequence goes on from NZ_JBAKGW010000010.1 coordinate 173,645, forward strand.
AAAGAAGAGAAAATCGTCGGCCTGCACGGCATCGGCTTCGGCATGGACGAGATCCTGCAGGGCTTCGCGGTGGCGGTGAAGATGGGCGCCACCAAGAAGGACTTCGACAACACCGTGGCTATCCACCCGACTGCGGCGGAAGAGTTCGTCACCATGCGCTGAGGCTTCAGCATCGCTATACCGGAAAAAAAGCCAGGTGCGAAAGCGCCTGGCTTTTTTATGTTCCAGCGAGGTTAAGCCTGATGTGCGCCCACAGGGCTCAACTCGATGACCCGATTGGCGGAAGCGATGGTGGAAGGCCGATGCGCGATGATGATGCGCGTAATTTTTAACGCGGCGATAGCGTTATTGATATGCGCTTCATTGGCCAGGTCCAAATGACTGGTCGCTTCGTCCATAAACAGAATATTGGGCCGGCGATATAGCGCCCGGGCAATCAGCAGGCGCTGTTTTTGCCCCCCGGACAAGCTACCGCCCAATTCGCCGACCAGCGTTTCATAACCCATCGGCATCCGCATAATGTCGTCGTGAATATTGCAATGGCTGGTGCAAGCCACAATCAGCTCCAGATTCGGCGTAGGATCGAAACCGGCGATATTCTCCGCGATCGAACCGGAGAACAGCTTATCGTCTTGCAGCACACAGGCGATGCATTGGCGATAGTTGTTGATGCCAATATCATGAATATTCAACCCATTGATGAATAGCGCGCCGCTGGTCGGATCCAGCAAACCGCTCATCAGTTTCATCAGCGTGGTTTTACCAATGCCGGACGGCCCAACAATCGCAACGCTGTCACCCGCTTCAATGCTTAAACTGATCCCGGCAATCACCGGTTTTGACAGATTGTCGTATTGATAATAGAGATCCCGCACTTCAAACGACGCCGCTTCGTTGGGGGCGAACAGCTGACGCGCCGGCATCTGTTTCTCCGGCTCCGACAGCACGATGTCCGCCACCCTCTCGTTATGCAAGCTCAACATGCGGAGCTGAAGCACCATGTCGATCAGATTGGAGGCGCGGTCGGAAAACTGCCCGCGGTAGGCGTTGAACGCCACAAACATCCCCAGCGTCATCTGGTTATCGATCACCAGCGAAGCGCCCAACCACAAGATGATCACCTGATCGCAGGTGCTGATCAGCGTATTGACGCCGCCAAACATCATATCCAGCTTGGTCAGTCGAATGCCGGCGTTCGTGGTGTCGATATTCAGGTTAAGCCAGTATTGCGAGCGAGTGCCCGCCAGGCCGAGCGCCTTCAGGGTGCCGACGCCGTACAGCGTCTCCATGAAGTGCGAACCCGCCTTGGCGCCTTTGACCAGCTTTTCTTCCGACGCCTGACGATAGCGCTGATAGGTCGACAGGCGCAGCACGACGTAGATAGCGGTAAAGCCCAGTACCACCCAAACCAGCCATCCGCCGTACATCAACATCATGATAAATACGCCGACCGACATGATGCCGTCGATGATGCTGCTGACGATACTGTTGGTAAAGGTGCTGCGAATGGTGTCCAGCGAGCCGAAACGCGACTGAATATCCCCCAGCTTGCGCTTTTCGAAATACGCCAACGGCAATTTCATCAGGTGATCGAACAACCCCGCTTTCCATTGCACATCAATCAGCGAACCCATCACGATCGAAGTCCACGAACGCAGCATCCCGACGCAGGTGCGGAACAGGATAAAGAACAGCAGCCCGATGCAGATCAGCGCCAGCAGGTCGTGGTCGCCCGCCTGTATCACATGGTCCATAACCAGCTGGGTGCCGACCGGCATCAGCAAGTTGATCGCCTCAATCACCACGGACAGGCAGAAGATTTTTATCAGCGCGCTCTTCAAACCGCTGACGTTACGCAGCAACGTGCGAATATGCAGTTTGCTCTGTTGCGTAACGGGCGTGAATTCGCTGCCCGGCCAGGCTTCCAACGCCACGCCGGTAAAATGCAGCGAGAGCTCTTGCAGCCCGACCACCCGGCGGCCAAACGCGGGATCGTGAATGGTAATGCGGTTACCGCGCACGCCGACCAGCACCACGAAATGGTTCATATCCCAATGCAGAATGCACGGCGTTTTCAACTCTTTGATTTCATCGATGCTGAGAGAAAGCGCCCGCGTTTTCAAATTGAGCGAAGTCGCGATATCAATCAGTGCGCTCAGCGTCGCGCCGCGGGAAGAGATGCCGTATTTCTGCCGCAGATTGAACAGGTCGACGTTCATGCCGTAATAACCGCACACCATCGCCAGGCTGGCCAAGCCGCATTCCGCCGCTTCCGTTTGCAGGATCTGCGGCACTTTTTTTCTCAGGGCCAGATTCAGCCTGCTGGTAATGGTTTCAAATGGCGTTTTATTCATGGATCGGCCCCATTAAACTTTTCTTCAGGTCGTAGAACGGCGAGAACATCCACTGATAAATTGGGCGCTTCTCCAGGAACAGGGTGGTTTGCGATTTCATGCCGCTCGACAGACGCAGCGTTTTCCCCTGGTAGCCAAATTGCGTATTATCCAGCGCCACCAACACTTTGTAATAGGACTCGGTGATCTCGGTGGACTGGCGAATAGGCGAACTGCTGTAGGTGGACATTTCTTGCGTGGAGGCCGGAAGATAAGAAATGGTCTCGATTCTTCCCGGGAACTGACCAAATTTCTCAAACGGGAAAGCGTCATAACGAATATTGATGTTATCGCCGACATTGACATAAGGCACGCTGCTGTTTGGCAGCCACAGCACCAAATAATACACGGCCTTGTTGCTTGGGATTAATTGCGCCAGGCTGTCGCCGATATTCACCATTTGCCCCGGCGTCACGCTGAGCGATTCCACACGCCCATCGGTTGGCGCATTGATTATCAGCGCGCCGCTGGCGTCCGCTTCGGAAAGGCGCCTCTGCAGATCTTCGCGTTGGAGTTCATATTGCGAGATTTGATTATCAAAATCGGCGGCGCGAGTGACGATATCGCTGCCCAGGTTGGCGATTTGCAACGATTCCTGAATACTTTGACTGTACAGATTTTGAAATGCGCTTTGTTGTTGATAATACAGATAGCTTTGGTTATTCAGCTGGTCTTTGTTGATCAAGCCGCGACGCTGGTATTCACCATAGCTATCCATAGTGCGACGCATGGATTCCACACCGCGGCGAGAATTTTCCACCAATTGCTGCGATTGCTTATGCGCTATCTCATACTGCGCCTTTTGCGCTGAAAGATTGTCTACCGTCGCGCGCTTGTTAGCCTGCAATTTCTGGATGATATTGTCGATCTGCGCCACTTGGCTTTCAATAGCCTGCCGGGTATTGGCGCTGACGACGCCGGAATCCGTCACGCGGCTGACATCGATTTGATAGAGACGCTGCCCCTTTTTCACCTGATCGCCGACGTTAACAAAACGTTGTGAAATAAATCCTTGCTGGGCGGCGAAAATATTCACCGAGCGCGGCAACGTGGTGACTTCACCGGAGACATTGATACGCCGGGTGTAGTTGCCGAATATAAGAAAAATAAGTAAAGCGATAATAAAAGCAGCAGAAACACAAGCAATTGCCCACGCAGGCAAACCTGAAATAAGCAGTGCTTTACCCGCCCATTTAGAGCGCTGATGATTTACAGCCTCTTGCCGAAACAATTCCCTTTGGTCCATGGTAACTCTTTCCCGTTTTTAATCGCCAGAAGATATCCACACATAAATGTTCCGTCAATTCATTTGTTGGCGGCTACAGTTTTTTTTCATTTGATTTTAAAAAACCAAGATGAATCTCATAAAAATCCGCCAGGCGACTATTTCATCACCCTAGAAAACAAGTCACATAACCTTATGAAAAAACAGCAGTTAATAAAAAACACCACGCCACACATTAAGATATGTCCTAATGTTAAAAAATATTACATTTTTATGCAAAATTAAGACGAGAGATAAATTCTTAATTTAATCAAAATAAAAAAAACCACCTTCATTACCAAACTTTTTTTTCCTCATGAAAAACAAAAAGATTGACCCGATATCACAAAAACCAACCCTCAAATCTTGCACTATTCTTATAAAATCAAGGCGAATACAGTAATACATGCTAATGGTTAGCTTTGTTAATGATTGAGAAAACCCTATCTTGCCACTATGATTATGATTATGATTACGGAACGATTAACCTTACTTTTGAAAAATTGCAAAATAATAAATTGATTTAGTTTCAATGAAGAAACAAACCGAGTGATATGGAAAAGGATTTGCTATGAAAGAAGCGGATGCCGAACAATGGTCAAGGACGCTAAAGATGCATTACCCCAATGCCAACGTGGTGGCGGTCTTACCCAAAGGACGCGGGTTTCACGTTGTGTGCTCAAATGGTATTTTCACTCTCCAATCTTTTTTACGAAAAAACACTATCCATAGAAAAAGTTGAAGTTGTGAATATCTGTAAATTCTTCTCAAATTTCAGCCTACGATGATAAATCCTACTTTTTCAACTCATGCTCTCTGGCATAATGAGAGTGTTTTCTGATTAATTTTCGCACTTCGATTTTCTGGGAGGAATGGTGTCATTGATAAAGGATGTTAAAAGCCCCCTGAAATCAGTAAAGAAAGTGGCTATTTTCGAACCGCAATCACTGATATCAAACGTTCTGATCGATATGTTACTCGACATACCGCAGGTGAGCACCGTTTATGACACCGAATCGCTGGAAACATTACAGGAGATCATAAAATCCAATGATATGGATATGGTTTTCATGGACCTGATGGATAAGAACAACGATCTTTTTTCGGGGTTGTCATTTATAAAAAAAAATAAAAAAACATGGAAAAAAGTCGGCCTCGTCATTTTCACCTCTATCACTAGCGGGTATGTCATCAGTTTCTCTGAGAAAATGGGTGCCATTTCATTTATTTACAAGAACGAAACGGTTAAAAACATTACAGATAAGATAGCTCAGGTCTTCACAACAGAGTTGCACGTCCACGAACAAAAGTTGAAGCAAAGGCTCATTAAGACAGATGAAAATCAGGATTTCACCAAGAGTGAGGCCATGGTTATCTACCTATTCTCTCACGGGATGAGTCTGCGAGAGATCGCAAAAAAAATCGGCATAAGCTACAAAACGGCGCAAACGCACAAAGGCAACGCGATGAGAAAAATGAACATCAAGAGCACGCACGACTTTCATCGAGTATTAAAATTCATAAAAGAAATAAGCTGGTAGCCTCTCGCTCATTTTCTCCGCGATCTTTCGCCATCTGGACTCGCGCCGCCTACCGAAGCATCGGTACCGTTCTTGCCTATATCCCGCTCTCACTGACACGCTCTCCCTTATCCAGACGATTCATCACGCGTAGCGCGCCAAACATCCATGACCAAACGCATATTGCAGTCTGACATTCACGCCTTTTTATTAAGAATAATAAAACCAAAGTTTAATATAATAAAACATCCCCTCAAAGAAGCAGCTGTCGTCACGAGTTTCTTTCCTCTGTAAAAATAATTAAAATTTATTCTCCGCCAAGCCTTTTCTCTCACCTGCCAGACAGAGCAACTCGCCGGCTCTGGTGATAATTAAATTGATTTAATCTATCAATAAATAAAATATCAGCTGTTAGTATCTATTGGAAGCGTTCTTTTCCTACTACTATATTTAACTTAGGTAAAGAAAGGCGCGGCCAAATTCTGCCTATCGTCAGTTCATTACCGATTAAAGGAAAATCTTAGTGATAAGGTTTTCCTTTATAGTCCACGCCTAAGGAAGATATTTATCATCACAGGATGGGCTGCGGTTAAAACCGCAATCACGACGCGTTATTAGGCAGTAAACTCTAATCTTAAGATGTCTAAAATAAGGAAATGACAATGCGTGAACTTAACGTGCAAGAAGTTGAAGTAGTCAACGGCGCAACACTTGACGGCGCTATCTGGGGCATCGTTGACGGCGCAGCCACCGGCATGTCCATCGGCGGCAAATGGGGCGGCGCCGGCGGCTGGGGCTTCGGCGCGCTGTCGCAGCTGGTCGGCATCATCGTTCCGACCGCTATGGGCGCTGTAGCCGGCGGCGTGACCGGTTTGCTGACCGACCGCGAAACCACTGCAGATCTGATGCAGAACTACCGCGAAACCTTCGGGCCAGGTTCAACGACCCACTAACCTTTACCAAAAGGCTGGCTATGCCAGCCTTTTGGGCTGCAAGTGACACAAAAACCCCCCGCCGTAAACCTTAAGCCGCAACGCTCTTCCTGTAAAATAACGCGATCTTTTTCTTTATTCCAGCATGTCAATCAACCGCAGATTACTCTCCGCTATTTATTACCTTTAACGCCCCTGTGCATGAGAATAATAAAAAAAAAGCAGCCAAAAATAAAATTCACTCTGCTCACAGTGAGGGGCGCATGGCAAATCGCCTCACCACATTAAATTTATTTCGGAGGACATCAAAAATGACACGTTAACAGGCTCGCACAACCTGACCTTCGCAAAAACAATTGATTTAATCTATCAAAAAAGAATTAAAAATTCGCTTGTATCTATTGGAATAGATGAAAAACGGTAACTATATTTAAGCACGTTGCCCCTACAATTTAATTCCATCTAAATTAAGAGGAAAACGGATGTTTCCCTCAAGGAATCTTTCCCTCACGTGCTAAGGGATGGATGGCGGTGAAAACCGCAACGACAAGGTGTTATTCGGTCTCAAGTTCGAGATTTTTAAGTCATAAGGAAATAGCAAATGCGTGAACTTAATGTGCAAGAAGTTGAAGTAGTCAATGGCGCAACTCTCGACGGCGCTATCTGGGGCATCGTTGACGGCGCAGCCACCGGCATGTCCATCGGCGGCAAATGGGGCGGCGCTGGCGGCTGGGGCTTCGGTGCACTGTCGCAGCTGGTCGGCATCATCGTTCCGACCGCAATGGGCGCCGTAGCCGGCGGCGTGACCGGTTTGCTGACCGACCGCGAAACCGCTGCGGACATGATCCAAAGCTATCGCGAAACCTTCGGGCCAGGCTCCACCAACAACGGTTCGCTGATCTAATGCATCATGAAGGCTGGCTCCGCCAGCCTTTTCGCATGCTGCTGTTTCGCCTGGAGTACGATGCAAGAGACAACATATCCGCACAGCGTGCGAAACACATTAATAATATAAGTAAAAGAAATATTATCTATAATTTCACCTCGTCACCCCCTAAAAAAACACCAATTTAACTCCCATCAGAAATAATAAAAACGCTAATCCTGCGGTATCTCAACATAACCTTTCGACCTAAAAACGCGCGTCATGCAATTTTTAATCTCGGAATGCCCCATAGACATATCTCGATAGCAGGCGAATAACTTGATCTTATAGAAAACAATTGATTCAAGCTATCAAGGGAAGAATGAAAACACGTTTGTATCTATTGGCGTCAATAACGAGTCATACCTATAGTTGAGCCATATATAGGGTAGCGATAAGCGACCGTGTTTAGAGGATAAACAGATCTATCCCTCAATTAATCTTTCCCTTCTGGAGATATAAGGCCAGAGGGTCAGGTGGCGGAAAAAAACCGCGATGACAAGGTGTTAATCGGTCTCAAATTCGAGATCCTTAAGTCATAAGGAAATAACAAATGCGTGAACTTAATGTGCAGGAAGTTGAAGTAGTCAACGGCGCAACGCTCGACGGTGCCATTTGGGGCATCGTTGACGGCGCAGCCACCGGCATGTCCATCGGCGGCAAATGGGGCGGCGCCGGCGGCTTTGGCTTCGGCGCGCTTTCCCAACTGGTCGGCATCATCGTGCCAACCACATTGGGTGCCATCGCCGGCGGTGTGACCGGCCTGGTGACAGACCGCGAAACCGTGGCTGATTTAGCGCAAAGCTACCGCGAAACCTTCGGGCCAGGTTCCACCAACAACGGTTAATCTCGTTGCACTTATTTCAAAGGCTGGCTCCGCCAGCCTTTCGTTTATTACTCTCAAAGAAAATCTGGTTATCAACGCACTTTCGTAACCCCGACGCTTTCTTATTGAAAAACCCGATGGAATCCCTTTAAAGGAGTAACGTATGTCCTCATTATCCTATCAATATCAAGCGACAGGCATTTATACCGCTATTTTTGATAAGACCTGGAGCGAAAAAGGCACGGCTGGGAACGGCTTTGATTATTACGGCAATCAGCTTGAAAAGAACGTCATGAGTTCAGCTGATCTGGTGAAAACATTTTTAGACAGCAGTGAAGGGCGCGCCATTTACGGCGGCATGAGCGACACGCAGATTTTCTCGACGATATATGCGAACGCATATGGAAAATCACCCGATCAGAACGCTATCGATCACTATATGGCCAATGGCCTCTATGACGGGATATCCGGTGCTTTAACCGATTTGATGGAATATTCCGGCCCGGATCTGCAGTTGCTGAGCGCTTATCAAGCCTTCGATGCTACGGTCAACGACAGCCTGTTTCCCGCCGTGGTCTCCGATAGCAACGAACAAACCGTCGCCGCCCTCTACTTTTCGCTCGGACGCGTCCTGGATGAAGTAGGCTCCCCGTTTTGGTCTGCTGAATTAGACGCCGGTAAAAGCACGCTCGAGGTCGCCAACGGCATCGTGGCCAGCAACAAAAAAGTCTCCGCTATGAATAATAGCGATTTCGTCAACCATGTCTTCAACAGCGTTTACCAACGCGACGCGACAGCCGCTGAGCTGAACCACTACCTGACGGAAATCACCGCCGGCGCTCAACGCGGCCAGGTCATGATCGACGTGCTGCAATCGGTGGCTACATCTTCCGACGTCAACGCCCAGGCGGCGCTGGCGGAAGCGACACGGTTAGAGAGCGACGGCGCGCTCGTCGATACCGTGAGCCGCGAAGAGGCGGCTTCGGTATACCTGGCCGTGCCTAACCGCGACGTCGACGCACTTGGCCTGCAATATTGGGGCAAGCACGATGCGGTCTTTGGCTTCGATGATCTGGTGGGGAAAATCATCTACACCGATGAGTTCAACAAGAAGGCCACCAACAAGCCGCTCAACGAGTACATTGCGCAGGTTTACCAGGGTGTATACGGTAAGCAGCCTTCCGCCGAAGAGCTGGCGCATTACATCAGCATTGGCGACAAGGCGAAAATCACGACGGAAATCATTGAGTCTCTACGCAACAGCGACTCACATGACCAAAACATCATCATCCAAAAGCATCTGTTCGAAAAAGACATCGCGCAGAGCCTGAACTATGCGCAAAGCGCCAAGATCAGCGTATCCAACGACATCCTGCAGTCGGATATCAACGACACCAAAGTGCACGATTTAACATCTGCGGAACTGACCACGTTAAAATCGATCTATCTGACGATTGCGCAGTACCAAAACGCCAAGCTCGACTATGCGGACAGCCTCAACTACCTGACCGTCAATTCAAAGGATACGGTAAACCTGGTATACGGGGACGCCTCCATTCCTGACGTCAGCGCCAATACCGCCAACATTTTCTTTAACTCTCCCTTTGTGGACGGTAAAGAAATCATGTTTGACGTGCTGTCTTCCAGCCTGAAAATCACGCTCTCTTCGATGGGCATCGATTATGATTCCTTCGGCGCGGGCAAAATCAATCTGTCCACGGATGACGGCCGCAACGCCAACGTCAGCAAACTGACGATTGACTCCATCGGCAGCGAACTTGGCGAAAACAGCGTCGCACTCACCGGGCATAATGAAAAAATCGGCCGCATTGACGTCGCGGGCGATAAGACCGTCAGCCTGTCTGTCACCGACGAGTTTACCCACTTGTCGAAAATCGATCTGAGCAAAGCCACCGACGGTGTCAAGTTGACCTATGACATTTCGCAGTCGGATCAATTTGGGCTGAGCAAAATCCTGTATAGCCTGTTGCAATCTGAAACGCCGGATCGCGCGGCGGAAGTCTACATCGGTTCGATGGGTCAATCCCCATCAGACCAGGATCATACGATTATCGGCGCGCGCGCCAGCAACAGTGAAATCAACATTGGCGGCAACGTTGAATACGTCGCGAACAAAGGCTCTGTCTCGTCCATCAATATCATCGAGAGCAACCTCAATCGCGGCGTGAGCGTCGATAACTTTGATGACAATGCCGCCAACACGCTGACGCTGGCGAAATCCGGGATCACAGTCAGTATGGACAAGAGCCAGGGACAAGCCGTGAAAACGGAAAAAGTCAGCTATTATCAGTTTGAAACCAACGTCAACAATGTGCTGAACCATTACTACCCTCACAACGAGGAAGGGCTGGCCAAGCTGTTTGGCGACCTGACGCAAATCGGCAAGTTCAGCTTCGATTCCAGCAACGTCGGGGCGATCAGCTTCCAAAACAGCACGCTGCTGTTTGTTGATGACAACAATAACAAGCAGTTCGACAGTTCAGATACGTTGGTATTTTTGAACGGCGTCGGCCGAAGCGATCATTTATATTTCTCGCAGGCTGACGGCAATAATATTCAGTTGGTTGGCGTCAATGACGTTCATGGCGACGCGCTGGCCGTAGCGTAAGTTGCGCCGTTTACCCGCCTCCCCATTATTTTTATAATGGGGAGGATTTTATTTTAGCGCATATCAATTCAGCGAAATCGCGGACTTATTCCCTGAACGCTAACCGGAAATACGTCAAATTTTTGCGCGGCGACCATTCTTTTCGACACGCTCCCCCATTTTCTGCCATTATTCTGCCTGATAAATTAGCGGGACTGATACAAACCTCCCCGCGCCTCTGGAGAACGCCGATGCTGTTCAAACTATGCAAAACCCTTGCGATGGCCTGCGTGGCCCTGATTATCGCCCAGAGCAGCGCGCTCAGCTTTACCCTGGAAGTGGCGGGCAAGATCGACAACGTGACCGACCCGGTCAAAAAAAGCTATCTGTTCACCGATAAGCAGCTGTTGGCGATGCCGGTGCGCAGCATCACCACCTCCACCTCCTGGACGCCGCAGAGAAAATTTGAAGGGATTTCGGTGGCCGATATCCTGGAGCGCGTCGGCGCCAAGGGCGAGACGCTGACTTTCTATGCGCTGAACGATTATTACATCGACGTGCCGCTGTCCGACGTCAAGAAATACAACATGATCCTGGCCTACAAGATGGACGGGGAAATGCTGAAGCTCAGAAACTTCGGCCCGCTGTTCCTGGTTTACCCGCGCGACGCCGCCGGGCCTGAACTGAACTCGCCGTTGTACAATTCACGCTTTATCTGGCAAGTCGACAGGATCGTGATCAAATGAAGCTGACGACCTTTAAGAACGGCAGCAGGCTGGCGATCCCGGCCATCTTTGCCGCGCTGTTTTTAGTGGCTTCGACCGTCACGCTCTATTACTACAGCGCCACCCTGTCGAAAAAAGGGCTGTATGCCATCGCCGGCACGCAGGAGAATTACTCCTGGTCGATCGCCAAGTTCTCCATCAAGCTGGCGGAATTCGACACGTTCGTCGAGCAGCAGAGCCACGCGCCGCAGGTGGACAGCGACAACCTGCGGCTGCGATTCGAAATCCTCTATTCGCGCTTTTACGTGCTGGAAACCGTCTCCGAATCCACGCAACCGCTGTACGCCGAGCCGGGCTACCCGGAAGTGGTCAAGCAGATGCGCCTGCAGATGGATCGCATCGATAAACTGCTGGATAACCCGAAAATCGACTTCAGCCAGGTTTTCGCGGCCATGAAGGCCATCAAGCCTTACGCCATCGAAATGGCCAACCTGACCGACCACGCCGAGGTGAAGCAGCGCACCGCCGCCTATGAGGACTACATCGAGAAACGGCACATTATTTTCTATGGGCTGGTGATCGTCATGTTCTCGGTGATCGCGCTGATCGCCATCACCCTGATCGTGTTCCGCCAGCAGCGGCTGACCATTCGCCAGCAGGCCAAGGCCATTGAGGCGGAGAAAGCGACACGCACCAAAAACGCCTTTCTCGGCGCCATCGGCCACGAGCTGCGCACCTCATTGCAGAGCGTGATGTCGGCCATCGACGTGCTGGTGAACACCCGGGTGTCGGCGGAACATGCGGACACTTTCCAGCGGCTGGAGACCGCCGCACAGCAAATCGAAAGCCAGATGAAGGATCTGACCGACTACGCGCACCTCGACAGCGGCATGATGGAATTGCGCATCGTGCCGTTCGACGCGCAGAAGCTGATCGCGGAAACCGCCAATGAAATCGCCACCCTGACCCGCAAAGAGCAGGTCAAACTGAGCTGCGAAGTGGAGTGCAGCCACCTGTTGGTGCACTCCGATCCGCTGCGCATCCGGCAGATTATCGTCAACCTGCTGACCAACGCCTACAAATACACCGAAAGCGGCAGCATTACGCTGCACAGCTGCCTGCGCCGCCAGCCGGGCGGCAATTCGTTGATCATCGAAGTGACCGACACCGGCATCGGTATCGAAAAAGACCAGCTCGATCAGATCTTCAAACCCTTTACCCAGTTGGATCAGTCGCATACCAAACAGTATGCCGGCGTGGGGATGGGGCTGGCGATCGTACACGGCCTGGTGACGCTGCTCAACGGCACCATCACGGTGTACAGCGAAATCAAGAAAGGCAGCACCTTTATCGTCAGCATTCCGGTGCAGATCAGTGAAGAAGAGCGCGCCGACGAGCCCGCCGCCGCCAATGCCCCCCTGCAGCAAAAGCCGCAGCAGGTGCTGGTGGTGGATGACAACAAGTCGGTGGGTGACGCCTTTGCGGCGCTGCTGGACAAACTGGGCTACCAGCACGAACTGTGCGACTCGCCGGAGCGCGCGTTGCAGAAGCTGCTCAGACGCCCTTACGACGCGCTGTTGCTGGATCTGCAGATGCCGGGCATCGACGGCGCCGCCCTGGCCAGGCAGCTGCGCAATCGTCGCGGCCCCAACCGCCATGTGCCAATCATCGGCATCAGCGCCTATACGCCGGAGCAGCTGACGGCGGATCAGCGCGCCCTGTTCGATAACTACCTGATGAAACCGGTTCGGCTGGATGCGCTGTCGAGCGCACTGGCCGAGGTGTTCCCCGCTAAAGATTAAAACAGCGTTGCAGTGCGGCTTCGATCACATGGAGCCGCACCGGTTTTTCATAAGGACCGAGCACATCGTACTCGCGCATCGCCTGAGCGATCTCCGACTCGCGTCGGTCGGTGCCCAGTTCGCCGGTCAGCACCAGTACCGGCGCGTCCGGGTTGTCGGAGGCGCGGATGGTGGCGATACAGCGATCCGCCGTTTCCTCACCGATCAGCCAGTCCACCACGTAACCGTCGAACAGGCTTTGCTGCAACGCTTGGCAGAAGCTGTCGACATCGTAAAACGCCACTGCGTTGAAACCGCAGCCGCCGAGGTACTTGGCCAGCTCATCGGCCGCCTGATGCGAATCGTCCAATACCGCGATGCTCAACCGCTCGTCATCGCCGTAGCCGGGCCGGATTTCTATCAGTTCGACGCCGTAACGCAGACCTGCCGGCGCCTCATCGGCGCGATAGATATGCCATTGCCCCTCCACACGCAGCGCCACAAATTCCGCCGGCCGCCCGGCAGAAAGTTCATCGCCAATGTGCCCGACGCAAGGCATCGCCACCCCCGCCACGAAAAAGATGGCATCACGCGCCATGTTTGGCTCGGTCGTCTCGTGTTCGGCGCTCAAATCGGCGATCGCCGCCGGCGTTTCTCCCAACGCGGCCGCGACGCTGTTGATCTGTTCCAGCGTCCAGGGGCTCTGCCCTTTCAATTTGCGGTGCGCATGTGAAAAACTCAGATCCAAGATGCGGCTGAGTTCGCGGGCATGCTGACGTTTTCCAATCCCGTAATGTAAAAACAGCTCCCTGACCCGATTGGCAATCGACTGTGAATCGAATTTTTGATGATTGTTATCCATTTGTTCCTTCGATTTTTTTTACTGATTTATCAGTCGTTTTGATTATTTCTGCTGAAAAAGCCACACCTAAAACTAGCATCCCATGCAATTATGCGTTAAAAACGTTGCTTGACATACCATGTTGTATCGTCAAACATGGTATCAAAAGAGACATACAGCAATACACTATAAAAAATAACACCAGCATGATTTTTAATAATAACCATAGTAACACCAGGGAAAATTTGTTCCGTTGCCGCTACTGAGACGATGCTCACATCGCTTGGACTGCATAAGCAAAACGGGGCTTGAGCCTTTAGCGCTAATCTGTTTTACCCACTTTTAAGCCGGGATCCGTCAGGGTCCCGGTTTTTTATTGCCCTGGAGCCGGCCATCATACGTTCTCACCCCACAGCCGCAAATAAAAACGGAGCCGGCATGCCGGCTCCGTTGACCCTTGTAATGACCGCTTGGCTTAGAAGCGCCAGGTGAAACCGGCGTTGACGCTGTTGTCCTGRTGGTTCTGCGACAGCAGCCCGCCGTAGCCCAGCGACAGCGTGGCGTTCTCGTTCACCGCCACTTCCGCCCCCGCCTTCAGCACCATGCCGTCACGCGACACCGGCACGCTGTCCACCACGAACGGCGCGTTGCCGCCGTTGAACCGCAG